>VYFB01000110.1 GCA_009842645.1 Nitrospira sp. SB0677_bin_15 | reverse complement strand
CCGCGACACCTATGGCGCGTGCAACGGCTCACGGTAGCTCATTGATTTTCGCCCACTTCGCGCCCGATTCGGCGCCGGGCGGTCTCGGCGAGGGCGGGAGGGGGCGGCGGCGCGGGGGTGCGCGTGACCCATCCTTTGACTTCTCTCCAGAGCAGGACTCCGCCGCCGAACAGCAACAGGAACGGCGCCAACCAGATCAGCCAATTGAACCCCTGTTTCGGGGGTTCCATCATGATGTAATCACCGTAGCGGCTGTGAAAGTACGCACGGATTTCCTCGGCGGATTGGCCTTGCATCACACGTTCCCGTACCGCTTCCCGCATCTGATGGGCCAGGGGCGCGCCCGATTCCCAAATGTTTTCGGTCTGGCACACGGTGCACCGAAGCGTCTTGGCAATCTCGCGCACCTTTTGATCGACCTGTGTTTCATCCACGACTTTGGCCAAACCCGCGGCGGGGAAGACGAAACACAGGAGGATCAGAATGGGGATCAGACGAAACATTCAGGTCGCCTGCCCTGAGCGCCCTTCGATTTCGCTCACGCTACGCTCAGGGCGAACGTAGGGAGAAACCATTGGTCCTGAGCCCTGTCGAAGAGTCTGATCGTAGGGTTGGAACGGAGCCTGCCCTGAGCGAATCGAATGGGTGTCCGTCTTTTGCAATAAGGGAGTCAGTACGTTTTTTGTCAGATTCGTATACACGTTATCGACAATCGGGCCGATCCATTTATGGCGGATGATGCCCTGCCTGTCGATGACGAAGGTTTCCGGCACACCGTAGACGCCGAAGTCGATGGCTAACGCGCCTTTGACGTCCTGCATGTGCGGGAAGCTCGACCCGTAGCGTTCCAAATATGCACGCGCCTTGGGAATCTCATCCTGGTAGTTGATCCCCAGCATGACAAACTCGGGGTGGCCTTTGAATTCCTCGTACAGTCTCAGCAGGTTCTCATGCTCGACCTTGCATTCCTGACACCAGGAGGCCCAGAAGTTCACGACGATGATCTTGCCTTTGTATTGTTCCGAGGACAACGGTTCGCCGGATTCCACGTCGGGTCCTTCGAATACGGGGGCGGGGGTGTCCACCAGGACCGGCGGAATGTGTCGCGGGTCGCCCCACAGTCCCTGGTAAAACAACGAGAGCAGGGCCAGGAGCACGACGAGAATGGTGATCTGCGTGGTACGAGTCATCAAATTCCCCTCCTTTGCCTGCCCTGAGCGAAGTCGAAGGGTAAGGAGGGGTTAGGGGAGGTAGAATAAGAGAGCATCATTCATCCCGTTTCCGTGGGCGGAAAATGTTGAGCAAGACCCCGAGTCCCATGATCCCGCCGCCACCCCACACCCACAGGATCAGGGGATTGATCACGCCCCTGGCGACCGCCACGCCGTCTGCGGACACGTCCGGCATGGTGAGAAAAATATGCCCCATGTTTTTTGCATAAATCGCGGATTCGGTCGTCGGGGTCTGCGACGCATCATACACGCGCTTCTGGGGGCGTAATTTGGTGAGCAGCGTATCGCCTTCATACACTTCAAACACGCCTTCCTGCGCGCTCCAGTTTTTCCCTTTGACGTCGTGAATCCGTTTGAGTTTCACCCGATAGTCATCGATGACGAACTCGTCTCCCACGCGCATCGACACCACCTTCTCGGTTTGGTACACGGTCGAAGCAATGATGCCGATGACCAGGACCAACACGCCCACGTGGGTCACAAGACCCGAATAGCGGCGCTGATTGGCCGTGAAAGCCGACAGAAAACCTTTCAGCAGGTTGATGGACTCCCGGCGGGCGTACAGCGAGGAAATCTTGCCGAAGTCGATAAAGATGGCCG
The DNA here is from genome assembly GCA_009842645.1 of Nitrospira sp. SB0677_bin_15. GTDB lineage: Bacteria > Nitrospirota > Nitrospiria > Nitrospirales > UBA8639 > Bin75. Next base: position 27,437 of record VYFB01000110.1, on the reverse strand, counting down.
CACCTGAAAAGCCCACGACAAACGCGCCGGTCAAGGCAAAGACACTGCGGATGCCGATGGCGAATAGTACGACAGTGGAGACCAGTCCAACGCCGGTCGGGACCAGAAAATTTTTCTGTAAACTGGCGCGGGAGGCCTTGCGCCACGGAATATAGGGTCCAACTCCCATCAGAAACAGGAGCCCCAGCGCGATCGGCATAAACACTGCGTTGTAATACGGCGGTCCCACAGTGACCTTCGCGCCCTGCCAGGTCTCAATCATGAGTGGGTACAGGGTGCCGAGAAAGACGGTAGCCGTCGCCACCAGGAAGAACAGGTTATTGAAGAGAAACACTGACTCCCGTGACACCATGGAGTCCATTTCGATCTGACTCTTCAGTTTGTTGGCTCGCAGCATCAGGGACCCGAAGGCAATGCCGATGATCGTGGTCACGAATATCAGGATGTATAAACCCCGTTCCGGATCAGTGGCAAACGTATGGACCGACGTGAGAACCCCGCTACGCACTAGGAAGGTGCCGATCAGCGAAAGGGAGAACGTGACGATGATGAGAAACAGGTTCCAGACCTTGAACATCTTCCGCTTTTCCTGAACCATGACGGAATGCAGGAAGGCGGTTCCAACCAGCCACGGCATAAACGAGGCATTCTCCACCGGGTCCCATCCCCAGTAGCCACCCCAGCCCAGTTCATAATAGGCCCAGTAGCCGCCCAGGAGAATGCCCGTGGTCAGGCATACCCACGCGAAGATCGTCCATCGTTGAGTCACCTTGATCCATTCCTCGCCCAGCCGGCCGGAGAGCAGCGCCGCCATGGCAAAGGAAAAGGGAATGGAAAACCCGACGTAGCCCATGTACAGCATCGGCGGGTGCATGACCATGGCCGGGTCCTGGAGCAACGGGTTCAGGTCCTTACCGTCCGGTGGTGCGGGGATCAGCCGGTCGAAGGGGCTCGAGAGAAAAAGAATCAAAAGCAGGAAGCCCAGGATGACCAGGCATTCCATGCCGATGAGGTACGGCATGATGGCCGGCTGGGTTCGCCAATGGAGCCACACGGCAATCGTGCTGAACGTGGACAGGATGAAGACCCACAACAGGAGCGAGCCTTCGTGCCCGCCCCAGACGGCCGCAATGGTGTAAAACAAGGGGAGTTGCGAATTCGAATTGGTGGCAACGTAGTTCACGGAAAAGTCACGTGCGAGAAACGAATAAATCAGCGCGGCCATGCCCACGGCCAGCAGAATGAAAATGAGTGTCAGGGCCATGCGTCCGGCGCGGACCCAGTCCGCGTTGTGCGTCCGGAGCGCCAGACCGGACGACGCAATCCCGAACACGGCCAGCACTAACGCGATGACAGCGGAAAAATGTCCGATTTCAATGATCATGGGAGGATCACCGACAGTCCACCCTCACCTCTATCCTCTCCCGTCAAGGGAGAGGAGATTCGGAAGAGAGCTAGTCTCTTTCCCCCTCTCCCTTGACGGGAGAGGGCTGGGGTGAGGGTGGATTTATTTCACCAGCGATTTCATGAAATCCTTGCGTGGCAGTTCCACGCCCGCGCGTTTCAATTCGATGGGCATGTAATCTTCGGAATGTTTGGCCATGATCAGGTTGGATTCGAACCGGTGCTCGCCGGTCCAATACCCCTCGACCACGGCGCCCTGGCCTTCCTTAAACAGGTCCGGCGGGATGCCTTCAAATGTAACGGGAATCGTCGCCTCTCCATCGGTCAACTGAAAAGTCAATCCCAGTCGATCGGGATATGCTTCCATGCTCCCTTCGACGACCATGCCGCCCACGCGCACCTTTTTTTGATAATAGTCAGAGGAAAAGGCCTTCACTTCGGAGGGGGTAAAAAAGTATACCACGTTCTCCCCGAAATTCCCCAGGGCAAGGTAAGCCAAGGCTCCGCCGACCAATAGCATACTGACTATCATACTGACTTTTTTCTTGCCGATCATCATGTTCCCTTTACATCTTATCCCTTCACCCTCACCTTAATCCTCTCCCATCAAGGGAGAGGAGACTCGGAAGAGAGCTAATCGCTCCCCCCTCTCTCTTGACGGGAGAGGAGACTCGGAAGAGAGCTAATCTCTTTCTCCCTCTCCCTTGACGGGAGAGGGCTGGGGTGAGGGTGAAGTTCGTCACTCTTCCTCGTACAGTTTGGAGGCTTTGATTTCTTCGTACAAGCAGTGGACTCGCCGGTTCATGGCGAACAGCAACAGCGCCAACGGCAAGAGGCCCAAGAGATAGGCGCCGGCGATGAATCCATAGTTCGGCACGATCCCGATGTCGCGGGCTTCGAATATCTGCGTGGCCGCGTTCCACCTCCCGATCAGGATCAGGACCTTGAGTTCCCGCAGGTTATCCGGTGGCGGGCCTTCATACTGCACCGGAAGCGAGGCGCTTTCTCCAAGCAGGGTGAACGCGGCTTTCCCAACTCCGTGGGTTTCAAGTGTGCCGCCTTGCACCATGCCCAGGACCCGGATGTCACCCGCGGGAGCTTCCTGCTTGACCTGTCGCGGAGCAAGGCTCGCCAGGTTGTCCCGATAGTGGTGATAGGTGAGCACGATTAACACGGTTGCGACAATGCACACGCCGCCCCATCGTATGTGCAAATTCGTCATGAATCGGATTTCGACAGGTGAAACTGGCTCAAGAGGCGGCCTTTTTTCGCGTGCAGCAAGCGATCGAGATAGAGTAACTGCGTGCGGACCATCAACATGTACGAAAACAGCAAGGACATGCCGACGCTCATGAACAACAAGGGCACGAGCAGGCCCGAAGAAATGCTCACCCCGCGCATGGAAATGGATTGCGGCTGATGCAGGGTTCGCCACCATTCCACGGAAAAATGAATGATCGGGAGATCGACGAACCCGACAATAGCGAGGATGGCGCCGTAGCGCGCTTCCTTTTCGGGATCGTCGACGAAGGTTCGCAGCATGAGATAACCGATCAAAATCAACAAGAGCACTGTAAAGGAAGTCAGGCGGGCATCCCACGTCCACCACGTGTCCCACGTCGGCTTGCCCCAAATCATGCCGGTCCCCAGCGCAAGCGCGGTAAACACGGCGCTGAGTGCTGCCACGGCCTGACACATGTTGTCTACAATCGGGTCGCGTTTCCACAAGTACCAGAGGCTGCCCACCGCCAATACGGTATACCCGAGCAGGGACGTATGGGCGAGAGGCACGTGGATATACATGATCCGCACCACTTCGCCCTGATAATAATCCGGGGGTGATCCGATGAGCCCCAGGTAGAGACCGGCTATCAGGCACAGGACGGCGCCTCCTCCGAACCAGCCTTCAAACCGTTGGACTTTGCGGATAACCCGGTGAATGGTCATCGTTCCTTATGAATCCATGACAAACTCGAACATCCAAAACGAGACGACCGTAAAGACCACGTCGTATATCACAAGAAGCTCCAGCCACTGTTCATACATGGCTAGTGGGTCCCCGTTGAGGGTGCCTTTCGTGGCTTCGACCGCAGCGATCATCACGGGAACCACCAGGGGAAGGAGGAGGATCGGGAGCATGACTTCACGCGCCCGAATTTGCACCGTCAGAGCCGAAAACAGCGTCCCAATGGCGGAAAGTCCCACGGTTGCCAAGAAAAATACTAACAGAAGGAGTGAAATCTCTTCAACGACCTCCAAATTGAAAAGGATCACAAACATCGGAAATAAAAGGATTTCTACCACGAACATGAATGCGAAGTTCGCCGCGACCTTGCCAAGATAGATGGCCCCTTTTGCTTCCGGCACCATCTGGAGGGCCTCCAGGCAATCATTCTGCAGCTCCGTGGAAAACGACTTGCCCAACCCGATGATTCCGGTAAAGGCAAAGGCAACCCACATGATCCCCGCAATGACTTCGCGCGCGGCTTGCTGGTCCATGGAAAAGCTGAAGCTGAAGATCAGGATGACAATGAGAGCAAAGAACACCATGGAGGAGATCGTCTCCCGGCTTCGCAGCTCGGTGACGAAATCCTTCCATACGATCCAGCGGATGACGTTAAACGAGGTCATCTGGCTTCAACTCCTCGATAGCCGTTTCCTGCAACGCCCCATGCCGCAGGATGCCGGCCCGGCCGGCAATCGGACGAGTTTTGTCGTAATCGTGCGTGGACAGGAGTACGGTGCCGTTGTCCGAGAGGCGTTCCCGAACGTATTCCCGCAGGATTTCGGTCCCGGCCGTATCCAGTGCGGTAAATGGCTCGTCCAGCAAGAGGATTTTGGGTTTTGCCAACATGGTTTTGGCTAGGGCCAACCGTTTCTTCATCCCGGCGGAATAGTGCCGGACCTTCATATCGGCAAAGGCGCCGATAGCCACGCGGTCCAACGCGCGCTTCATTTCCCGGTCGGTGGGATGGCGTCCCCGTAGTGCGAGGGCAAACGCTAGATTTTCCTTGGCATTTAATTCATCGTACAAATGCGTGCCGTGGGCTAAAAACATCAGGTTGGCGCGAATGGCCTCTTTGTCCTTGAGCCCGTGCATGCCGAGTATTTCAAAATGCCCCGTACTGGGCCGTTCAAGCGTGGCCAGAACCTTCAATAACGTGGTCTTGCCGGAACCATTTGGTCCGAACAGGGCAAAACATTCGCCTTCCGCGATGGTCAGGTTCACGTCGTGTAAAACCTGGAAATGTCCGTAGGCTTTACCGATGCCGTGACAAGCAATCATGGAAAGGAAGTACGTCGTTGACGGCGGTTAGGGAAAATCAGGGAAAGGACGCGCCCAGCGGTTACCATGTCGGACAACCTGTCCAAGTTGTCTCAACAAGGCACTATACTGAATGGTCAGGCCCGTGTCCACATAGGGACTCGTATCGAGAGGGTAAGCTGGTCACATTCGTCCTGACCGGTTGACGGTTTCGGGAATTCCCGAATAAGATGAAATCCGGTCGGGTAGACGTGTTCGTGCAAGAAACAGGCTGGTTCAGTGTATGATATACAATAGGATAGCGGTGACTGCCTGGATCAATACTGTGGACAAAAAGGTGGCGTGCTTCTGGAAACAGGTCGTGATCTGCTCCCTGGCGTTGTGGTTTGTTGCATTGGGGGCGGCCTGTGATTCAGGGTATTCGGATGAGCGTCAAGAACACCCTTCGGTGAAACCCGTTGCCGTTCGCTGGGCCCCGCCGGACATGGGGTCTCAGGCTCCTGATTTTCAACTCATTGACTTGCAAGGGAACTGGCAGGCGCTTCCGGACTATCGCGGCAAGGTGGTACTGCTGAACTTTTGGGCGACGTGGTGTGGCCCGTGCCGTGTCGAAATGCCGAGCATGGAACACGTATATCAGGATTTGAAGAACGAAGGCTTTGCTATCCTTGCGATCTCTTCCGACCCGCAGGGGAGTATCGTGACCCGGCCGTTTGTCGAAGCCCAAGGGCTGACCTTTCCGATCCTGCACGATTCGGATTACCAGGTGAGTGGAAGTTACGGCGTCCGCACTCTGCCCATGAGTTTCTTAATCGATCGAAACGGCACGTTGACCCAACGCGTCTTCGGAGCGCGGGACTGGAACAGTGAGGAGGCGCGTGAATTGATCCGCGGCCTTCTCCGGGAGTCGTAACGCGATGATCGACGCGATGAACCCCATTTCCCTGTTTGCAGCTTTCAGCGCGGGCTTTCTGTCCTTCATCTCGCCTTGTGTGTTGCCGTTGGTCCCTTCTTACGTCTCCTATATTACCGGCCTTTCCCTGGAGCAGTTGGTGGATGCGTCCGAGCGGCAGCGTTTTCGCAAAGCCATTATCCTGAATTCGCTCTTGTTTGTGACGGGCTTTTCTTCCGTGTTCATTGCGTTCGGCGCATCCGCCAGTTTCGTCGGGCAACTGCTGTATGAATATCAGGATCTCATCAGGAAAATCGGAGCCGTGGTCATTATTGTGTTCGGGCTCTACCTGTTGGGTCTGCTCAAGTGGAACGTGATGATGACCGAGCGCCGTCTTTTCTCGTTCGGCAGCCGGCCCATGGGATACGTCGGGTCGTTCCTGATCGGGACGGCCTTCGCCGCGGCGTGGACGCCCTGCGTCGGGCCCATTCTGGGGGCGATTTTAGCCTATGCGAGTACCACGGAATCAATGCAGTTGGGCATTTTGCTCTTGGCGTCCTATTCCTTGGGATTAGGAATACCGTTTTTTGTCACCGCCTTCAGCGTCGATCGCTTCCTCAACTATTTTCAAAAGGCCAGGCACTACCTCCACGGAGTTTCTCTCGCCAGTGGCGCCTGCCTGATCCTGGTCGGCGTGATGATTTACGTCGATTCCCTGTCACGCCTGACGAGTTTTCTCGAACGCAACGGTATCGGGTGGTATATCGGACAGTAGTCCGCGCAAAGGTAGAGACAACCCCTGTATTTGTCCGTCGGGATTTTTTCACCCTTTCCCCCGTGCGGGAGAGGGCTGGGGTGAGGGGGAATACGGATTGTCGGGTTACGCTACGACGACCTACGGTCTGGCACTAAGACAGATAATCCGGGACGTCACCCTTCGCCTTCGCTCAGGGCAGTCTCCGGCTGTCCCCTACAATAACATATTGTAGCCGCGCCATCTTATGGCGCTTCTCCTTGGCCGCATAAGATACGGCCGCTACAAAAAACGTAGGTCGGATTAGCGGAGCGTAATCCGACGAGGGCCTGCGATGTCGGGTTACGCCTGTTCGGCTAACCCGACCTACGACTGCTAACAATCTTGCCAAATTAAATACATAATTCCCATAACAAAAATGAAGGAGCGGGAAGTTTATTGGCACCAGGTGCCGGGACGACACGTCACAGATGGGGCCACGGGAGGATTGGGTGCCAAGGCATTGGAAAGGGACATGCCCGTGGTGCCGCACCAGGATCCCAAAGGGCAGTCGGTCATGGTTGACGCGGGTCGTGATCCCCGCGAAGCGGTTCCATTGAATGCGGTCTCTGCCGGGGTCGTGGGGAGGAATCCGGGGCTCGATACGGTTGCGTTGAAGGAACGACGCGGTCGGGCTGCCGTCATAATATTGGGATTTTCGTCTTGCAGTGTCGCCAGCAACTTGTGCCCGTCTGCCCGTAATTTATGCCGAGGATGTTGTTGAATCAAGTTCACCGCCCAATCGCGTGCCCATTTCATCGCCCCTAACTTCTGGTACGTTTTGGCCAATTGCAGTTTGGCCTCGACGGCCTCCTCCATGGAGGGATAGAGGTCGATAATTTTTTCGAACCGTCTTGCCGCGGCCAAGTATTGGTTTCTCTTATAATAGAACGTTCCCACGAATAAATGGTTTTTGGCGAGGAGTCCTTTGCATTCTTTAATCTTGACCCATGCCTCCGCTTCGTATTGGCTTGCGGGGAACTCGTCAATGAGTTTCCGAAATTCTTCCCGAGCCTTTTTGACGGGCGTCATGTCCCTGTCAATCGTTTGAATCATTTTGAAATGGCTGAGAGCCAGCCGGTATTGCGCGTAAGGGGCCAGGATGTGATTGCGATGCAGTTCCAGAAAATGTTGATATTCGACGATTGCTTCCGCGTATCCCTCTTGCTCATGAAATGATTCCGCCCGTTTCAAAATGACGTTGGGATCATAGTTCATTTCGATGGTATCTCCGACAAAAATCTGGGCATCGGTTCTGTCGGCACCGGCAGTAGGGGAAGGGGCTTCATCGTCCGAGAACATTGAACAGCCCAAGGTAAGACAACTGGTCAGGGTCAGGGCCACGACCAACGTCGCGATCGGATGGCGAAACACGTGCGGCATCTCCGTTGAATTTGTTGGAAGATTCACGTTGGCCTTCAAGTATAACAGTGTTCCGAACGTGAGAACAAGGGAACCTCTGATTTATCGCACTATCGGGCGCAGGGCTGCGTTGTGTCCTCGCTCAACCCTCACCTATCTCCCTGATAAGCTTCGGGTTTCGCTCCGGGACGCCTTGCCCTGCATCCCGCTATCACACTTAATCAGAGGTTCCCAAGGTTCACGGAAAGGGGGGCGCGAGTAACGGTCAATGGCTCATTCCCATACCAGTCGAATTCGTGGGACAGGTTCTTACGTGCCGGAACGTCGAGTGACGAACGAGGATGTGGCAACGCAATTTGCTCTTGAGGGTCATGACGTCTTTAAGGTCACCGGGATACGGGCCCGGCATTGGAGCCAGGCCGACGAAACCTGTTCGCACTTGGCTGAACGCGCGGCTCGACAAGCCCTGGAATCCTCGGGGCTGTCGAGTGAGGCGGTGGATGCAATTCTGGTATCGACCACTTCTCCTGATACTCTGTTTCCGTCGACGGCATGTGCGCTTCAGGAACGGCTGGGCATGCGTCGCGTTGCGGCCTTTGATCTTGCAGCATCATGCAGTGGATTTCTTTATGGCCTATCCATGGCCGATGCTTTTATCCGGTCAAGGCAATTTCGAAATTGTTTGGTGGTGGCGGCTGAGATCAAATCCCGCTCTCTCCATAAATCCCAGCCTGCGAGTGGACTCCTCTTTGGCGATGGCGCCGGGGCGGTAGTGGTGACCCGGGAAGAATCATCGAATCACAGTCAGGGTGTAGGAATTATGGCTGTTCGACTCTATTCGGACGGCGCCTGCCATGACCTGATCACGATTCCAGCAGGAGGATCGCGGCATCCCATGAGTCAGGAAACTATTCGAAATCATCAACACAGCATTCAGTTGCAGGGCGGGGCGGTCTATCGCGTGGCCGTCAAACGGCTGACGGAGGCAATCAAGGCGATCCTTCGTGAGACGGGGACGAGCCTGTCCGAGGTCAAACAGGTGATTACGCATCAGGCCAATGGCCGGATGCTTCACACCATCGCAAAGCGTTTGGGTGTGCATCAGGATCAAATGGTTTCAATTGTTGACCGGGTCGGGAATACGTCGTCGGCCTCCTTGCCGATGGCCTTGGATTGGGCGTACCGACAGGGGAAATTTCAGGAGGGCGACCTGATTCTGCTTGGAGCGTTTGGCGGAGGATTGACGTGGGGTACGGCCTTGATTCGATGGTAAAGGAACCTCTCATTTTAAATGAGAGGTTCCTGATGAGTGTCAACGGCCAGGGCCGTTCCTGAGTTGACGAATGTTCAGTTTATGTCATAATGTCGATTGACGTTTGGGGCGACGAGCATTTCAGCCCGTTTTTCCGGTGACTGGGGGGTCAGAGTGAAAAAGATCTATTTGGCCAATCCACGTGGGTTTTGCGCCGGCGTTGACAGGGCAATCGAGATCGTCGAATTGTCGCTGAAACGATACGGCGCTCCGATTTACGTGCGACATGAAATCGTCCACAGCCGGCACGTCGTCAATTCTCTTCGCAAACGGGGGGCGGTATTCGTAGAGGAACTGGATGAAGTCCCGGACGGAGCACAGGTGATCTTCAGTGCCCATGGCGTGGCCCAACAGGTGTGGGAAGAAGCGCGGCGGCGCAACCTGAAAGTCATCGATGCAACGTGTCCCCTGGTGATCAAGGTTCACAATGAAGTCCATCGCGACTACAGCAACAATTACGAACTCATTCTCATCGGCCATGCCGACCATCCCGAGGTTGTGGGTACCCTGGGACAGGTTCCGGACAAATTTCATCTGGTCTCTTCGGTCGAAGACGTGGAAAAGCTCAATGTTGCAAATAAAGAACATCTGTCCTACGTCACACAAACGACGTTGAGCGTGGATGAATGCAGTGAAATCGTCGAAGCACTCAACCGGCGATTTCCGGGCATCAAAGGTCCGCATCAGGAAGACATCTGTTATGCCACGCAAAATCGGCAAAACGCCGTGAAAGAGTTGGCCAAATTCGTCGATTTGATCCTGGTCATCGGATCTACCAACAGTTCAAATTCCAACAGACTTCGTGAATTGGCCGAACGATTCGCGGTTCCCGCCTATCTCATTGATTCCTACGAAGATATCCGGCTTGAGTGGCTCAAGGACGTGGAAGCCATTGGGGTCACAGCCGGAGCCTCCGCACCCGAGATTCTCGTTAGTCAGGTGGTGGCGTATCTCAAAGGAGTCGGAGCCCAGGAAGTCGAAGAGTTGACGGTCGTTGAAGAAGACATCGAATTTCTGCTTCCCAGAGAGCTGATGATGCCCGGAGAAAACCGAAAACAGAGGGCCCTCGTCTAGTCCGGGTTCCAGCCGTTTTCTATATCTACGGAACCTCTGATGAAGTGCACTATCGGGCGCATGGCTGCGTTGTGTCCTCGCTCAACCCTCACCTATCTCTCTGATAAGCTTCGGGTTTCGCTCCGGGACGCCTTGCCCTGCATCCCGCTATCACACTTAATCAGGGGTTCCCTACAGGAAACTCACAGGCTATACCCTTAAACCCACAACATATACACGGCATTCCACAAAGCCCCACATTATTTAGTGTAAAATCCTTGATTTTTTTCTCTTCTGTGGTACAGTATCGCCACGAGTCCGTTTGCCCCATCACCCCTTTCCGCTAAGAGTCTCTCATGAAGTTGAAATCCCTCCTGGTTTCCGGATTCAAATCCTTTCCCGAAGCTCGACTCGACTTCCCTCAAGGTATTACCGCGGTGGTGGGGCCTAACGGAGTCGGGAAAAGCAACATTGTGGATGCCATTTTATGGGTCCTGGGTGAGCAAAGCACCAAAGCTCTGCGTAGTGAACGCATGGAAGACGTCATCTTCAATGGGACGGAATCCCGTAAACCATTGGGCTTGGCGGAAGTCTCACTGGTCGTCAGCGACGTGACGAATCAGGAACTGGAGGCCGTGGCCGGTGTGATGGAGTCCTTGCCGGGGAACAAAGAGCTCATGGTCACGCGCCGGTTGTACCGTGACGGGGAAAGCGAATATTCCATCAATAAAATCCCCTGCCGGCTGAAAGACATCCGCGTTCTCTTTTTGGAAGCGAGGGCCGGCGCCAAGGGGCATACGGTGATCGAGCAGGGCAATATCGATCACATCCTCTCCGGGTCTCCGCAAGACCGCCGCACGTTCATCGAGGAAACCGCGGGAATCGGTCGCTTCAAGAAACAAAAGACGGAAGCCCTGAACAAACTCAAAACCACACAACAGAACCTGGCTCGCGTACGGGACATTATTGCCGAAGTGGAAAAACAACTGCGGACCTTGAAACTCCAGGCGCAACAGGCCGAGCACTATCGGAAGCTGCAAGAAGAATCCCGCACCCTCGAAATCCGGCTCCTGAAACACGATTTTGAAAGCCTGCATCGGCAGCGGATGCACGTGGAATCCGAACTCGCCCGGTTAGAGTCGCGCGAGGCCGAACTCATGGCCGAAGAAGCTCGCCTGACGGCGTCGTACGAGGAGGCCAAATCGGCGCTGCTCCGCGACGGGGAGCTCGCCAGCCGTCTGCAGGAGGAGCTTCGACAATTGGAGCACGGCATTGGGCAAGCTCTCACGACCATGGAAGTGGAGCGCAATCGAGCCGACTTGTTTGACCAGCAACGAACGCAGGCAGTGGAAGAACAGACGCGTCTCTGCGCGGTGGCCGAGGAAGCCACGACGAGTATCGAGAGCCTTCAGGAGCAGGTGCAACGCGCGGAAGGCGACAAGGCTGAGGTGACCGGACGATTGACGGAATTGGAGACGGAAGAGCAGCGGCAAGGCAAACAGCGGACGGCGTTACAGACCCGGACCGGGGAAATCCGGCAACGCCTGTTCGATCTTGCGGTTGAACGTTCTCAAACCGAAGCGCAGTTGGCAAATCTCGGTATCAGGCAACGGGAACTGGGAACGCGCCTTCAAGACGTGGAAGGCGATCAAGCTCATTGCGGGCAGGAACGAGCGAAGGCCGAATCTGCCTTGGCCGAGCAAACCGTGCTCTCAGAACACGTCGCCCGGCAATTGACCGCTGACCGCGAGAAACAAGAAAACCTGTCAGCCGAGAGATTGGAAATTGAAGAACAGATTCGAGAGGTCGATCAACAACGGGTTCAGGAGCAAACCGGCCGGGCAGCCGCCAAATCGCGGTTGCAAGCCCTACAAGCCGTGCTTCGGGAAGAGTTGGGGGGTCGGCAAGGCCAGGAAGGGAACGCCCTTTCCTTGCGACGGATGTGTCAAGGTGTCATGGAAGTGTTCGCTGAACGGTTGAAGGTACCGCAGGAATATGAAGTCGCCATCGAGTCGGTCTTGGGAGAGCATATTCGCGCCTGGGTTGTACGCGGGGTCGAAGACGTGATGCAAGCACTTGCGGTCGTCACGGAACGGGGCTGGGGTCGTGGGACGTTTGTCACCGCACAAACCCCTGGTTCCTCTTCGTCTCCGGCGTCGTGGCCTGACTTGCAACAGGCGAACGGGGTGTTGGGCCGGGCGGTCGACTTGGTTACCGTCCCCGACGACCTTCAAGGCGCGTTGGAGAGTCTTTTGGGCCGGGTGGTATTGTTTGATACGCTCGAACATGGTCTGTCGGCGATGACGTGCGTTTCTGAATCCGACCTCGGGTTTCTGCTGTTGGTGACGAAAACCGGAGAAGTCATTGATCCCCGGGGCATCGTGACCGGCGGGTCCTCCGGTGAGGCAAGCGGGTTGCTTCAACGACGACGCGAAGTGCAGGTGTTGGAACAGGAATTGGCCTCAATGGACCAACGCATCGCCGGGTTTGACGGCCAACGCCGGACCGTCCAGGAACGGGCAGAGACAAACAAGCAACAACTCGAAACTCTTGAAGCCTCCCTGAAAGAATCCGAAATGCAGCAACTCGTGGTTGAGCAGAAACGCTCCGGCTTAACGGGTCGCTTGCACGATTTTGAGCGGCGATTGGATGCGAATCAGACGGAATTGGAAGCCTGTCAAGCGGAACTCGCCCGGGTTCAAGAGCACGAACGTCTGGCTCAAACGCGGCTCGGAGAAATTGCGCGACAACACGGCGAAGAAGAAGCACGGCTTGAGGAATCCACCACGCAGCTCCGGGACGCGGACGAAGCCATACGCGTACTCTATGACCGCTTGACGGAGACGCGATTGACCCTCACCACGTATCGGGAACGTCACGAACGCGCCCGTGCGGATCTGGAACGGTTACAAGAGGAGGATTGCAGCCGTCGGGCGCGACTTGCGAGTCTTGCCGGGCAGATCGAATCCCTGCAGGTTCAAGCTGGAAAGAGCCAGGAGGAACGCCGTCGCGCGGATGCGACGTTTCAGGAATTGGAAACCAGAAAAACGACGTTGCAGGGTGAACTTCGCGAGGTCGAAGATCGTCATGCGAACGGTCTGCAACGGACTCGGGAGCAGGAACAGGGTCTCAATGAGAATCGAAAGCAGTCTTCTTCGACCAAGGAAACAAGACGGGAATTTGACGTCCAACTTGCTGAGATCCGGACGCGGATGCAAACCATCGAGGAAGCCCTGACCGGCACCTATGGGGAATCCATGGACGTGTGTGACCCCGGAATACCTCAGCCCGACGTTTCAAATGACACCGAGGGTGAGGAACCCGAGACTTGGAGAGAACGGTTGCAGACGATCAGGACCAGGATGGATCGCATGGGGGCGTTGAATTTGGCTGCGATCGATGAGCACCGGGAATTGGAAGAGCGAGACAGGTTTCTTCGTGAACAGGAAGCGGACTTGTCGGAATCGATCAGCTCGCTGCAGGAAATCATCGAACGCCTCAATCGAACGACGAATCGAATGTTTCAGCAGACGTTTGAAGCTGTCCAGGAAAAATTCGGGGAAGTTTTTTCGGCCTTTTTTGCCGGAGGACAGGCGGAACTGGTATTAGTGCATCCGGAGACCGGAGAAGACGAAGAAGATCCCTGTCAGGAGCCTGGCGTCGATATTATCGCCCAGCCGCCCGGGAAACGCCTCAGGAACCTGACGATGTTATCCGGCGGAGAAAAAACCTTGACCGTGTTGGCCTTGCTGTTTGCCAGTTTTCTGACAAAGCCGTCGCCCTTTTGCATTTTGGACGAGGTCGACGCCCCATTGGATGAACCGAACGTGGTTCGGTTCGCTCGATTTCTCCCTCAATTAACCCCGCTCTCACAGTTTCTCGTGATCACTCACAATAAACGCACCATGGAAGTTGCCGATTCACTGTTCGGGGTCACCATGGAAGAACCCGGCGTTTCCAAGTTCGTTTCCGTACGAGTTGCGGATTTCGAGAAAGTGTAACGGCGAGAAGGCGAAAAAAGTTGGCCCGAGGGGAGAAACACGACGCCCCGTCTTCATACGAGGACGGGGCATTTCATCCCTAGTTTCGTACGCCGCTCCACACCTTCTCAGGGTCGATCTCTTTATCGGGGTTCAAGGTTCTCGCTTTTTCGAGCAAGACCTCGGTGGTTTCGGGGACTTCCGGATCGGAAATGCAGCAGTCATCGACCGGACAGACGGCCGCGCATTGCGGTTCGTCAAAATGCCCGACGCATTCCGTGCAGCGTTGATGGGTAATCACGTATACCGTATCACCCTCGCCTTGTCCTTCACCCACCTCATACCCTTTTTCTTCCGCTGCACTCCGGGTTTCGAAGATCGCCTCATTCGGGCATTCGGGGAGGCATGCTCCGCAATTAATACATTCTTCCGTTATCAATAACGACATACGTCCCTCCTTGTATCAAACCAGCAAGAATCTTTGATCTCTCAGTAATGAAGACTCTACATTCTAGGCACCCGTGAATGGCGTAGTCAACGGGACAGAAGCCCTATACCCATAAGCCGTTTGGACTGCCCCGCTTATCGTTTGTGGCCATTGCCTACGCTCCCTTCCCACAACCTCCTCTCCCCACGTGGGAGAGGGCTGGGGTGAGGGGGTAATGGGCAACGAATGGGTGCTGCCCAAGAGGAGCAGGACAACGGCCCGTTATTCTTCGGGACGATAGTCCCAGCCCCGGATCAGGGAGGGCTTTCCTGCGACCGCCAAGGCTCCCAAGAATCCTTGTCCCAAGGGGAGATTAAAAAGCGACCAATCCTCTGGGGGTGAGCCTGTCCTCGAAGGGTTGAGTTGGGGGTTCAAGATTCGCGGCGGGTCATCGGAGGTGAAGGTCACCGTCACGTTTTGCAGGGGAAAGGAGAAGCCGTGTCCCAGTGCTTTGACAAAGGCCTCTTTCCGGGTCCAACACCGGAAAAACGCCGCCCGTTGTTCGGCTTGGGAGAGGTTCTGAAAAACCGTAAATTCTTCAGGGCTGCAAATGCGTTCGGCAAGCCCTGCATAATCCAGGGAATCCCGGTCTTCTTCAAGATCGATGCCGACTTCGAGATTGCGGGAAACGGCATAGACGGCCCACTGCCGGGAATGAGACACGTTGAAATGCAGCGATTGCCCCGCAGGGTCTTGCAAGAATGGTTTCCCGAATGGACCCGATTCAAAATGGATGTCACGGGGCGACCGCCGGAGGTAGCGGGCAAGAATATGGCGCAGGATGCCTCGTGCCGCGGTGAAGCGTCGCCGGTGTTGGGAACCTTTAAACCGTTGCGCACGTTCCTGTTCGCCGGGACTCAGGGTTTCCTGGTACACTTGAAGACGGGTCAAGGGTACGTCTACAATCGCCCGCCACACGTGGATATGGCCCGCCTGAAGCAGGTGCCCGCTCTCGGGACAGTTCTCAAAGAGAGAAAATGAAGAGGATGATGAGTTCAGGGAATGATCGTGATTCATATCTGATTCAGAGAAATGACAGATGCGGGTTTGCCGGCTGCACGCCAAGAGAAGAAAATGGGACACCTCTCTCCAATCTGTCATCCCCGACTTGATCGGGGATCCAGGGTTTTCTCTTATCTGTCATTCTCGACATCTTTAATCGAGAATCCAGCGTCTTTGCTTTTCCTTTGTGAAGATAAAGACGCTGGATTCCTGCTTTCGCAGGAATGACGGAAGGTGAAAACAGGAATGATAAATTCGAGTTATTTTCATACAAAGACCAGAGGAACATTTTTTTCTGTTCACGCTTGCCTGCATCGGGTCAAGTCGTATTGTACAGAGAAACGTATTCGGGAGGCGAGCATTGAGTAGCCCTTCCAAATCAGGGGCCTATGCCGCATTGCTCACGGCTTCGGTCGTGTGGGGCGGGTCTGTGGTGGCACAGAAAGTGGCGCTGGGTGCCTTTTCAGCCGTGGAAGTGTCCGTATTTCGCGGCCTTGGCGCGTTGTGCATTCTTGTTCCGTTGTGGTGGTGGCAGGAACAATCCGGAACGCGCTTGACCATGCGGGACCTCGGTGTCCTCACGGCCTTGGGACTTGGCGTGCTTGGAAATCACCTGCTGATCTTGTATGGGCTCAAGCATATCGGGGCCGGAGCCGCCGGGGTGATCATCGGGGCCAGCCCGGCCATTACAGCCTTTCTGTCCTCCCTGATGTTGCGGGATATCCCGTTTAGCCGGGTCTGGGTCGGGTGTGCCGTGTCATTTATCGGCGTGGCCCTGGTATCGGGCAGTCATGCCACGACCGATGGCGGAGCGGACCCTGTGCTGGGCGGCGGGTTGGTCGTTCTGGCCCTGATAAGCTGGGCCTTATACACCATCGGCAGCCGCTGGATGATGGAGGGGTTGTCGCCGCTGACGGTAAATTGGACGACGCTTCTCATCTCGATCGTGTTTCAAATTCCGTTGCTGTGGATAGATCCCCAGGTGTTGGAAGCAGGCGTCGAAAGCATTCCTTCCTCCGGTTGGGCGGCGTTGCTCTACGTCATCGTGTTTGCCACCGCGCTTGGCCAGCAAGCCTGGCTTTACGGGGTATCCGGTATCGGTCCCTCACGGGCCGGGGTCTTTACCAATCTGATTCCCGTGTCTGCCTTGTTATTGTCGTTCGTCATTCTGGGAGAATCGTTGGATCTGATCAAAATGCTTGGCATCGGATTCGTCCTGGGCGGAGTCTGGCTGGTCAACCGCTCTTCAGGGACATAGGGGGTTGCTCAATCCCTGCCCGCATGGGATGATGATTTTGGGGACGGCACAGAGGCCATCTCCTACCATCACTCCCCCCCTTGAGGGGGAGTCGCAGAAGCCAAGCCGCAGGCTGACGCGGTGCCCCCACCATCACTCCCCCCTTGAGGGGGAGTCGCAGAAGCCAAGCCGTCAGGCGCCGGCTGACGCGGTGGGGGGTAGAAGTTAAAAATTTCTCGCTGAATAAAGGATAAAACCGAATGCTGAAAGAGCGAATTGAGGAAGTCACGTTAGCCAACGAGGCGTTTTACCGGGCTTTCGAAAACTTGGACATCGGAGAAATGGATAAGGTGTGGGCGCATCAGGAATACGTTACGTGCATTCATCCCGGCTGGAGCATGCGGGTTGGTTGGCCGATGGTTCGGGATTCCTGGGTCGTCATTTTCAATAACGTGTTTTCCATGGGATTTTCCCTCACGGAATTGCAAGTGCAAGTCGCCGGCGACGTGGCCTGGGTGATTTGTACCGAAAATATTTCAAGCCGGCACGCCGATAACACTCAAAACAGCCGGGTCGTGGCGACCAATCTGTTTGAACGCATCGACGAAGGCTGGAAAATGATCCACCACCACGGGTCCCTGTTAATGGAATAGCGCAACAACGCAGGACAACCCCCTGTGGTTGTCCGTCCGGCTTTTCTCCCTCTCCCCTGGAGGGAGAGGGCTGGGGTGAGGGGGCCATCCCCTACAATGACTACAATGCGGGTGGTGTCCGTCCTGGTTAATGCGGGACGGCGAGGGTGGCATGCCACTCTTTGACAATCGCATCCCGTTCGATCATCGTCATGCCGGTATATTTGCGGAACATCCCTTTGCCCCCTTTTTTGCGCCGCCACGTCACAAAATCGGCAAAATGTTCTTTGCACAAGGTGCCCGTTCCGGCCGGGGCATAGCCTGGGTTCGCGCACCCCTCGATCATACAAGCTTGAGCAATCATATACGGTTGACTCCTTTCCCCCTCTCCCCACCGAGGGAGAGGGCTGGGGTGAGGGAGCTGGGCAGACACGGCCGCTACGCTCCAGTATGCCCAACCGTCACGCTGCCGTGCAACGGTGTGCCGATGGAAGGGGCAACGGTCGTTACTTGCATTCTCGCCGACGGTCTGGCTATCGTAGCCGTCAGGTTGATACAGTGAAAGCCCCATTCTGGACGCATTGAGAAAGGAGAGTGTCTTGTGGCAACAGCAACAGAAGTCTTTGAACAAGTAAAAGCGGCGGCCCTGGCAGCGACCGGACCGGATGAACGCGCTTTGCAAATCGATTATGAGGCCTTGGAGAAGAAAATGTCAGCGGCCTTGGGAGCCCGGACCGTCACCCTTTTGCACATTAACCAATATTTGCCGGAAGGATATGAAGACCAGGGCCACTTCAATGCCATCGCCGTGACGGAAGGCAACGTGGTGTATGACATGGTCATCGGCGATCAGTATTTTCGCTATGACGTGTTTTCCGCTGCCGATCTCACCAAGTTCCAATCTATCGACGGCATCTATAAAGACGAGGAAAAACGCGAAGAAATATCCTTTTTGAGCCTGCGACTCCAGCATGGGGACGAGGCGCATATTCTGTTGGGCTTGAACGACGATCAACGCGCCAGCATCTTGGCCGTCGCCGATAAACTCTCGTTAGCCCGCCATCCGGAATAGTCACCACGGGCGGACACGCAGGTCCGCCCCTACCATTCATTTTGTTTCAGAATCCTTTCGCGTCGCCATGGGCGGACACCCGTTCGCTTCGCCCTTCGACTACGATCAGGACAGGCTCAGGGCAGGCTCCGGTCCGCCCCTACGCGGAGTAAAACGGAAGGGCCTGCACGACGGAAGGGTGGCGTTGTCCGTCCACCTCCACCTGCAACGTGGTGCCCGGTGCGGTGAAGTCGCGTAGGGGGAATGCAAAGGCAAGGGTTTTGTTCAGGGTAGGGGAGTGAGTCGCGCTGCTGACCCAGCCGACTTCTCGATCGTCGCTGAATACTTTGGCATCGGGAGGGGGAATCGTTTCCGAATTGATGACCAGGCCGACCAGCCGCCGCTTGACCGTGCCGTATGTGTCCATGCGTGCCACGACTTCCTGGCCTGGATAACATCCCTTGCTCAGGCTGAAGGCTTTTCCTTCGAGGTTGGCTTCGGGCGGCACGATGCGTTCATTCAAATCCGGTCCCAGTTTGGGGATGCCGGCTTCGATGCGAAGGGATTCCCGTGCTTCCGTCCCGAATGCGCGCAGGCCGACGGCTTGCCCGGCTTTCCATAACCGGCTCCAGGCCTGGTTCATGGCCTCATTCGGTATCAGGATCTCAACGTCGTGCTCGCCGGTTTCCTGGGTCGCGGTCAATAAGGCTGATTGTCCATTCAGGTCGTGGGTCAGAAAGTTGCCGGTTTTCAAGCCGGCGACATCGACACCGAACGCCTGCCGGATCAGGTTGGGGGCCTTGGGGCCGCTGACCAGAATAATGCCCCAGGTGTCTCCGCAGTTCTTCATTTTGGCTTTGGTGCCGTAGAGCAAAAATTTGCGAAAGGTGTCGTGGGTGACGGCGCCTGCTTCGCCCACGTCTTCCACCAGGAGAGATTCCTCAAGCCGGTAGACCCGGAAGTAGCTCAGCATCTTGCCTTTGTGCGTCATGAAACTCGAATACAGCCAATCGCCGGATTGGAGCGGTAGGATGTCATTACTGATAATGCTTTGCAGCCAGGTCACGCGATCGTCTCCCGTGACCGTCAACTTTCCGCGATGGGAGAGATCAGCAATCCCCACGCCCGTTCTCACCGCGTGATGTTCGGCAATGGGGTCCCCATAATGGACCGGCATCTCCCATTCTTCGGCAGGACTGAACAGGGCTCTCAGTTGTTGATGGGTGGTATGCAGGGCAGACTGTTTCATGCCGGACGGGGTTGGGTCACTTCCTGGAGCAGGGCCAGGGTTCGGGCGGAAAATTCGTTGCGTGAGACGATCTTGTCGATGCCGAGTTCCTTGGCCTGCCGCCACGTGTCAATTTCTTCGTGATTGGCAAACGCCAGGACCGGCACGCGGTTCAAGGCCGTCTCGCGTTTGGCGGTCTTCAGCAGGGTGGCGGCATCGAGCCCGGGGTCGTTCATGTTCAGCACAATGGCCGCCGGGGCTTGAGCTTTGGACTTTTCGAGAACGTCACCGGGAGATTTGACGCGCTTGAGCCCATAACCGGCCGGCTTAAACGCATCACGAATCTTCGTATAGAAAAACACGTCGGTCACCCCGACGAGCACGATTTTTTCCTGTTCCACAAGTCAACCCTTTCTTGTGATCGCCGGGACAACCCCCCGTGGTTGTCCTTCTTAAGGAACCTCTGATTTAGTGTGATAGCGGGATGCAGGGCAAGGCGTCCCGCAGCGAAACCCGAAGCTTATCATGGAGATAGGTGAGGGTTGAGCGAGGACACAACGCAGCCATGCGCCCGATAGTGCATTAAATCAGAGGTTCCTTAATTCATCAAGGTAATCAGGCGCATCATGGCGCGCTTCGCGGGTTTATAGTCGGCATTGAACGTCACGGCGGTTTTGTAGGAGTCGATAGCGCGTTTCCAATCGCCTTGTCGTTCATACACGCGACCCAGGTTCATATGCGGAAAAGCCGGGCTTTCGTATCGCTTGGCTTTGGTGGCCCGTTCGAGCCAGGGAATCGCTTCATTCAAGCGGTTTAATTCGATAAGATAGGCCCCGATGTCGTTATACGGATTCCCGAAGTCGGGGTCCGTCCGGATAGCCCGATGACACTCTTCAATGGCCTCGTCCAACTGGCCCATGAAGCTGTAGGTCCACCCGAGGAAGGTATAGGCTTCGGCCGTCGGGAAGGCGTCGATGGAGTTCTGGTAAAGTTTCACGGCGTCATCCAGCTTGCCGTTCATCTGACATTCGTATGCCTGCTGGAATAAATTCCACGCGGTCAGCTTGTCCTCTTCCCGCCCTTCACCCTGTTGAAGAAAATCCTGCTGGTTCATTGTCTATCACTCCCCCCTTGAGGGGGAGTCGCAAGCAGCCAAGCCGACAGGCGCCGGCTGCTGCGGTGGGGGGAACAACTCCCGTAATACAGGCAACTCCTATTCGCCCTTCAATTTGTGACGAACGAGGCCGGCGGCACGTTTCCCCGACAACAGCATCGACCCGAAAGCCGGTCCCATACGGGGAGAGCCGTCCACCGCGGCCACCGCCAACCCGGTGACGAAACAGTTCGGGAAGATCTCACGGGTATTTTTTACAACCATGGCCTCGGAGCGCGCAACCCACATGGCTCCATTGCCGGGAACCGTTTGATACAGCCCGCGTTGGTTCAGCAAGCCGACCACCACCGCGTCATGGCCGGTAGCATCGACGACGACTTTCGACTCGAGCGCGATCGGATCAACGTGGATGATATCGTGTCCGGCCATCTCCGCGGTCGTATTATTGACCACGACGCCTTCGAGCGTACCTTCACCGTGCAGGATCAGGTCCACGACCCTGGTCAGGTTCAGCACCCTGGCGCCGGCTTCATACACCGAGGCAATGAGGCGGGCGGTGGCGTGAGGGGGATCCACGATTCGCATGCCCGCACATTCCTTCACCGGTTTACACGGGACGCCCATGCTCTCGAGGACCTCGTGGGCCGGTTCGCACAGGGTGGCTTTGTTCATGAGGTATCCGCCGGACCAGAATCCTCCGCCCAGCGCGAGACTTTGTTCGAGCAGCAGGGTGCGAAATCCTTGTTCGGCCAAGTCATGAGCGCAGACCAGGCCGGACGGCCCGCCGCCCACGATAATCACGTCACTTTCAATAAGCTGATCAAACTCTTTATAAAATTCGCGCGCAATGTGACGGGTGACGTCCCGTTCACGAAGCGGCGCCGGCTGGAGATTATCCATGGCAGAAATTCCTATATTACCCTCTCCCTCACTTCTCCCCTCTCCCCCGGTGGGAGAGGGCTAGGGTGAGGGGGAAACAAGGTGAGGGAAAGGAGTCAGGGCAAGAGTCCTCCGTTGGTTACGGCTTGTCGGGGCGCACATACAGTTCCCCGCCGGTTTTGCGAAACTCGGCGGCTTTTTCTTGCAGCCCGGTTTCCAGGGCCTGCTGTTCATCCATATCGAGTTGAGCGGCATAATCCCGTACGTCCTGCGTGATTTTCATCGAACAGAACTGGGGTCCGCACATCGAGCAGAAATGGGCGCCCTTCGCGGCGTGGTCGGGTAGCGTGGCATCGTGATATGCCCGGGCCGTGTCGGGATCCAGCGAGAGATTGAATTGATCCTCCCACCGGAACTCGAACCGGGCTTGCGACAACGCGTTATCGCGGCGTTGAGCCCCCGGGTGTCCCTTGGCCAAATCCGCGGCATGCGCGGCGATCTTGTACGCGATGACGCCGGTCTTCACGTCTTCTTTCGTCGGCAGGCCGAGGTGTTCTTTGGGCGTGACGTAGCACAGCATGGCGCACCCGTACCAGCCGATCATGGCCGCTCCGATACCCGACGTAATGTGGTCGTAGCCCGGCGCCACGTCAGTGGTAAGCGGACCCAACGTGTAGAACGGCGCCTCGTGACACGCCTCCAGTTGCCGTTCCATGTTTTCATGGATCATGTGCATGGGCACGTGGCCGGGTCCTTCGATCATGACCTGCACGTCGTGCTCCCAGGCGTGCTTGGTTAATTCGCCCAATGTTTCAAGTTCGGCAAACTGTGCTGCGTCGTTGGCATCGGCAATCGAGCCGGGTCGCAATCCGTCCCCGAGGCTGAAGGAGACGTCATACGCCTTCATGATCTCGCAGATTTCCTCGAAGTGGGTATACGCAAAATTTTCCTGGTGATGTGCCAGACACCATTTGGCGTGGATGGACCCGCCTCGTGAAACGATACCGGTCATCCGGTTTGCGGTGAGGGGCACGTATGCCAATTTGACGCCGGCGTGGATCGTAAAATAATCGACCCCCTGTTCAGCCTGCTCAATCAGCGTGTCCCGGTACAGTTCCCACGTCAGGTCTTCGGGCTTCCCGCCGACTTTTTCCAGGGCCTGGTAAATAGGGACGGTTCCGATGGGCACGGGAGAATTGCGAATGATCCATTCCCGGGTCTCATGAATATTCTTACCGGTGGACAGGTCCATGACCGTATCGGACCCCCACCGGATGGCCCAGATCATTTTTTCGATTTCCTCTTCAATCGACGACACCACCGCGGAATTGCCGATATTGGCATTGATCTTCACCAGAAAATTCCGGCCGATGATCATGGGCTCGATTTCCGGGTGGTTGACGTTGGCCGGGATGATCGCGCGGCCGCGGGCCACCTCGTCACGAACAAATTCCGGGGTGATGGCGTTGGGAATCGTCGCACCCCAAGCTTGGCCGGGATGTTGAACAACGCCGCGGGGCCTGCCGTTCGACGAGGCTTGCGCATCCCGCAACTGCGTTTCCCGGATCGCGATAAATTCCATTTCCGGGGTAATGATGCCCCGGCGGGCATAATGCAGTTGTGAGACGTTCTTGCCCGGTTTCGCCCTCAACGGTTGGCGGATATGGCCAAAGCGAAGGCCGGCAAGCGTCGGATCATTGGCCCGCAGTCGTCCGTACTCCGAAGAGACGTCGGGTAAGGCCGCCACGTCCTGCCGTGCCAGAATCCAGTCCCGGCGTAACGGAGGCAGGCCGCATTGAACGTCGATCTTCGTTGCAGGATCGGTATAGGGACCGGACGTATCGTACACGACGGTCGAAGAGGCAGCAGACGCGCCGTTCTCCTGTTTGGCTGAGGAAAGAGCGATTTCACGCATGGGTACGGCCACACCATCCTGCTCCCCTTTGACGTATATTTTCCTGGACGCGGGAAGCGGAGACGTGGTCAATACCGACGCAGACGCATGCCCGGAATTCCCGTTCGTGGAAGAGGTTTGAGGGTTATCCATGCGGAAATCCTTTCCGGCAAATAAAAAAGCCGCGTTCCAACGGATTGGAAGCGGCTCACCCAAACGGCAGTAGATTGTCTGTCCGCTTCCCTACGCTGGAATTACCCAGATCAGGTTATAAGGGTTGTCTTCGTCAGAAGACTCTCAGCCCTCAGGCTCCCCTAGCTATTCATACACCTCTACAATATACGCCTTGTCCGTTTTCTTGTCAATCAAGGAACCTCTGATTAAATGCACTATCGGGCGCAGGGCTGCGCTGTGTCCTCGCTCAACCCTCACCCATCTCGATGATAAACTTCGGGTTTCGCTCCGGGACGCCTTGCCCTGCATCCCGCTATCACACTTAATCAGAGGTTCCTCAACATGGGTCAGCAACAGGGACGTTAAAGGCTGGAGATCATGGATGCCACAAAAAGAACAATGGAATTCGAATCAATGTGTCGCCTTGCCTCCGGCGTGAGACCATTCAGCCAATCCCCAGTTCTTGTGAACCTTCACGATTTCCCCCACGGTTTTCGTATGCCGGGCCAGGACCGACCTGACGGTATTGATGAAATTTCGAGAACGGGTAGGGTATCCCCCTCGTTCAAGGGCTTCGGCAATTTCGGCAGTGGATTGGGGTTCTTTCACCATATCGAGATAGCGTTGAGCAGCGTCGGTCAGCGTCAGACCGGCAAATGAACCTGTCTCGACGTGATTGGACTCTTGCGTTTTGGGAAGTGGAACAGGCAGACAGGCCTGCAACGCTGCTTCACTTTCTCCCAGTAAAGCCGTCACGCCGGCAATGGCCGCGTCGATGACCTTCTTTCTTCTTTTCAGATCCTTCAAGACTGTATGATAGACATCCATGCTCGCATCGTTTTCAGACATCATCTGCCTCCATCCGGAACGACTTGTTTGCAAAACGTTGCTTTTTCATAGCAGCACGCTATGCCAAACATAGCACAATCATAGCAATACATAGCAGAATTGAAGCAAAATATAGCAATATCATAGCAATAATAGCAAAATCATAGCAAGTTTATAGCAAAAATAGCAATGCTATGTTTTCTTGTGCGAACTTCTTTCCGTCATTGATACGAAAATAGCCAGCGACACCCCAATGCGTCATTCCTGCGAAAGCAGGAATCCAGTGTCTTTCTCCTCACAGATGAAGAAAAAAGTAAAGACGCTGGATTCCCGATTAAAAATGTCGGGAATGACAGAAGGGTGCAAGGGGTCCTATTTTCATCCCTTGGAGTGCAGGCGGCAAGCCTGCATGAGGGATTGATACGAAAATAGCTTTACTCAGGGGCCTCTCCTGTTCCCTTCCTTTGTAAGGAGGGGCGAAGGGGAGGTAGAGGGTGGGCGACCGGCCGGGCGCCCCGACAACAAGAGGAGGGAAAGAACCTGATCGCCCACTTCGGCCACCGGCAGGCTCCGCCGTCGCTGGTGTCGGCACGGCTCTTCCAGCGTGTGCGAACCTTGAACTCGACGGTGTGCTCGGTTGCCGCCCTGTCGTTCTCCCTGCGCGTGGCCTTGAGGCCGAAGGAGAGGTCGGGCGCATTGACACCGTCCGCCGGCGCGAGCCGCCAGCCGAGGGTGTAGTCGTGCGCGCTGTCTGAGAACCCGAAGCCGGCGTGCGGGCTGCCGGTGAAGCGCCCGCCGAAGGCGGGGAGGCCGTAAGCCGCCTCTGTCGTCCAGCGGGCCTCGGCCTCGTCGTCGATGCGGTCCTTGAGCGGCGCGGGCGCGAACAGCGCGTCCAATCCGCCCTCGGCACGCCCGCCCCAGCTCGAGCGCAGCGTCAGTGACGGTCCCCATTCAGTCGCAGGGCTCGGGTCGAAGACGAGCCCCGCGGCAAAGCCCCGGTTCTCAAAGGCTCCGTCCTTGTGCGCGAGCAGCGTGCGGCCTTTGACATCGAGGCTCAAGTTCAGCGCCGGGTCGCTCCAGGCGAGGCCGCCGCCGAGCTCGACGCCCGCGCCGGTCTCGGCGTCGCCCCCATCGTGGCGCGCGCCCACCTCCAGCTTTGGTATGACGTGGCCACCGCCTTCGAGCGCGACGCGCCAGCTCCCCTCCAAGCCGAACCTGAGTCGCGTCACACTGGAGTCCGAGGCCGCGAGACCCGGCACCCTCTCCGACCTCGTCCGCATCCACATGGCATCCGAGACCAGCGCCAGAGCCGGGCCGTTTTCGGCGGGTGCGAGCAAGCCGCCCCGCATCCCCGTCGCCGCCATGGTAAACGTGGTGTCTGCCTTGAGCGCGAACCCGGTGTCGGGCTTGAACGTCACAGCTCCCCAGCCATAGCCCAATGCGCCCCAGAGCGTCAGCCGGTCCGAAACTTGGAGGGCCGCATGGGGGACGACGCTCGTCAGCGAAGACTCGATCCCTCCTGAACAGGTGCCGCCGCCGTATTCGCCCTCACCGAGGCTGTGCGACAGCGCAAGGCCCATCTGCGACCGGCCGCGCCGCCGGTCCACGTCGACCGTTGCCGTCCACGCTTCGCCGTCCAGCGCGAGCATGTTCTCCCTTCCGCGGAAGCGTGACCACGAACCCCGGCCCCAAACCGACCACACCGAACCGTCCGGCGCCTTCTCTCCCGTCAACGCGAAGGACGAGCCCGCCAACGCCTCGCGCACTGCTATCGAGCGGCTCCCCGGGACGGCCGCGCCGCGCCAACCGTCCGCCCCGAACGTGCCGGTGCCATAGGTGCGGTGCAGCGTTCCTGCCACTGGGAGCGACGCCGGGCTGTCTTCATCCCCCCCCGGCCGGCTCGAACCGGTAGGCTGTGAGGCCCATGCGCCAGCCTTCGGCTCGGCCACTATCCTCCCTGCAATGCCATCCAGCACGTGGGCAGTATGGCTGCGCACAAAGCGCACCTGCCACGGTGCCACAACCGACGCCGGAACCGCTTCGTCCACCGTAACCCGAAGCGTCCTCGTCAGGCGAACCGTATCGTAGCTCGGGTCAGACGACGACACCCAGTGGGTGATTGACGCCCTCCCCCCGGCCCCTGGCGTCACCGTCACCCTCCGGTCGCGATTCCAGTTCTCCGCGGTGAACACAACGCGCGCCGGCGATGCTGTTGCAACACCTCGTGCGTCACTCTCCACCGTCACTATCACATTGGCCTTCGGCTGACTCAGAAGCCGTATCGTGTAGGCCACCAGTCCGCATCCCCTGATGTGCAACGACGAGGTCGAGAGCGCAATCCCCGGCGTGTCGTTGTCCTCGATCCTTACCTCCACCGCAGACGGACTCCCGGCCGCCAATGGCGCCGGCAGCGTGCCCAGCGCCACCGTGAACGTCTCGTCGTCGTAGTCCGCGTCCTCCGTGGTCGAGATCGTGCCCGTCGCGGTCGTTTGCCCAGCGGCAATCGTGATGCTTGCAAGCGCGCCGTAGTCTCCTGCCTCCGCCGTGCCCGCCGTCAGCACCAGTGGAATCGTCACGCTGCTCGACAGCGGAGCGGACAGGCTCGCCGTCACCGTCACCGAATTGCCTTCCGCCACCGAGGTTGGCTCCACCGACAGACTCACCGACGGCGGCGGCTCTTCGTCGTCCTCGATCACCGGCGGTGGTTCGTCGTCGTCCTCGACTACCGGCGGTGGCGGTTCGTCGTCGTCCTCGATCCTTACCTCCACCGAAGACGGACTCCCGGCCGTCACCGACGCCGGCAGCGTGCCCAGCGCCACCGTGAACGTCTCGTCGTCGTAGTCCGCGTCC
>VYFB01000041.1:1989-29545 GCA_009842645.1 Nitrospira sp. SB0677_bin_15 | reverse complement strand
TCGCTCCGGGACGCCTTGCCCTGCATCCCGCTATCACAATAAATCAGAGGTTCCGACGGTTACCGGGTTCATGGCGGAACGTCGGTTTGTGCCGGCGCCGCACCCGTTACGTTTCCATGTTGGTTGTAGGCCTTGATGATCTCCTGCACCAATCGATGCCGAACCACGTCGCGGTCGTGGAAATACACGAATTTGATGCCATCCACGTTCCGCAGAATTTCAGAAATCTGAATCAAGCCCGAGGGCCGGTCGGGTGGCAAATCGACTTGCGTAATATCTCCCGTCACCACGGCTTTGGAATTGAAGCCCAGCCGCGTGAGGAACATTTTCATCTGTTCCGCCGTGGCATTCTGAGCCTCATCCAGAATGACAAAGGCATCGTTGAGGGTACGGCCCCGCATGAACGCCAAGGGTGCCATCTCGATATCACCGCGCTCGATCAGACGATTCGCTCGCTCCATATCCATCATGGCATACAAGGCATCATACAAAGGACGCAGGTACGGATGCACCTTGGCGAACATGTCACCCGGGAGAAAGCCCAATCGTTCACCGGCCTCCACGGCCGGGCGCGCCAGGACGATCCGTTGCACTTCCTTTTTGGTGAGTGCTGCCAGCGCCATGGCCATGGCCATATACGTTTTCCCCGTTCCGGCCGGCCCGATCCCGATCACCAGATCATGCTGCCGGATGGCTTGGAGATACATCTGCTGCGAGGGAGTCTTGGGAACGACCCACCCCTTGGGCGTGAGAACGTGAGCCGTATCCAGGACGGACGACGTTTCGGGTTGGTCGGATTCGGCAGCCTTGAGCGCCAGGGTCACGTCTTCCGATCGTAGCTGGCGCCGGCCGATCGTGCGTTCGGCCAATTCACACAGCAGCCCTTCGGCTCTGCCCACCGCTTGGGACGGCCCTTCCAGGGTCACCTCATTGCCGCGGGCCGACACGCGAACGTGCAGGCCGTCTTCAATCAACCGGAGATGCAAGTCTCTCGGGCCAAACAGGTTGGGAAGATCGACCCCTTCACGAAGTGTGACTTTTTTCACGAAAGCGTTTTGGTCCAAGGAAGACACAAGTTGCGTTTGCGTATTCTAGCAAAGGGTTCACGGGGCGACAAGAAAAAGATGTGTGACAAGCAGTGCCGCCAAAATCTCACGGGGGATACCGTTTACTTACCGCTTCTGACAGGTCGAACAGACAAACGACGAGCGTTCATCCATGAGAGATCGAATCCTGTTTCCGCACCCGGTCGGACACAGTGCGCCCGTCTTCTGATACACCAAATGCCGGCGCTGAAACCGTCCCGGTTTCCCATCCGGCGCAACAAAGCTGCGAATCGACGAGCCGCCCCTGAGAATCGCTTCTTCCAGCACGCGTTGCAGGGTTTCAAACAACGCACGGATTCTTCTCTTCGATAATCGACACCCGCGAGCGTACGGATGAATGCCCGCTCGAAACAGCACCTCATTGGCGTAGATGTTCCCGATGCCGGCGATCCGGCGTTGATTCAACAGCACGGCCTTGATCCGGCCACGGCAGGATTTGATCAGGTCCACAAACTCGTCACTGGTCATCGCGAACGGATCGCTGCCGAAGCGACGTTGGCGATAGGCATTCCAATTTTCCTGGTCCAGAAGATACACCCTGCCGAATCGACGAGCGTTCCAATACCACAACGTCGGTTGCGGCCCGTTCGCCAGGCTCATCATCACATGCACGTGTTTCGCGCTCGGGATCGCTTCACGCGCGAAGAGCAACAGGCCCGTCATTCCGAGTTCCGCCACCACCACCCGTTTTTCGACGCCTCGCTCGCAGATCAGGACGACGCTCTTCCCGTGCCGCTCCACCTCCGTGATACGAGAGCCGGAATACCATGAGAGCGACTCGACTCCTTGCCGGACGATGTCTTCCCGCCCGACCCGAATGTGATTGATCGTGGCCCCAACCACGGCTGCGTGTAATTGTCGTCGAACCACTTCGGCTTCAGGAAGTTCCGGCATAACGCTCCTTCCAGGCCGGTCAAGCGTATCGGCAAAAGCAAAAACCCCAGCATGTCATCCTGAGCGAAGCGAAGGATCTGCTTTTCAATGCCTTCGGTTGTTGAACGAGAGATTCCTCGCTACGCTCGGAATGACAATTCTGGTACGATCAGCCCATTATGCTGTCAACGAATGACTGAACACATACGGGAATGACAACTTGGGATTATTTCATACCAATGACCGCTATCGTGGAGGCAGGCTCTGGTTCTGTCAACGAAGTTGGGCACGCCTTCACTCCCTTGGCGGTTGCGCGCACATCCTACGGCTTCTATACTGTTGGGACAATCATTCACGCCCCTTCACCCGGAGAGCAAGTAACGATGTCCAACCTCGACGTCCAATACGTTCAAGACCGACTCACCCAGGCAAAATGTGCCGTATGCAAGAGGAGCCGGTTCGTCATTGACAGCCGTTCCATGAAGGAAGACGGGGAATGGAAGGGGATTTGCCTGGACTGTCACTACAACTTTCCGGTCCACACGGACATGGAGTTCTATCTCCGCATCCAACCCGACGTGCAATATTGGCTCAAAGACATTACCTGTCCCTTGTGCAGCCATCGTGGCGTGACGCTCGACTTTCGCATCGTGATGTCCGTGAGGGAATCCCTCTATTTCGTGACCTGCGAGCATTGCCGTCATTCATTCACGGAACAGTCGTATTTGGAGGTCTTTGAATAACTCTCATGGACGACTCCGAGCCCTCTACCCCCCAACCGGCTCCCGACAAGGACAAGACCAAAGCCAAGAAGGAAATTCACGTGGTCTCGGTTCCTCACGAAGATGACATGATTGCCCAGGAAATGGCTGAACTCTTCGAAGAAGACGAAGTGACCCACCAACACGGAAGCACCGAACCCGAAGGCGACTAGCACCTCCGCGTTCCCAAGATCCGCATGAATCGAATCAGTCCTTGGGGAACCATGGGATGAATGAATTGGTGGTGCGTTGATATTCCCGGTAGTCCTCGCCCCGGCTCGAGGCTGCCTGTGCTTCGGCCAAGGGGATGCCCGTCACTTTGAGCAAAGCACCGATCATGACGACCGGGCCCACCAACGTCAGCCACCAGTCCGGCAATCCGATACTCATCACTACGTATGCACACCAGTGCATGCCTTCGAAAAAGTAATTGGGGTGCCGTGAATATCGCCACAGTCCCCGCCGGCAGGTTTTGCCCCGATTGCCGGGGGCTCGCCGGAATTGATTCAACTGACCATCCGCCACGGTTTCTCCGGCTACCCCGATAACCCAGATGACGAGCCCCAGGACTTCCCATGCATGCCACGTGGGATCAGGATTTGACATCAGGACCGCCAAAGGAATCGAAAAGACCGCAACGGCGAGGGCCTGCCCGACGAAATACGCGAAGAAATAGAACTCAGCCCGTTCGCCCCATTGTTCACGAAGCAACTGATACCGTCGATCCTCGACAACGTCGCGGATTCGGTTGGTCACAAGATACGAGGCAAGCCGAACCGCGTATCCCGCTGCCATGGCAGCCACGACCAGCCGATGACTCAGGTCACCCGTGGTCGACAGAGCGAAACCGACGGCCACCAGGCCGAAGCCCACACAAAACCCCACGTCTGCCAAAGACGCGTTCCGGTGCACCCATTGATAACCCAGCCACAACCCCACCATGATGGGCGTGGTCAGCAGCAAGGCCCATACGGGAAGGTGCCAGTTCATGATTCCGGCACTCTTTTCCTCGATCGTCCGAAACATCGCGGCTTGTTGAACGAACCTGCCCCTCCGGATATTGACCACTGACGGAGCCTTGTGTATGGTGAGCCGCTACATTTGGGAGGTACGCTCATGAATGACCAGCTCATGCAGGCCTATTTGGACGTTGAACGTTCCATGCAACACTACAATGAAGTCCTCAATCAATACCTGATTTCGCTTCAATCCACGGAGGGTGGGGATGCCCGAAAACTCGAACGCATGACCGCCGGCACAAAGGCCATGAAAGACAGTAGCGGTATTTACCTGTCCTATGCGAAATTTGTGGCGTATGGCATGCCGGAAAGCGAAGATCTCATTGAAGAAGAGGACGATCTTCAAGCCTGATACGTGTGACGAGAGAGGAAAAACCACGGTCATGGTCGGGGCGAGCCGATTTGAACGGCCGACCTCTCGCACCCCAAGCGAGTGCGCTACCGGGCTGCGCCACGCCCCGACAATGATCCCATGACTCCGGAAAGACCTGGGCTCTCAATGAGCGGAGGTCCCGGTCTTTCGATGACTCGACGCATTCAAGATATCCAGGATTCCCTGGAGTTCTTCCCTGATTTGCTGCACCTGTTCTGCCGGCATTGATGTCTCCTCCCGGTCACGCCCTCGACGGCGACGCCAGTGCCGTTTGAGGCCCATGATGGTGTAGCCTTCCTCATAGAGCATCCGTTTGATTTCCAGAACGACTTCGATCGTCTGTTTGTCATAGACCCGGTGCCGCCCCTGACTCTTTCTGGGACGAAGGAAGCTGAACTCGGACTCCCAAAAGCGAAGCACGGAAGCCGGCAATTTCGTAATCGTACTGACTTCACCAATCTTATAAAACGCCTTGTCCGGGAACTTACTCGCCATGGGTACGACGGCCTCCGAGGGCCGATGGACGGGGGAGACCCTACGAATTCACATCTCTTTTGAAGATTTGACTCGCTCGAAAGGTGACCACCCTTCGAGGAGTGATGGCAATTTCTTCGCCGGTTCGAGGGTTGCGCCCTTTACGCTCTCCTTTGCTTCGCACCATAAAATTTCCGAATCCCGCAATTTTTACCGATTCGCCTTTACGTAGCACGTCCTTCATGCATTGCAGGACGTACTCCACCAAATCCATGGCCTCGGTTTTGGAAACGCCTACTTGTTCGCAGATGTGATTGGCAATGTCGGCTTTACGCATGGCCCCCGGGTCTCACTCCCGTACAGCGCGAGGAAATTCAAGCCCTGCAACGTATCGAGCAGGCACCTGATTGTCAAGGAACCTCAAGAAGAGGAGATGAGTTCGTTCTTCAGCAGCTTATACTCGATGCTATCAGCCAAGGCCTGCCAACTGGCCTCGATAATATTTTCCGACACGCCTACCGTACCCCAAGTGCTTTTGTGGTCGCCGGATTCAATCAGCACCCTGACTCTCGACCCGGTCCCGTGGCTACCCGCCAGCACCCGCACTTTGTAGTCCAACAACTGGACTTCGCGGAGTTCGGGGTAGAATTTTTCCAGCGCTTTCCGTAAGGCATTATCCAACGCATTGACTGGCCCGTCCCCCTCGGCCGCAGTCTGTTCCACGGTCTGATCGACCTTCACTTTGACCGTGGCTTCCGTAATCGGCACCTCGTCGGCTTGCCGTTTTTCGACGATGACCCGTAACCCCAACAGTTCAAAGGAGGGACGGTGCGTGCCCATCGCTTCACGGACCAGTAACTCGAATGATCCTTCGGCGCCTTCGTATTGGTATCCGTCCCGTTCCAGGTTCTTGAGTTGGGCCAACAGTTCCTGAAGACGCGGGTGGTCTTTGGAGAGACTGAAGCCTAAACTTTCCATTTTCCGGATCACGCCGCTCCGGCCCGTATTATCCGAAATCAGCACCCGTTGCCTATTGCCTACTGATTCCGGCTCGATATGCTCATAGGTCCGAGCATTTTTCTGAACGGCATGGATGTGGACGCCGCCCTTATGGGCGAACGCCGCGTCCCCGACGTAGGGTTGCCGCTTGTTCGGCAGCAAGTTTGCAATTTCCGAAACGAAATTGGACACGTTCCGGAGTTGCCGGATCCTGTCGCCGCCCAACACTTCCGCCTGCATCTTCAATTCAAGATTGGCCAGCACGGAACAGAGATTGACGTTTCCGCATCGCTCGCCGATCCCATTGATGGTTCCTTGCACCTGCAGGGCGCCCTGCCGCACGGCAACCAGGGTATTCGCCACCGCCATTTCCGCGTCGTTGTGCGCATGCATACCCAAGGGTACGCGACACGTTTGCTTCACCTGCTCCCAGATGGATTGGACTTCCCACGGCATCGTGCCGCCGTTGGTGTCACAGAGAATGATCCGTTCGGCGCCGCCCTCGGCTGCTGCTTGTATCGTCTGCATCGCGTAGGCGGGATCGGCCTTGAACCCGTCGAAGAAATGTTCGGCATCATAAAAGACCCGTTTGCCATGGGCGCGCAGGTACGCGACTGAATCCCTGATCAGTTCGAGATTAGTTTCCAAGGCGGTGCCCAATGCGTCAGTGACGTGCAAGGTCCAGCTCTTTCCGAAAATCGTGATGACGTTGGTTTCCGCGGCCAGGAGCGCTTGCAGATTGGCGTCGGTTCCGGCGGACTGGTTGGCCTTTCGGGTCGAACCGAAAGCCACGATTTTCGCATGTTGCAGCGGAATCGTCCTGATGACCTGAAAAAACTCGATATCACGGGGGTTGGCGCCGGGCCAGCCGCCTTCGATGAAATGGACGCCCAACTCATCGAGTTTTTGCGCAGTGCGGACCTTGTCCTCGACCGAAAAACTGACGTCTTCGGCCTGGGCGCCGTCTCGCAACGTGGTATCGTAGATTTCCAAATGATCCGTCATCAGGTTCCCGTTCCCTTACGTACATACTCGAATCGCGTTTTCTTTTTCAAGACCTCCTCACGCAGATTCGGCATAGCCGGGTCCCTTGTCCAGTCGGAATTCTTCGTGGAGGGCCCGGACGGCCTTGTCCACGTCACGTTCAGCCAGAACACAGGAAATCTTGATCTCGGACGTGCTGATCATCATGATGTTGACTTTTTCACGCGCGAGCGTTTGGAACATGCGCGACGCCACGCCCGAGTGGGATCGCATGCCGACTCCCACCAACGACACCTTGGCAATTTCCTCCTTGACTTCCACGGCTCTTGCGCCGATTTCAGCGGCCGTTTGCTTGACCATGTCCATCGCACGCGCCAGGTCGCTCCGCGGAACCGTAAAGGAAATATCCGTCAAGGCATCCTGGTGGCTCACGTTTTGAATAATCATATCCACCACAATCGAGCGTTCCGCCACGACGCCGAACAGGTTCGCCGCAATGCCCGGCCGATCCGGAACACCTACGACGGTGATCTTGGCCTGGTTGCGGTCGCCCGTGACTCCGGACACCACGGCTTGTTCCATATCCGCGTCTTCATGTGTCACGAGGGTGCCTTCTCCTTCTTGAAAACTCGATTTTACTTGTACCGGAACCCCGTATTTCGCTGCAAATTCAACGGAACGTGCCTGGAGGACTTTCGCCCCCAGACTTGCCAGTTCCAGCATTTCCTCATAGGACAATTTTGGGATCCGCCTGGCCGAGAATACCACGTTGGGATCGGTGGTATACACGCCGTCCACGTCGGTAAAGATGACGCACCTGTCCGCCTTCAACGTCGCGGCCAACGCCACGGCCGTCAGGTCCGAGCCGCCTCGTCCGAGCGTGGTCACCTCCGAGCGTTCGTTCACACCTTGAAACCCCGCCACGATGGGCAGGACCCCTTGGTCAAGGGCCTGCTTGACGGGACCGGCCGTCACCTTCGCAATCCGGGCCCGCGTGTGCGAACTGTCGGTCACGATCCCGACCTGGCGTCCGGTAAACGAACGCGCATTGATACCGCGACTTCGCAGTTTCATCGCCAGCAGGGCAATGGTGACACGCTCTCCGCAGGATAATAACATGTCGAGTTCCCGGTCATCCGGCTGTGGAGTGATTTCATGGGCCAGCCGCAACAATCGATCCGTTTCCCCGCTCATAGCGGACACAACCACGACGACCTCGTTGCCCGCTCGATAGGTACGTTCTATCAGTTCGGCAATCCGGTGGATTCGCTCAATGGTCCCGACGGAGGTCCCGCCGAACTTTTCGACTAGCAACGCCATTTCTTGATTATCTGGTTGAGCAGACTCCCATGCACTTCACGGCCACGTTCGTGCGGCGTCGCCAAGGGTCGGCTAAGAGGTTCCTTGACAATGCCCCCTCACCCCAGCTCTTTCCCTCCCCTCCTTTGCCTGTCCTGAGCGTAGCCGAAGGATCAGGAGGGGTAAGGGGAGGTAGAGGGTTTCTCTAGTAGGGGCAGCCGGCCGGTCGCCCCTACACCCTCACGACCGGAGCAATGCAAGCACGTCTTCCCGCGTGGCTTTGACCGTCAGGGTCTTAGGTGAGATTTCTACGGCTATATCAGGGTCTTTTAGTCCGTGGCCGGTTAACGTACAGACGACCGTGGCACCTTCGGGGAACAACCCGGCCTGGCTGCACTTGGTCAATCCGGCCACCGAGGCGGCGGAAGCGGGTTCGCAAAAAACGCCCTCTTCTTTGGCGAGCGCCTGGTACGCGTCAAGAATTTCTTCATCCGTCACCATCCGGATCGCGCCGGAAGATTCCTCCACGGCCTGCTCGGCCAGTTTCCAACTTGCGGGGTTGCCGATGCGAATGGCCGTTGCCACGGTCCGGGGTTGCTCGACCACGTGGCCGCGAACGATCGGCGCCGCCCCCCGAGCCTGAAAGCCCATCATTTTCGGACATTCTGCGATCTGCCCCGCGGTCCGGTATTCCTTGTACCCTTTCCAATACGCCGAGATGTTGCCCGCGTTGCCCACCGGCAGACAATGGTACGTTGGAGCGCGGCCTAACTGGTCGCAGACTTCCAGTGCCGCGGTTTTTTGTCCTTCCAGGCGAAAGGGGTTCAACGAATTGACAAGTTCGAACTCCTCGTTCGCACAGAGATCCTTGACGATTGACAGCGCCTGATCGAAATTACCCTCGATTTGAATCACGATTGCCCCGTGCGCCATGGCCTGAGCCAGTTTCCCCAACGCCACTTTCCCGGCCGGCACCAGCACGTACACCGGCAGTCCCGCCCGCCCGCCATAGGCTGCAGCCGCGGCCGACGTATTGCCGGTGGACGCGCACATGACCGCACGAGCCTTTTTTTCCAAGGCTTTGGAGACCGCCAGGGTCATCCCGCGATCCTTAAACGACCCGGTCGGGTTGGCCCCTTCAACTTTGAGGTACAGTTCGACGTGCGGGCAGATTCGTTTGGCCAGCCGGCTGGAGCGAATCAAAGGCGTATTGCCTTCGCACAGGGTGACCACCGGCGTCTGTTCGGTGACCGGAAGAAATTTCCTGAACTCTTCTATCACTCCACGCCAAGGCATCATCGTCCTACCTCATGGAACGTTACGGGTCGCCACATAGGGCGCCCCCTACTCCTCCACCCGGATGACCGTGACCGGTTCCGAAACCAGCGAGTGGAGGTGATTGATTTCACGAATGGCGGTTTGCACCGAGCGTTCCGACGCGCGATGCGTCATGATCACGACCGGTACCGTTTGACCTTCCTGCCGGCCTTGCTGCAACACGGATGCAATACTGATGGCATGATTCCCGAGGACACCCGCAATCATGGACAGGACCCCGGGCTGATCCGGCACCATACAGCGCAGGTAATAGCGGGTGGTCAATTCCTCCATCGGACGAATCCGGACCGGCGCCCTCCCGTCCATTTGAAACGACGTCGGCGGCACACGACCGCAGACCTGCTTGCGCACGTTGCGGGCGATGTCAATCACGTCACTCACGACCGCGCTTCCCGTAGGCATTGACCCGGCACCCTGCCCGTAAAACATGACGTCCCCCACGGCGTCGCCCACGACGTGCATGGCATTATACACACCGTGAACCTGAGCCAACGGCGCCGTATTGTCGATCATGGTGGGATGCACGCGCGCTTCGATTCCATTTTCACCCCATTTCGCCACCCCCAGCAATTTCACGGTCATCCCCAACTCCGACGCGTAGCGAATGTCCAAGGCCGTCAGGCGTTGAATGCCTTCGGTATAAATTTCCTTGACGTTGACGGGTGTTCCATAGGCCAGACTCACCATGATGGCCAACTTGTGCGCGGAATCGACTCCTTCGATATCGAACGTCGGATCCGCCTCCGCGTAGCCCGCGGCTTGCGCCTGCGCCAAGGCATCCTGAAATTCCCGTCCCTCCCGTTTCATCTGGGTCAAAATGTAGTTGGAGGTGCCGTTCATGATGCCGGCCAGGGACACGCAATGATTGGCCGCCAGACCTTCGGTTAATGCCCGGAGAATCGGAATCCCTCCACCCACGCTGGCCTCGAATCCTACGTCCACGCCCGCGCGATGGGCCGCGGCAAACACGTCCTCCCCATGCACCGCCAACAAGGCCTTATTGGCGGTCACGACGTGTTTGCCTTTGCTGATGGCTTCCAGCATGACCCGTTTCGCAAAATCATATCCGCCGACGGTTTCAATCACGATTTGGATGGACGCATCATTCAGGAGTCCGTCGAGATCCGTACTGAGGACGCCGTCGGGAAGCGTCAAACCGCGATCCGTCGTCACGTCAAGATCCACGATGCGTTTCAAGCACAGGGGCGCTCCCACCCGTCGCGCGATCAACCCGGCCTGGTTGACAAGAATTTTCGCGGCCCCGGAGCCGACGGTGCCGAATCCGATCAGACCTATTCCGATTTCGTTGTTCATGATTGATGGTCCAGTTTCAGCGCGGTCTTGATTCCACGAATGGCCTGATGGGTTCGATGTTCGTTTTCCACCAATGCGAACCTCACGTATTCGTCACCGCCTTCTCCGAATCCGATCCCGGGAGATACTGCCACCTTCCCTTCACGGAGCAGAAACTTCGAGAACTCCAGCGAACCCATTCCCGCGTAAGCCGCGGGAATGCGAGCCCAGACGAACATCGTGGCCCGCGGATAGTCGACCCGCCAGCCGATTCGATTCAGGCCTGAGACCAACGCGTTCCGCCGGCTTTCATATTGTTTCACAATCGACGACACGCAATCCTGCGGCCCATTCAGCGCAATGATGCTGGCAATTTGGATCGGCTGGAACATCCCGTAATCCAAATAGCTCTTGATCTTGGTCAAGGCCCCGATGATCTCCTTGTTGCCGACGCAAAATCCGACACGCCAACCCGGCATATTGTAGCTCTTGGATAACGAGTAGAATTCCACGCCGATTTCTTTCGCTTCCGGCACCTGTAACAGGCTCGGCGCCCGATAGCCGTCGAAGACAATGTCCGCATAGGCCAAGTCGTGAATGACGTACAAATCGTGTTCGCGCGCAAACGTCACCACCTTTTTGAAAAACTCCAAATCCACCACGCTCGTAGTCGGATTGTGAGGGAAACTCATGATCAAGGCTTTCGGTCTGGGTTGGCTTTGACGATACGCGCGCGTGAGGTTTTCAAAGAAATCTTCGGTGTGACCCAGGTCGACGCCGCGTACTTCTCCGCCCGCAATGATCACGCTGTACATGTGAATGGGATACGTGGGCGTGGGCGTCAGCACCACGTCGCCGGGGCCCAACATCGCGAGCACCAGGTGCGACAGTCCCTCTTTGACTCCCAGGGTCACAATGGCTTCGGTCTCGGGATCGATATCCACGTTGTAATGTCGCCCGTACCACGCACTGATGGCGTGGCGTAACCTCGTAATGCCACGAGACGCCGAATAGCGATGATTCTTCCCTTTCCCCGCCGCTTCGATCAATTTCTCGACGATGTGGGGAGGAGTCGCCTGATCGGGATTCCCCATCCCGAAGTCGATAATATCGTCGCCACGCTGCCGCGCCTGGATTTTGAGATCCTGGACCTGGCTGAAGACGTAGGCGGGAAGGCGTTGTATACGAAAGAAATTTTGCATGGGTCAGCAGAACAAAGCGTAATTGCAGGGAAAAGGCTTGTGGTGACACGTCACAACGACGGTCCACTATTCTAATATAATAGAGGCCGAATAACCAGTCAACGAAAGGCCTGTGGGATCAGGAACGCGCCGTCTCCGAGAGCATCGACCATGGTTTATTGCGACCCCTTGCCCGTTTTGCCATAATGAAACGCTAGGGGCTTTCGCTTCCCACCTGATGAGAGGTTCCATAGGTTGTCATGGCCAAACTCGGCGTCAACATCGACCACGTCGCTACTCTCCGGCAGGCCCGGGGCGGGCATGAGCCGGATCCCATTGCCGCGGCGGTGCTCGCGGACCTGGGTGGCGCGGACGGTTTGGTCGTGCATCTCCGTGAAGACCGTCGACACATTCAGGAACGGGATCTCAACCTGCTTCGGGACGTGGTGCCTTCCGCCTTGAATCTGGAAATGGCCGCGGACGACGCAACCGCGAAGATTGCGTTGCGCGTCCGACCCGATAAAGTCACACTGGTTCCTGAACGGCGACAGGAATTGACCACCGAAGGCGGGCTTGCAGTGACGGAACACCGGAAACGGCTCACCACCTTCATCCGCCTGTTCCATGACGCGCAGATTCCGGTCAGCCTGTTCATCGATCCGGACCGTCGTCAAATCCGCGCCGCCCACAAAGTGGGCGCCGATGCCGTCGAGCTACATACCGGACCCTATGCCAACAGTCACCAGCCTCAAGAGATCCGGAAAGAGGTCGAAGCCCTTCAGCAGGGAGCGCATCTCGCGCGGCAATTGGGGCTGGAGGTGAATGCCGGCCACGGGCTGACGTACCACAATATCCATCGCCTGACGGGCATCACCGAAATCGTGGAATTCAACGTCGGGCACAGCATTATTTCGCGCGCGGTCCTGGTCGGTCTCGAACGGGCCGTCAGAGAAATGCGGGCCTTAATCCCTTCATCGCTTCACCGTTAGTGGCCCGGCGCGTTTGCGCTTGGTTCGTCATGAAAATCGTCACCTCCCACCAAATGCGAGAACTCGATCGTCGCACAATCCACGAAGCTGGCGTGCCCGGCAAGACGTTGATG
The DNA here is from genome assembly GCA_009842645.1 of Nitrospira sp. SB0677_bin_15. Classification (GTDB taxonomy): domain Bacteria; phylum Nitrospirota; class Nitrospiria; order Nitrospirales; family UBA8639; genus Bin75. The sequence continues at coordinate 16,743 of VYFB01000041.1, read as the reverse complement.
GAACGGGCGGGAGCCGGCACGGTGTCGGTCATGGAAGACACCTTCGACACCCTGAAGGGGAAAACCGTGACGATCTTCTGTGGGAAAGGCAACAATGGAGGGGACGGATTCGTCGTCGCAAGACTCCTGCACCAAAAACGGAATGACGTTCAGGTCTGCCTGCTTGCGCATGCCAAGGATCTCAAAGGGGACGCCAAACTCATGTATCAACGGTTTGTCAAAGGGGCCGGCCGATCCAAGGTCTTGAGCAGCCCCTCTCCGGACCGCGTGCACCGGTTGGTCCGGGACAGCCACGTGCTAGTCGACGCGCTCTTGGGAACCGGCACGTCTTCACCGGTTACCGGCCCGTACCAGGAGGCCATTCAGGCCATGAACTTGTCCGAGGCACCCATTGTTGCGGTGGACCTTCCTTCCGGTATCGACGCGGATACCGGCGACACGTTAGGGACCGCGATTCTAGCCGACCTGACGGTCACGTTCGGAAACCCCAAGCTCGGGCTTTTCCTGGGAGCGGGCATTGATCACGCCGGTCACGTTCATTGCATCGATATCGGTATTCCGAACCAGTACGTCGAAGACCTGCCTGTTTCCATTGAAATGTTGACTCCCGCGATGATTCGACCGTGGCTGCCTAAGCGCCCGGCTTCGTCGCACAAGGGCACGTTCGGTCACGCCGGGATCATTGCCGGCTCATCCGGAAAAAGCGGAGCCGCCGCCTTGGCAGCCAAAGCGGCCCTCAGGGCAGGAGCCGGGCTTGTCACCGTGGCCACACCATCCAGCGTGCAAGCCAGCGTTGCCTCGGGCATTCACGAGGTCATGACCTTACCACTTCCTGAAACCGCGGATCACACGCTCTCGCGAGATGCCCTGCCCATCTTGCAACCTTTTCTGGAATCGCGCAGTGCGATCGGCATAGGCCCCGGCCTTTCGACGCAGGCTGAAACCGCCGACCTGGTCCGAACGCTGATCGACCAATGCAACCGGCCGTTGATCATTGATGCCGACGCGCTGAACGCCTTGGCAGGCCATACGAGTCGCCTCCGGTCACGCCCGATTTCCGCGATCCTGACTCCGCATCCCGGAGAGATGGCCAGGCTTCTTGGCGAATCGACGGCGGCAACCGTGAATCGCAATCGTTTGGGGATCGCCCAGGATTTTGCCCGTACCCATTCAAGCGTCGTGGTGCTGAAGGGAGCACGCACGATTGTGGCCCACCCTCAAGGAGCGACGTCCATTTCACCCACCGGCAATCCCGGCATGGCCACTGCCGGCACCGGGGACGTGCTGACCGGGGTCCTGACCGGATTGCTGGCGCAAGGCGTCTCACCGTGGGAAGCGGCTCAAAGCGGCGTCTTCCTTCATGGCTTAGCCGGCGACCTTGCGGCCCGGGTCTACGGGTATCCCAGCTTGATGGCCGGCGACCTTTTAACCTACCTGCCGCAAGCCATCACCCAGGTGCTTCACGCCGTTGCCCCTCGACCATGAAGCCGTTCCCTGATCACATGGCCACCGCACAGACACAATCCTGGACCCTGACCCTGCGGTCGTCGTCGCACACCGAGGAATTCGGCTCGACCATCGGCCGGCATCTTCAGAAGGGCGACTTCATTGCGCTCGTCGGTGAGTTGGGCGCAGGGAAAACGACGTTCGTGCGCGGGGTCGCCTTGGGCACGGGTTTCGACCCCCACGTCGTCAGCAGTCCGACGTTTACCTTTATCCAGGAATACGCCGGTCCCCTGATGCTTGCCCACGTGGACTTGTATCGACTGGAAAAGGCGGGAGAATTAGCTGACACGGGATTGGCCGAGTATTTGGACGGAGATTTCGTGGTCCTGATTGAATGGGCCGAGCGGCTTCCTGCCTCGTGGATGCCCAATGATTATCTTTCCATTCAATTTTCCTATGCGAAGAAAAACACCCGTCGCGTGAACGTTCAGGCTTTCGGGCCGCGAAGCTCCGGTCTCCTTCACGCGCTCACGTCGGATGCCAGGTAGTTGTCTCATGGGTCAATCAGAACTGAACCCTCTGCTGAAACAATATTGGGACATCAAACGACGGTACCCGGAGACGATTGTGTTCTTTCGGGTGGGTGACTTCTATGAAATGTTTGACGAGGACGCAAAAGAGGCCGCAGCCCTGCTCAACATTGCCCTGACGAGCAGAAACAAGAATAGCGCCAACCCCGTTCCTCTCTGCGGAGTGCCGTATCATGCGGCCACGAGCTATCTGGCCAAGTTGCTGAGAGCCGGGAAAACCGTGGCGCTCTGCGAGCAAGTCGAAGACCCCAAATCGGCCAAGGGTCTGGTCAAACGAGAGGTCGTCCGACTCTATACTCCCGGAACGATTTTCGATGATGAGTTGCTGGACGCCAAAACAGCCAACTACCTGGCGGCCTTGTCCGTTCAACGCGACCCGATCCATTCACGTGATAGTTTTGGCCTCGCCTCGATCGATCTGTCCACCGGACAATTTCTCATTGCAGAATTTTCCGGGGAACACGGCCAGGACTCGATGCTGGACGAACTCATCCGCCTGGGCCCCCAAGAAGTCATTATCCCGGATAAAACGGACACGATAGCCCTCGACAGACTCCTGGAACCCCTGCGGTTACCTCGCGTGACGGAACAACCGTCTGCGTGTTTCGAATCGGCTGCTTCGGAGGAGATGCTCCGGGCTCATTTCGAGGTTGATCACGTGGACGCACTTGGCCTCTCTGCCGTAGGACCCGGGGGCCAGGCAGGTGGCTGTATCCTGCGTTATCTGAAGCAGACCCAACCCACCCTGGAACACCACCATATCCAAAGGCCGGAACTCCTGGAACCCACGCGGGAGATGCACCTGGATGCCATGACCATGCGCAACCTGGAACTGATCCAGCCCTTGCATCCGGATCAACAACACGCCACCTTGCTGTCGGTTCTCGATCATACGGTCACAGCTATGGGATGCCGGCTGTTACGACAGTGGATCGTTCGGCCCCTGCTCGACCACGAAGCCATTCAACGCCGGCTGAATGCGGTGTCCGCATTCATGGACAACCTCAAGCTTCGCCTGCACGTTCGCTCGTTCTTCAAGGACCTGCATGACCTTGAACGGTTGAGCAGCCGCGTGGTCATGGGAACGGCGACTCCGCGTGACGTTCTTCGCTTGAAAGAATCCCTGACCATTCTGCCCCAGCTCTTTCAGCTTTTCGACGACGTTGCCGATCCTTTGCTCAATTCCGTCTTGCAGCACTGGGATTCGCTTACTGACGTCACCACTCTGGTCGAAGACTCCATTGATCCCAATGCGCCGGGCTCCGTCAAAGAGGGGCCGATTTTTCAGGACGGTGTCGATTCCATCATCGATGAGCTGCGAACGATGAGCCGGGACGGCGTGCAATGGTTAACCGATCTGGAGCAACGCGAACGGGAAGAGAGCGGCATCGACTCGCTCAAGATCAAATACAATCAAGTGTACGGCTACTATTTCGAGGTCACAAAGGCGAACCTGTCTCGTGTGCCGGAATATTTTCGACGGAAACAAACGCTCGTGAATGCCGAGCGGTATACGACAGAAGATCTCGAACGCATTGAAGCCCAACTGTCCGGGGCCAATGAGAAGTTGCGACGCGCCGAACAGGAACGTTTTCGGGCGATGCTGCAAACCCTGTCCGGCCACGTGTTCCGTATTCAAAAAATGGCCAAACACGTGGCCCTGCTCGACGTGCTCTCGAATTTCGCAGAGGTCGCTTCCAGGAATCGCTACGTCAAACCAGAGATGCACGACGGCGGGATCATCTTCATCAAAAATGGACGGCATCCGGTCGTTGAACAATTCGACTTGCCCGATGGGTTTATCCCAAACGACTCCTACCTGGACTTGGACTCGCATCGTTTATTGTTGCTGACCGGCCCCAACATGGCAGGAAAGAGTACGTTCTTGCGGCAAACCGGGTTGATTGTCCTCATGGCGCACGTGGGCTGCTTTGTGCCTGCCTCTGAAGCGAAAATCGGGGTCATCGATCGATTGTTCACCAGGGTGGGCGCTTCCGATAATCTGGCATTCGGGTTGAGCACCTTTATGGTAGAAATGCTGGAAACCGCCAAAATTTTGCATGGGGCTACATCGCGTAGTCTCATCCTGCTGGATGAAATAGGGCGAGGAACCAGTACCTACGACGGTTTGAGTCTGGCTTGGGCGATCGCCGAACATATTCAGGACCGGCGTGTCCTGGGGGCCAGGACTCTCTTTGCAACGCACTATCATGAAATGACTGATTTGGAGAAGTTTCGCGATGGCGTTCAAAACCTCACAGTCGCCGTCAAAGAAGACAAGGAGGACGTCATCTTTTTAAGAAAAATCAAGCCAGGTAAAGCCGCTCGCAGTTACGGGATCCACGTGGGCAAACTGGCCGGTTTACCCTCATCTCTCATTTCGCGAGCTGAAGAAGTCCTGGCTCAACTGGAACAGGAGTCGTCTTCTGAGAAGGCAAGCAATCGGATTCAGGAAGAGAACCCCGTCGACATACTGTCCTCAACGCCCCAACCGCATCCCCTGATTGAAGAAATCAAACAGTTGGAATTGTTTTCCATGACGCCGCTTGAAGCATTAAACCGCTTGGCTGAGATCCAAAAACGTCTCGATGCCAAATAAAGGAGCCTCTGATTAAGTGTGATAGCGGGATGCAGGGCAAGGCGTCCCGGAGCGAAACCCGAAGCTTATCAGAGAGATAGGTGAGGGTTGAGCGAGGACACAACGAAGCCCTGCGCCCGATAGTGCGCTTAATCAGAGGTTCCTAACAAAAAGGGCAGGACTTATGAAGTCCTGCCCTTTTTTATTTGCTAAAGCTGTTTGTTTATTGCAACGACGCGCCGAACTTGCCTTCCTTTGTCCCCTTGGAGGTATGGGGGGCTTGGTTGGAGTACGGAATGAATCCGGAAATCGGACCCACACCCGGGACCATCACATCATACTGCATCTTCTTGTTTTGCGCCCAGCTATTGTTGTCGATGGAATCCACAACACTGATCGCCCGCAGGCTGTGAATGCTTCTGGGTTTGTCCGGCGTACCGGCCACTTCAGGCACTTCCTTAACCGAGGACACCACGCGATGGTTCTGCTCGGTCTCCTGGATCACAAGTTCGACCAAGCTATACTTGGAAGCCTCGGTCCCGCTCATGACTGCTTGGCTGTGCGAGCCTTTGCCCAAGGCCACGAGCTTTTGCCACACACCGTCATCTTTCGGGTAGACTTTCAAATTCTTCCCTGGGAAATACTTCTGCCAATAGTATCCACTCTCGGCATTGCCCCCAAAGACGGCGATGTTGACCCAAGCGGCTTTGTCGTATGGATCGGTGACTGCAACCCGTCCATGCACGGTGGTCGGTTTGCTGAGATCGCCCCACTCGAACCGTTCCTGGAACGCTTCAATGGCAAGCGCACTGGAGGCCATGCAACCCACCACGATCAAGGCAGTTAAAACGGCCAACCCTGATTTCCCAATTTTCATGATTCCTTCCTCCTCAATTAAGCGCTAAAAAATTTTTGAATGAATCCTTTTCTATATCGCAAGCGTCAAATTCGTCGATTTACTCTCCAGCAAGAACTTTGAAGCCCGTGACGGTGTTGCCGTCGAGTTGCACTTCCATGGCAACCAGATTTTGGGACGCGTCGGTCAACTGCTTCATCAGAGCGGAATCTTTCACCCGCAACCGTACCGTCGTTTGCGGATTGTACCATCCGGCATAGGGATTGTTGCGATCTTCACCGCCCTGATACCCCCACCCACAGCAGACGAACAAGGGATCAGGAATGGACACGTCCCGGTCATCGGAAGCCCGCCCAAGAGGGTCACCGGTTTCGCCTGGGCTGCTGGTGTTCCAATATTGAATGCCAAAAAGGATTTCGCCGGCCGGATTGTCGGCCCAATGGGCATACACGCGACCTTTCAAGCTGGCAGGCGCGGTCCCTTTGAGGGACATGTCGCCGATGGTGGCTACCTCTTCAGGATTACCGCCACATTTCTTGTTGCTGGAACAGGGGCCCTTTTGGGCATCGGCCAGACCGATGAAGCCAACGAGCATCAGACCAGCAGCCAGCATTCCCACAACGCCCCCACGGAAAAATGACTTCTTCATTTCCCCCTCCTTTACTTAGGATGACATAAATAAAAATAACAACTCGTACTTTTTAACCAAAAACCGTTTCCATTGCAACGAAAAAACAACGCCCCTTTTTCTCACGACTCAAGGGGCCTTTCGACCCTCACAACCTTATCGCCTTTAATCAGGGTGGCCCATGCTACTCATCCCGTTGCAAGATGTCAAGGGTCTTTCCAGAGAAAATTTGAGGGTTTTCACGCCTGCGCAAAAAATTTTTCTTGCAGGGGTTCAGGGGGCACGGGCCCCAATGCCGTCACGGACATTGAACCAAAATCCAAAAGCTCCCGGCCGATGGCCTGAACGTCCTGCCCGGAAACGCGATCGATGGCAGACACGAGTTCCCGGAGGGACACGTACCGCCCTTGCGCGAGTTCATCCTTGGCCAATTTGTTCATCCGTCCATAGGTCCCTTCCAACCCCAGCATCAAGGTCCCCTTTAGTTGGTTTTTGGTTCTCTCCAATTCCTGGGGGGCGATCCCGCGTTTCTGCAATTTTTTGATTTCCCGACAGACGACCTCCACCACCGAGGACGCCTCTCTGGCCCCACTCGCAGCATAAATGGTCAACACCCCTCCGTCTGAAAAGCTCGACAATTGCGAATAGATCGTATACGCCAGACCGCGTTTCTCTCGAATTTCCTGGAAGAGCCGGGAACTCATCCCTCCTCCGAGCAGGGCGTTCAGGATATGAGCCGCGTATCGGGCCGGATGAGCCACGGGCAACCCCTTGAATCCCAGACAGAGATGGACCTGCTCCAATTGTTTGTGATGGACCATGATCCCTCCCCGAACACGAGGCGGTTTCTGCCGTTGCCCCCCATTCCCATCACGACCGCTGGCCTTCCACGTTCCAAATGAGGCCCGGACCAGGGTCTCGACTTTCTTCATATCAAAATTCCCTGCCACTGCAATCACAGTTTTCTCCGGACGATAGTGTTCCTCCAGATAGTAAAGCAGGTCACGTCGCTGCATGCGCTTCAAGGTGGCCTGATTCCCCAGGATCGACCGACCCAGGGGGTGCCCCCGTAACACCTGCTTGGCATGCAGTTCCTGCACGAAATCTTCCGGATCGTCCCGAACCATTCGGATTTCCTCCAACACGACCTGTTTTTCCCGTTCGATTTCCTTGCGGTCAAAACGGGAGTGATAAAAAACGTCGGCCAATAAATCGATCGCCTGCCCGATTTGTTGGTCCAACACTTTGACGTACAAGGTCGTGGTTTCATGGGTGGTAAAGGCATTCATCTCTCCACCCAGGCTATCGATTTCGTGCGAAATCTGCGTAGCAGACCGACGGCGTGTACCTTTGAACATCATGTGTTCAAGGAAGTGGGCAAACCCCTTCTGCCGAGACCCTTCATCCCTGGTGCCGACGTTTTCCCAAACACTGATGGCAACGGACTTGAGGGACGGCATCCGTTCCATCACCACACGAATACCGTTATCGAGGACAAGTTTGCGCGTCCAGGTCATGTTCGCTACCCAGGCTTGGAGTGGGAAAATTGGCAAAGAATAGTCTGCAAGGACGCCCATCGAAGACCGTACAAACGGGCATCCCGGCTAGGACGCGGCAGAAGGCTGTTCTGACTCCGCCAACGCCTCTTTGCGGCTCAGACGAATTTTGCCCTGCTTGTCGATTTCCAGGACCTTGACCAGGACCTGTTCCCCTTCCGCCAGTTCATCGGCCACGGATTTGACGCGATGCTCGGATAATTGGGAAATATGCACCAAGCCGTCGATGTTGGGTAAAATCTCGACGAAGGCGCCAAAATCGACGATCTTCCGGACGGTCCCGAGGTAGGTTTTCCCCACGACCGCTTCCTCCGTCAACCGGTTGATCATGTCAATTGCCTGCTGGGCCGACGATTCATCAACTGACGCAATCGTCACCAGGCCCGTATCATCGACGTTGACCTTGACCCCGCATTCCGCAATGATGCCGCGGATGACTTTCCCACCCGGTCCGATGACGTCCCGAATCTTGTCTGTTTTGATCTGAATCGTATAAATGCGAGGAGCATGAGGCGCCAGAGATTCCCGTGGCGATGAGAGCGAGTCCTGCATTTTCTCCAGAATGTGGAGCCGGCCGACCCGGGCTTGTTCGAGGGCTTGCCTCATCAACTCGATCGTGATTCCCTCGATTTTGATGTCCATCTGGAGCGCGGTGACGCCCGTTCGGGTCCCCGTCACTTTGAAATCCATGTCGCCCAGATGATCTTCGAGTCCGAGAATATCCGACAAGATCAGAACCCGGTCGCCTTCTTTGATAAGACCCATGGCAATACCCGCTACGGGTTCCTTGATGGGCACACCGGCATCCATCATGGCCAAGGTGCCCCCACACACCGTGGCCATGGAGGAGGAGCCGTTGGATTCCAAAATGTCCGACACGATGCGAATGGTATAGGGAAAGGCCTCCTTGTCCGGCAGCACCGACGTCAGCGCGCGCGCAGCCAGCTTCCCATGTCCGACTTCGCGTCGACCTGGCGACCGCAAGGGCCGGGTTTCCCCCACGCTGAACGGGGGAAAATTATAATGGAGCATGAAATTGCGGAAATATTCCCCCTCAAGTGCATCGATGCGTTGCTCATCGTCCGAGGTACCCAATGTGACAACGGACAGGCTTTGGGTTTCCCCTCTGGTGAACAAGGCGGAGCCATGCGTACGCGGCAATAGACTCGTTTCGCACGTAATGGGCCGGATATCGGTCGGACCCCGGCCATCGGCGCGGATCTGTTTTTGCAAAATCATCTCGCGGACCTCACGATATTCGACGTCATGATAGACCTCTTTGATCTGCCGGCTGCGCGTCGTATTCTCGTCACCCAGCTTGTCGACCGCCTCGGACAGAATCTGGTCCAATCGCTCTTGCCTGTCGGTTTTGTTGGCGATGAGCACGGCTTCCCGAACCGGGCCAGCCACCAATTCGCAGACCTGTCGTTCCAGGTCCTCGTCGACCGGCTCCACCGGCACCACCCGCTTGGGTCGTCCCACCAGTTCCTGTAACTCGCCGATTTTGGCCACGATCTTCTTGATTTCCGAATGGGCCAATGCCAATGCCTCAAGGAACACGGACTCGGACAGCCCATTCGCCCCGGCTTCCACCATCAGGATCGCGTCCTGAGTGCCGGCGACCACCAACTCGAGTTCGCTGTTCTGGAGTTCCTGCATATTGGGGTTGACCACGAATTGGCCGTTTACATGGCCGATCTTGACACCGGCCAACGGACCGGAAAAGGGAATATCCGAGATCGCGAGCGCGGCGGAGGCCGCCGTGATACCCACCACTTCCGAGGTCATCGATTGGTCCACGGAGAGCACGGACGCAATGACTTGTGTTTCATAATAAAAGCGCTCCGGGATCAATGGGCGAATCGGCCGGTCAATGAGCCGGCTTGTCAGGGTTTCTTTTTCCGACGGAGCCCCTTCCCGCTTGAAATACCCTCCCGGAATTTTTCCGGCCGAATAGGCCTTTTCCTGATAATTCACGGTGAGCGGCAAAAAATCCGTGTCCGGCTTCAACGACTTGGACGCCACGGCCGTCGCCAAAACCACGGTGTCCCCATAGGAGGCCAAGACGGCCCCATCGGCCAGTTTGGCCATTCGCCCTGTCTCCAACCTCAACGTCCGTCCCGCGATCTCCACTTCAACTGCTTGTACCATGTATTTCTCTCCTTTTTACCTTCTGACCTTCTTCGCGCCCGGCGCAAAACGGCGAGTTATTTCCGCAGCCCTAATTTACCAAGGATGGCCCGATAGCGCCCAACGTCTTTGCGATGCAAATAATCCAACAAACGCCGGCGCAGGCTCACCATTTTCAGCAACCCGTGTCGCGAATGATGATCTTTTTTATGCGTACGGAAATGCTCGGTTAAATAGGTGATGCGGTTCGTCAACAAGGCAATTTGCACCTCAGACGAACCCGTATCACGTTCATGCGCGCGATGTCGCTGCACGATAACTGATTTTGCTTCCTTAACTGCCGCCATATCAGCCTCCTTCTTCCTTCTTCCTTTTTCAAAGCTCACGTTTCATGAGACGGGCATGACGTCTCAGCAAACACTTTGACCATCCGTAATTGACGTTTTGGTGAATACGACGTCGATGGAGCCCATTTGCCGAGGGCCAGTAATCGCCCTCTATCGTCTTTCACCCGAATCAACGTCTCGACGGAGGTCTCTCGATAATCCTCAGACCAGAGTGCCGCGTCCAAAACTGGCGCCCCATTCAAGACCTTCTCGACCATGGCGGCCTCAACGACCACGGCCGGAAGATCGGCCAACGCTTCGTCAAGACTCAGAAACGCCCCCGGGTGCCCGAACAGGTCATCGACGCGTCCGATGTCATCAAGCGGCCACGCCTGATCGAGGCGAAACGGTCCCACGCGACTGCGAGTCAATTGGCTCAGGTGCCCCCCCACACCCAGTACCTCACCGATATCCGCACATAAAGTGCGAATGTACGTACCCTTGGAACAACGAACCCGAAGCGTGACGTAGGGCAGGGACAACGTCAGGATCTCAATGTGATAAATGGTCACGGACCGTGCCTGACGCTCAACGGTTTTGCCTGCACGAGCCGCTTTATACAGCGGTTGCCCCCCGATTTTAACCGCCGAATACATAGGCGGTACCTGCTGCTGTTCACCGCAAAATTGCGCAACCGCCTCGTGAACGGTTTCCGGGCTGAGCCCGTGGACGGGACATTCCCGCACAATGCCCCCCGCAGCATCTTGAGTCGTGGTCTCCCGCCCCAGGCACAAGACGGCCTCGTATTCCTTGTCCCAATGCAGAAGGAAGACCGAGAGTCTCGTCCCTTGCCCCAACAGGACGGGAAGCACGCCAGTGGCTTCGGGGTCCAAGGTCCCCGCATGCCCGACTTTACGGACTTGGAGAAGTCGGCGAATCCTGGCCACGACGTCGTGCGACGTCCACCCGGCAGGCTTCGAAACGTTCAGCACGCCGTGCGGCACGGCCGGCGTCACCTGACCGGGAGTACGACCATCAAGACATTCTGTCATCATATCTGGCCCTCTTCCCCGGATTGACCATCAGGGAACATGGCATCAAGAAGCCGGTCAATCTTGTCGCCTCGTGAACCGCTCGAGTCGAACCAGAAGGACACCTCCGGCGTATAGCGCAACTCCAAGCGCCGGCCCAATTCCAACCGAATGAAGCCGGACGCATGGTCGAGCATCTTACGGGCGGTTTCCACTTCAACGTGGTTACCCAACAAGGACACGTAGACGTGGGCCTTCCGCAGATCGTTGTTCATCTCCACGTCGGTGACCGTCACAAACTTGAGCCGGGGATCCTTGCATTTTCTGGCAAGAATGTCCGCGACCTCCATCCTGACCTGATCAGCCACCCTGACAGATCGTTTATACGCCGGTTTCGACACGACACTCGCGCTTCTTCCCGCCCTACAAGAGTTCGATGCGAAAATCGAGCAACTCCAACGTCGGAGTAGCCCGAATCATATTCATCGCTTGATCGAGAACCCGATTCACGTGACTCGATTCATTTGCAATACAGGCAATACCCAACACGGATCGTTGCCACAGATCATGATCGCCAAGTTCGGCCACCGACACTTTGAACGTCCTGCACAAACGTGCTTTGAGGCTGGACAGAATCTGACGTTTCGATTTCAGCGAATGCCCTTCTGGAAAATGCAATTCTATCCGACAAACTCCGACCACCATCTGTTTTCAGCACGGCTCGCGATATCGGAACCTCTGATCCATGACACGGGCCGACCATGCCGCAGGATTACAATTTGGCCGTCTCTTTATCAAAGACGTACGCTTCAATCACGTCGCCGGCCTTAATGTCATTGAAATTTTCGATGCCGATCCCGCACTCATACCCTTGATGCACTTCCCTGACGTCGTCTTTAAAGCGCCGCAATGAACCCAATTTCCCTTCATAGACCACCACGCTGTCCCGCAACAAGCGAACACCCTCACTCGCGCGGGCAATATGCCCATTCGTCACGTAACAGCCTGCGATCGAGCCGACTTTGGGAATCGAAAAGACCTGTCGAACCTCCGCGCGGCCCAATACGCGTTCCGTAAAGGTCGGATCCAGCAAACCCTCGGCTGCGGCTTTGACGTCGGCGAGCGCATTGTAAATGATCGTATGGAGCCGGACTTCCACGCCCTCGCGTTCAGCAAGCGCCGTGGCTTTAGGGTCAGGACGAACGTGAAATCCAACCACCAACGCCTTCGACGCGGACGCCAGCAACACGTCCGATTCGGTAATACCTCCCACACCCCGATGTATAATCTGCACCTTGACGCTCTCGGAGGAGATTTTGGCGATGGATTCGCACAAGGCGCCGACCGACCCTTGCGCATCCGCTTTCACCAACACCGCCAGTTCTTTCTTGTCGGACTCCTGGCCGTGAGCAAACAGCGCGTCCAACGTGAGCCGACTCGGGCCAGTCCCAAGTTCCGCCGTACGCCGCTTTTGATGCCGGGATTCGGCAATCTCCCGGGCCACCCGCTCATCTTTGACCACGACCAATTGATCACCGGCCGCCGGCAACCCCAACAAGCCGATCACCTCCACGGGAGTAGAGGGGCCGGCCTCACGCGCTTTCTTTCCGTCGTGCGACACCAGTGCCCGGACGCGGCCGCTGGTCGCTCCCACCACGTACGCGGCTCCGACCTTCAACCTTCCGCTTTGGACCAGGACGGTGGCCACGGGACCACGACCTCGATCCAACTTGGCTTCCAACACGACTCCCTTCGTGGGCTGGGTGACGTCCGTCTTCAACTCCATGACCTCGGCTTGCAGCAACAACATCTCCAATAACGTGTCCAATCCCTGTTTTTCCTTTGCCGACACTTCCACGTAGATCGTCTGTCCGCCCCAGGATTCGGGAACGAGCCCCTGTTCCGAGAGGCTCTGCTTGATTCGATCGGGATTGGCGCCGGGTTTGTCGATTTTGTTGACGGCTACCACGATGGGGACCCCGGCAGCCTGCGCATGATTTGTGGCCTCGAGGGTTTGCGGCATGACGCCGTCATCCGCGGCAACCACTAAAACCACGATATCGGTGACTTGTGCCCCGCGTGCCCTCATGGCCGTAAACGCTTCATGACCGGGGGTATCCAGAAAGGTCACGCTTTTCTCCCCTGCCTGCACGGAATAGGCCCCGATATGTTGCGTGATGCCACCGGCTTCCTGTTGCGTCACCCTGGTCTGACGAATCGCATCGAGCAACGACGTTTTTCCATGATCCACGTGCCCCATAATCGTGACCACCGGAGCCCGGGACGCAAATTGTGACTCGGTCGTCGGCTCAAGCATTTCTTTCAACAATGCCTCACCCTCTTTTTCCGTCTGAATCTCAACTTGGATCCCGAGTCCTTCGGCAATCAGCACACCGGCATCCAGATTCATGGGTTGATTCAGCGTGAGGCCGACGCCCATTTCCATCAACTTGCGTATCACGTCCGCCGCCCGGATTCCCAAGTGTTCCGCAAATTCCTTGACCGTCATGCCCGATGAAAGTTTGACGGTCTTTCGTCTGGGTTTCGTGATTTCGGTCGGCGTGGCAGAAGGAACGTGTCGAGCGCGTTCTTCCCGTCTGAGGGTGGGAAGGGGGCGAAGATCCTGCCAACGAGCCGCATCTTCATAGATCTCGGCAAAGAGGTCTTCATCACGCGGTTTCCCGGCCTTCCGACTCTTTTTGGGTTTCTCCTCTTCCTTGACCTTCTTGGGCTCATCCACCGTTTGTTGAGGTTGAGTGGTGACCGGTTCGCCGGTCGCAACAGACACGGCACTGTCTTCGATTGACGGGACAACGTCGGGGAGCGTCGCTTCAGCAGCCAAGGCCTGAGATATGGCTGCAACTTCGGGCGGCTCATCCATCACGTTGACCGGCTCCGGGGTTTCGCTCTTGGGAATCACGGAGATGATGCCGTCTCCGGACGCTTCTTCTGCCACGGTGTCGGGGTCGGAAGGAGGAGGGGGGTCTGTTTTTCGTCGCTTGATTAAAATGTGTTTTTTCTCGGGTTTACGAACCTCCTCTTCCGCAGCCTTTTCCCGGGCAGCTTGGCTACGTGCCTTGGCTGGTGAAGTCGACGGTTTTTTTGCAGTTTTACCCGGTTTGTAAGATCCGGTTGCCTTCTTCCGCACCGGTGGCTGCAGGTCTGCCTTACCCGAAAGCGCTTTCAAGGCTTTCCGGAGGTCCTCCTCACTCAAGGCATTACTATGGGAGGAGACCGTAATTCCCAGTTTGCTCAGTTCGGCAATCAGGACCTTGCTTTCCTTGCCCAGTTTTTTGGCTAATTCATAGACTCGCATTGTGATTCGTTACGCGGACGCCTCCCCGGATTCAACCGTATCTCCGGACGCCACATCGAGATCTTCACCCGTTGGCCCGTCGCCCGTTATGGTCGACGACTGCTTTTCAGTGCCGGTCCCCTGTTCCAGTTGCGCCGCGGTTTCCTCGGCCAAGGCGGCTTTGATTTCCCGTTCCCGCTCGAGTTTTTCTTTTTCATATTCGCTGACGCTGATGATGTCGATTTTCCATCCGGTCAATTTGGCTGCGAGACGGACGTTTTGTCCGTTTTTGCCAATGGCCAGCGATAATTGGGAATC
>VYFB01000041.1:0-1979 GCA_009842645.1 Nitrospira sp. SB0677_bin_15 | reverse complement strand
ACTCCGCCACCACGACCCAGGCCGCCTTTTTCTACTCGTCGATGCCGACTTTCTCGATGGAGGCCGGATTCAACGCCTCGCCGATAAACACACGAGGATCCGTCGTCCACGGGATGATGTCGATCTTTTCTCCCTTGAGTTCCCGCACGATGGCCTGAACGCGGGAACCCTTAATTCCCACACAGGCGCCAACCGGGTCCACGGCTTTATCCCTGGAAAACACCGCGATTTTGGTTCGATCCCCGGGTTCACGCACCACCCCTTTAATTTCCAGAATTTTTTCCGTGACCTCCGGCACCTCCAATTGAAAGAGTTTGACCACGAACTGCGGATGGGCACGAGACAGGACGACCTGGACGTCTTTCGGGGTCCGGCGCACTTCCAACAACAATGCCCGAACGCGATCGCCTCGCCGATGGGCCTCACGGGGAATTTGTTCATGGACGGGTAGCACTGCCTCGGTTTTACCGATTTCCACCAGGTAATTCCGGCGCTCCTGTCCAAGGATGATACCATGCACCAAATCTCCCTCTCGCTTCGAATATTCCCGCTCGACCGCCTCCCACGTGGCTTCCCGGACTTTTTGACAGATCACCTGTTTCGCCGCCTGCGCCGCGATCCGCCCGAATTCCTCGACGTCGATGAGCGAGCCGATCTCATCGCCCAATTCAGCTTCTCCATCAATGGCCCGCGCTTCCTCCAGAGAAATCTGGGCATTGGCATCGGTGATCTGGTCCGCAATGGTCTTCAATGACACGATGGAAATTTCCCCGGTTTCCGGATCAATTTGAACCTGAATATTCTCGTTGTTGCCATACCGTTTCTTTGCCGCAGTCAGCAGCGCAGATTCCACGGCCGCAAGCACCCGATATTTATCAATACCTTTTTCGCGTCCCACTTGTTCGATGACTGCCATCAGTTCACGCTTCATAACCGCCCCTCTTCGTGCTGACCCGTAATCGGCCAGGACTCAACTGCGGAACCTCTGATTTAATGCGCTATCGGGGCAGGGCTGTGTTGCGTCCTCGTTCAACCCTCACCTATCTCTCTGAGATAGGTGAGGGTTGAACTCCGGGACGCCTTGCTCTGCATCCCACTATCACACTTAATCAGAGGTTCCCTGCGTCATTCCCCTTCAAGTCCTCCGTTACCATTCGATTTCGCGTTTGGCCTGGGCGACAGCACCCCATTCAAGAACCACCCGTTGAGACGTCCGGGATTTTCGCACCGAAACCTGCAGGGTAATGCCCCGGTCATCGACCCCGGTCAACTGACCGATCACCGTTCCCTTCCCCTGGACGGGTGCATGGACCTTGACTCGAATGTTCAGTCCAACCGCCTGATCATAGTCCTTTCGCTGTTTCAGCGGACGATCGAGACCCGGAGATGACACTTCGAGACGATAGGCGTGCGGAACTGGATCGGCCACGTCAAGCGCCCGCCCGAGCGAATGGTGAAACTGTTCACAATCCTGAATCCCGACGCCTCCCTCTTTCTCCACGAACACCCGCACGATGGTCTTGGCTCCCTTGCCGTGACACTCGACGTCGACAATGTCAAGGCGGAGAGCCTTGGCAATCGGCTCGGCGATACGCTGGACTTGGCTCTCCAGCCCGTTCATATCCGCAATTCCACGCCTTCCGGAATGATCTTGGAGAAAAGCAGTGCAAAAAAAAGTGGGCGCCCGCCCACTTTACTGTCAAGACCTTAGCATTTTCCCTGACCGAAGGCAAGCGAGACGGCCCGACGGAGGCTTGTCGTTTCGCCAAAAATGGTGAGCCGCCTCGGGCTCGAACCGAGGGCCCTCGCCTTAAAAGGGCGATGCTCTACCAACTGAGCTAGCGGCTCACTTGCGCCTGATGCTAGCAACCGGTCCCGGGGTTGTCAAACGCCGGAGCTACCGTGGTCAGGCACTGACTTTGGAAAGGAACCTCTGATTTAGTGTGATAGCGGGATGCAGGGCAAGGCGTCCCGGAGCG
>VYFB01000050.1 GCA_009842645.1 Nitrospira sp. SB0677_bin_15 | reverse complement strand
TGGCGGCAGTCGTCTCGCCCAAGGTGTAGCCGGCTTTCTTCACCACCGTCACCGTCACCGCGCCGCCCGGCCCGTCCGTGCCGTCATCCGTGGTGGCGACCGTGAAGGCACCCTCCGTCGCGCCTGCCGGGATCGTGACCGTGCGCGGACCGAGTGTCACAGTATCCGCGACTGTGCCGATCTGCGTAACCCCGACCGTCACCGCAAGGTCCGCAATCGGCGCCGGATCGGCGCGCAACGTGAATGTTGCATCGCCGCCCTCCGTCACCGCGCCGCCGGCAGCGACCGTGACGGCGGGTATCCCCCAGTCGTCGTCGATAATCGCCACTGCAATGGGTTTGTCCACCAGCGCGAGGCCGCCCGCCACGCCCGTCGAACGCGGCGCCCGCTTGCCCGTGCCGAACGAGATCGAGATCGTGCGCGCCTCCGTGTCTTCGTTTGGCCGCGCCACCAGCACCAGCGTCGCCACCCGGCCGCCCTTGGTAAACCGCACCGCCGACTTCCGGCCAGACCGCGTGCGCTCCACCCCCGGCCCGTTGTGCGCGTCCTGGAACTTCACGTGCCAATCCCGCTTCCACTTGCCACCGGTAATCGTGAACGGCACCTTCACCACCTCGCCGGCCCCCAGCGTCCGGCTCAGGGCGATCCTGAACTTCGTCTTCCCGTTCGCCTCCGCAATCGCACTCTGCTCCGCCGACAGCGACACCGTCACGGGATCCGCCACCTGTGTCGACACCACCGACGGCGCAGCCTCGCCGCCGCTCACCGTCACAGTCACATCCGGCACGGTCACCGCGCCGTAGTCCGACGTGCCGGCGGTCACCGCATGGGAGATGGTCGCGGTGCGCGCGCCGCCCGCATTGTCATCGTCCACCACCGTCACCGTCACGGCCTGCGGCTTGTCCCAGCTCCCCGGCGTGAAGGTGAGGCGCGCCGGGGAAACCGTCGCCACGGCGGGGTCGCTGCTCGACAGATCGATCGCCACGACGTGGGTCGGCTGACTGGTCAGCGCCACCTCGTAGGAGCCTGCGCCGTCCGGCTCCGCCAGGGCAAGTGCCGCGGGTGTCACCTCGATGCCTCGCTCGTCGTCATCCTCGATCGTGCCGGCGACCTCCTGAGACCACCGCGTCCCCGAAAGCGTGCCGTCCGCGAATGTGACCTGTCTGGAGGCGGCCGAGAGCCGCACGACGATCGTTTCGTCCTCCTCGTCCACGGCGTCGCCCCGGACGCCGAAATTGACGACCTTGTAGGTCTCGCCCGGCGCGAAGCGCACGCGCGACCGCCCGGTCACGTAGTCGCGTGTGCCAACGCAGTTTCCGGGACACGAGCTGGCGCTGGTGGCCGTGCCCGTCTTGGTGTCGGCGACATCCACGACCACTTCGTAGCCGCTGGCGGGCGCCAGCGTGAGGGCGAACGGCATGTACCTCGCGTAGCCGGGCGGCGGCTCCTGCACCGAAGATGCCTCCACTGACAGCACGGGCGGCCCGTCGTCACTGGCAATCAGCACAACGGCGCTGTTGCCCGGCGCCGGCGCAAGCGCGTTCATCGGATCGATCAGCGTGACGATGATGGGTTCCAGGGATTCGTGCCTGGGGTCGTCCTTGATCTTGAACACCAGGTCCGCGCTGGTGGACCCCGGCGGAATGGACACCGACCTCGACTGCGGCGACTCATAGTCCTCGCCGGCCGTCGCCTTGCCGCTCAACGTGTAGTCGAACGTGACTGGCTTGTAGCTCTTCTCGTTCAGGTTCACGGTCAGGACGGCATCCGTTGTCGCGCCCTCAACGACATCCACCCGCTGTTCTGCAAAGGAAAGCAGCGGCAGGCCGTCATTGTCCGCGACATCCACAGCGAGGGTGCCCAGCGCGCCGAGCGTGTATCCGCTGCCTGCCTCCAGCGTCGCTGTCACCGTGCCGTCCGGCTCGTCCGCACCGTCGTCCACCGTGGGTACCGTCACCGTCACGCTGCCGCTCGTCGGCACCGTGACCGTGCGCCGGCCGAGCGCCGCACTCCCGACATAGTCGCCGTTCTGACCCACCATCAGCGTCACCTCCAGTGGCGGCGGGGGCGGGGTGACCACCAGCGTGAACTCGACCGTCTCGCCTTCCGTGCCGCCGGCACCGGACGAAAGGTTCACCCGCGGCGTGACGGGCTCGGTAGCCTGCGGCGTGACGAGTTTGGTAGCCTGCGTGGCGGATGCCACCTGCACGTCGAAGCCGTTCTGCGTCGTGCTCGGGTCCGCGCCGCCGCCGACATTGGTGCCGAGACCGGCGCGGTCGAAGCCGTTCGCGCCCGTGCCGTCCGGACCGAGCGCAATCGTGTATTGCCCTGCGGTGCTGCCGACCGCCGGGACCAGCTCCAGCGTCGCCGCCCGCGCGCCCGCGCCCGAGAAGCGCAGCACCGGCGTGAGCACCCCGGTTCCCCACAGCGTCGCGCCCGTGCCGCCCGTCACCGAGAGCGTGTAGCCGTTGACGCTCACCCCCGCGCCGGATATCGCCAGCGGCACGTCGATGGTCTCACCCGCCACCAGCGCCCGGCCCAGCGTCACCGTGAACGCCACCTTGCCGCCCGTGCCCACCGCTCCCGAGCCCGCGCGGGCCAGGCTCACCACAGTCGGGTCGTCGTCGATGATCGGGACCGTGACGCTGTTCGAGGTGCGGCCGTTCCCGTACTCCGAGATCGCCGTCACCGACCCGTCCGGCTCGTCGATGTCGTCGTTGTCAATAAGAACATAGAATACCCAGTTCGCGATACTGTCCATCTCGTGCAAGTAGGCATAGAGGAATTTCTCGGCTATGAAGTCGCCCGTCTGCGTCGTCTTCAACGCTACCGGCAGAGGGTGGTTCGTTGGCCATGAAGGGACGACTTCGAAAAAGATTTCGTTCCCTTCCGTGATCTTCGAGAGATCGAGATTGGGATCTTGGGCCAGGTAGACGGTGAGGTCAGGCAACTGCACGCCGTCGTTTAGCACGGCGACCGCCGCCGAGGAGGGCGAGCTCACCGTGTAGCCGTCGCCGGCTTGGACTGTCGCGGTGATGGCGCCGCTCCAGTCGTCGACGCCGTCGTTCACTGTCGCGACGGTGAGGCTGCCCGTGCCGTTCATGCCGACGGTCACCGCGCGTGGGCCGGTCTGGCCATGGACCGCGAAGCTGCCGCTGTCGGCCACATTGACGTTCACCGTGATATCCGCCGAAGGTGCCGGGCTTGCGGTCAGCGTGAAGGTTGCGTCCGCGCCCTCTGTCACGGACGGGCCGCCCGTGATGCTCACCATCGGCACGGTCGATGGAGACTGCGCGGCCGCCGGTGCCGCAAAACCCGCCGACAGGGTCGGCAACAGCAGCAGCGCCAGGAAGACACGACGCGCGAGGAGAAGTGTGCGACGGCCAGTGAGGCCGACCCGGCGGGACGGCTCAGGCAGAAAGGCCAGGTAATGGAGCCAGCGCCGCCACCACGGGCCGCGGGCACTCATGCCCGGACGCCCCCCGGCGCACGCGAGGCAGGCAAGAACGGTCGGAGAAGCCGTTACAGCAGAGTGGTTTAGAGAGGGAGCGGGGAAATGGAAGGGCCTTCTATCGTGAACGTTGCGGATAGGGTCTTCCATGGCATAACGGGCTGTGGCGGGGACGGCCCTTCCACCTTGTCGCTACGGGAGCCCTGCCCGGGGGCAGGGACAAGCCGTATCCCGCCGTTTCCGGGCAGTATAAAGTTGCGGCAGCTTCCAATCAAGGTGTTTTTTGGCCAATGCTCTCACGCAATCACGTCCCTTATCAGCGGTTCCTTAGGCACCCGTGGAGGCAATAGGACATGAATCGGCATCATTCTGCTATAATGCGGATTGCTCGTCGCCCTTGTGATCTGACCGGGAGAGGAAGCGAGGACAATACCTGATGAAACTCCTCCAATCTACCGATGCCGCTCTTCAGCTTCTCCGGACCGTCTTTGGCCATTCGTCGTTTCGCTTGCGCCAGGATGAAGTGATTGGAGACTTGCTAGCCGGCAGGGACGCCATGGTGCTGATGCCGACTGGCGGGGGCAAGTCGTTGTGTTATCAGGTACCGGCCATGCTGCGCACAGGGGTGGGCGTTGTGGTGTCGCCCCTGATCGCGTTGATGAAGGATCAGGTGGACGCGCTTCGTCAGTGTGGGGTGCGGGCAGCCTGCCTGAACTCCACCCTGGATTTTGAAGAGGTTCGGGCGGTGGAGGCGGCGGTGAGCGCCGGACGGCTGGATGTCCTCTACGTCGCGCCGGAGCGTCTGTTGCAGGAGCGGACACTGGAATGGTTGGATAGACAAACCATTGCCTTGTTCGCCATTGATGAAGCTCATTGCGTGTCGCGCTGGGGACACGACTTCCGCGAGGAGTATTTGCAGTTGTCGGTACTCCACGAGCGTTATCCCCTGGTCCCGCGCATTGCCCTGACGGCCACTGCGGACCATGCGACACGTCGGGAAATTATCACCCAACTACGATTGGAACAGGCGAACGTCTATATTCACAGTTGCGATCGTCCCAACATTCGCTACACCATCTCCGACGAGGATAACGGACGCGAGCGCATGTGGCGCTTTCTGCAAAGCGAACATCCCCACGACGCCGGTATTGTTTATTGTCTGACGCGCAAGAAAGTGGAAGAGATTGCCGAGTGGCTGTGCGCCCGAGGGCGTGACGCCCTGCCTTACCACGCGGGCCTTTCGGATCATACGCGTCGCCGGCATCAGGAGCGGTTCCTGCGCGAGGAAGGTGTGGTAATTGTCGCCACGGTGGCGTTCGGGATGGGCATCGATAAACCCGACGTGCGCTTTGTCGCCCACCTCAGCCTCCCGAAGAGCATTGAGGCCTATTACCAGGAAACGGGTCGCGCGGGTCGCGACGGCCTGCCGTCCAACGCGTGGATGAATTACGGCCTGAGGGAAATCATCGTTTTTCGCCAGTGGTTGTCAGAGTCCGAAGCCGACGAGGCGCATAAGCGGGTGGAGCACCAGAAACTGGAAGCCATGATTGGCCTGTGCGAACTCACCACCTGCCGTCGTCGTGCCATTCGCGCCTACTTCGGGGAAGAGCCGGGTGAGGACTGTAGGAATTGTGACAACTGTGTAAACCCGCCGCACACCTGGGACGGCACCGAAGCTGCACAAAAGGCCCTGTCTTGCGTCTCCCGTACCGGCCAGCGTTTCGGGGTGAACTACCTGGTCGACGTGCTCATTGGGAAGGATCACGCCCGGGTCCGTGACTGGCGTCACAACCGGCTGGACGTGTTCGGTATTGGCGCGGAGCACGGTGCCACCGAGTGGCGCTCCATTTTTCGTCAACTGATCGCCCAGGGGTGTCTTTGGGTGGATGCTGAGCGTTTCGATGCCCTGCGCCTGACGGAGCAGGCGTTTCCTGTGTTACGCGGCGAGCGTGGACTGACCTTGCGTCGATTGCGGCGTGCCGTCACGGTGAAACAAGGAACGGCTCCCGTGAATCCTGTCCCCATTGCGCCAGGTGACGAGGCTCTGTGGCAGGCTTTGCGAACGGCGCGTACGACCTTGGCCAAGGAGCAGAGAGTTCCCCCTTACGTTGTGTTTCATGATACGACCCTGCGTGAGTTGGTGCGGCTCAAGCCCCTGAATCGTGAAGCGATGCAGCGCGTCCAAGGCGTCGGCGAGCATAAACTGCGGAAATATGGTGAAGTTTTTTTACGGGTCGTGCGAGAACATGTTCCGGATAAGTGAGGAGTTGGCGCTTTCTACTTTGCCAATGCCTTCTGCTTTGGTGGTGGGGCTGGTACGCCAGTTAGCATGCCGATGGCGCTGATGTCCTCATCAATATCCGGCCAGTGGATTCCTTGCCCTGTCCCGATAATCTCAAAATGTTGACGTTGCGCTGGGGTTGCATTGGATAAACGCCACGACCACGTCAGTGGGACGCTGACCGTGCGCCCATCTGCGAGATCAGCGATGATGAGTTCGTCGGTCACTTCTACCGCCCTAATCCGTGGATCGTTACTCGCTACAATGCTCATGCCATGCCTCCGTGATGGAATCTTGATGCTCCGGAATTATTGTCCGGATACGATTCAATTCATGTGGTGAAAACCCATGATTCATACTCAACGCAACCGGCTCCAGCCAAAACTTGCACGTCATTCGGTCTCGACGTATGTGGACATGCGGTGGTTCATGACAGTCAAAGCTATAAAAGAAAAGACGGTAGGGGCCTGGGATATTGGGAACCGTTGGCATGTCATCTACTTTAGGAACCTCTGATTAAGTGCACTATCAGGCGCATGGCTGCGTTGTGTCCTCGCTCAACCCTCACCTATCTCCATGATAAGCTTCGGGTTTCGCTCCGGGACGCCTTGCCCTGCATCCCGCTATCACACTTAATCAGAGGTTCCTTTATAATAATGCCAGGAACAAAAGGAGTATAATTTTACAGCCGTGTGCTCATCAGAAACGAGATCAAAGTAGACGCTATTGACCGTGGAATGGTCAAGCCCTTGTTGGCAGCATGGTCAAGCGGCGGAGGCGGGTGTAGGGGCGACCGGCCGGTCGCCCCTACCAGAGAAGGGCTCTGCCTCCCAACTTTTCCCTCTTCGGAAAAAGTTCCCGTCCTGACCCTTCGACTTCAGGCGCGCGCCTTACGCTCGGGGCGAACGGGAGCGTGAAGTCGAAGGGAATGAGTGCTCACATGTAAGGAAGACGTATGGAACTCGTGCTCCCTGAAAAACGCTCGAGCATTGGAACGGACCTCAGGCGCGTCCTTGACCCGGCCAAAGTCAAGGATGACGTGTCCACCTTACGCGCGTATGCGGTCGATGCCAGTATCTATCGCGTGGCGCCCCAAGTGGTGGTGCTCCCGGAACGTGAAGCGGATATTGACCTGGTGCTGGACTACGCCGTAACCCGGGGCATCCCGTTGACCGCGCGCGCGGCCGGCACCAACCTCACGGGATCGGCCATCGGGTCGGGCATTATCGTGGACGTGTCGCGTCTCAACCGAATCCTCGAAGTGAACACCGAGGAGAAATGGGCGCGCGTGCAACCGGGCATCGTGCTCAACGAGTTGAATGCCCGACTGGCTTCCACCGGCCTCATGTTCGGTCCGGATCCGTCCAGTGGCGACATGTGCAAGTTGGGCGGGATGTTGGCTAACAATTCGTCGGGACCACACACCCTGCGGTACGGGTCCGTCAAAGATAACGTGATGTCCATGCGGGTCAGGCTTGAATCGGGCGGGTGGCTGACTGCGGGCCGTGAGCCCTTGGACGGAGAAGGCATCCCCCGGACACTCGCCGACTTCCAGGGGTTGCACAAAGTCTTTGAACTGGTGCGTGCCAACCTGGATTTCATTCAAGCCAAACGCCCGCGCGTCAGCAAGAACAGCGCGGGGTACAACCTCTTTGACGTGGCTGAAAGCCTCACGCGCGGAGTCTTTGACCTGCCGAAGCTCTTTGTGGGGAGCGAGGGCACCTTGGGCATATTCAGTGAGGCAATGATCCGGCTCGTGGACCGCCCGCGTTCGACTGTGACCGGCATGATTCACTTCCGGGACCTTGAAGAAATGGGCGAGGCCGTGCATCACTTGTTGCGGCTGGACCCGTTGGCCTTGGAAGTCATGGATGCCAACACGTTGGACCTTATCGGCCGGCCGCAGTACGGGATTCCCGGTGACGCCGCGGCAACCCTGCTCATTGAGTTTGATCGAGAGAGTGACCACGGAGGAATTGCGCAACTGCACGATGCCTGCCGGTCATATCGTCTGTCCGGCGACCCCGTGGTTGCGACCGATCCGGAACACCAACGGAATCTCTGGAAAGCCAGAAAAGCCCTCTATCCCAGGCTCTACCGGTACGACGCCAGAAAAAAGCCCATCAACTACGTCGATGACGTGGTCGTGGCCGCGGAACACATGGGCGAGTTGATTCGCTACCTGGACCGGGTATTCGGTCCCGCGAAGGTCCGGGTGGCGATTTTCGGACACATTGGCAACGGCAATGCTCACGTCGTGCCGTTGTTGGACGTGAATGACGAGCAGGATTTCCAGCGCATGGTGGACACGTATTATGAGGTACACGACGTGATTCTCGATCGGTTCAAGGGGTCCATTTGCGGGGAACACGGGGACGGCCGCGTCCGCGCCGAAATGGTCAGGCGGATGTTCGGCGAGGAGTTGTACGGGCTCTTCGTGCAGGTCAAACGGGCCATGGACCCGGCCGGGATTCTGAATCCCGGCGTGAAAATCAGCGAGGCCGCCTTTACCGAGCACATTGATTTTGAACGGTTGGGGAAATCCTGCGCGACGTGCGCGAAATGCAATGCGGTTTGCCCCGTCTACGACGTCTTTCAATCCGAAGACATGAGTTCACGAGGATGGTATGAAATCGTCACTGCGCCGGACTATAGTTATTTGGAGTCCAAGCGCGTCGTGGAAGCGTGTTTGAATTGCAAATCGTGCCGGACGGTCTGCCCGGCGGGGGTGGACGTATCCGAACTGATCCTGCAACGTCGAGCGGAACAGCCCAACGTCCTGGCCGGGAAAATTTTTGCCCTGCACGCGCAACAGGAGCGGTTCGGCACGTTGATCAAGATGGCTGCCAGAACGCAGGCGTTCTGGGACCGGCCGCTGATCCGGAAAATCGGCGAAGTGCTCTTGCAACCGTTTCTGGCGCGTCTCTCCCAACGGGCCAGGCTGCCCTGGAACATGAAACTGCCGCGCCTGGCTACGTCGTTGTTACGTGAACGGCATCACGCGCTGTGTGTGCCGTCTCCACCTTCACCAGATGCAGGCGGCGACAAAACACGGGAAGGCGGCTCTCCGCCAAAGGTAGCCTATTTTCACGGCTGCGCCGCCAATTACTTCGACGACGGCGTGGGTGACGCCGTGCTCAACGTCCTGGCGCAATACGGAGTGACACCTGACCTGCCGCCGCAACGATGTTCCGGGACACCCATTGAAACGTATGGTCATCGGGCCTTGGCCAAGGAGGGGGCCCGATATAACGTCAACAACTTCGCCGGATATGACGTGATCGTCACGGGGTGTGCGTCTTGTACCCTGGCGCTCAAGGATTATGCCAAGTTGTTTCAGGGAGAACCCGAAGAACCGCGGGCCAAGCGGGTTTCCCATAACGTGAAGCACGTCGCGGAATACGTCATGGAGTTGGACCCGCATCGCTCGAAACCGGCCGAATCGAACGGGACGCGCAAGGTCACGTACCATTCGTCCTGTCACCTGCGCGCTGCCGGCGTGACGTCCCAGCCCCGGCAGTTGCTGGCGACGACCCCCGGCTTCGAATACGTCGAGATGCAGGATGCCGACCGTTGCGCGGGCGGGGCAGGCACCTACATCGTGAAGGATTATGACACCGCGCAACGTATTTTCGAGCGGAAGCGCCGGGCGATCGAACAAAGCGGCGCGGAGATCGTGGCCACAAGTTGTCCTGCCTGCATGATTCAATTGAAAAACGGCTTGCCCGACGGCACGACAGTCAAGCATATTGCCCAGATCCTGGACGAATCGGCCAAGCATTGTCCTCTCCCTTGATGGGAGAGGACAAAGGTGAGGGTGGTCAGGGCAGGATGATAGATACTTTCCCCCTCACCCCAGCCCTCTCCCACAAGCGGAGAGGGAGGAGATAGGATTTCCTCTCCCTTGATGGGAGAGGACAAAGCCTGCCCCTGCGGAAGCAGGGGGTGAGGGTGAGTAAGCTGTCGGATTACGCTGAGCTAATCCGACCTACCGACCTGCTGTTCCCCTCCTTTTAAGGACGGGAACTTTTTCCGAAGAGGGAAAAGTTGGGAGGTAGAGAGGTTATGGCAAGGAGGGTTTCACCATGGTGACGATACGCGTGTTCGGACAGGTTTTGCTCCCGTGCGTGGACGAGTCCGAGATTCAATGTGAGATTTTCGCGCCGGTCAGCGTGCGAGAATTATTGGAAGGAAATCCGGAAGCCTTGGGCGGGTTGATGGAGTTTCTGCAAAAAGGCGAATTGATGGTCACGATAAATCAAAAAATCAGCACTTTGGAATCGATGGTCAACGACGGCGACGTGGTGAAATTGACGCACCAGTTCAACCCGGAACACGAAGGCGCCTTGTGGCATAATCCGTAGATGCGGTTTACCAAAAGGAAAAACAAATGGCAGAGTACACGGCTGTTGTGAAACAAGAAGGGGAGTGGTGGATCGGCTGGATCGAAGAGATCCCCGGAGTCAACTGCCAGGAGCGCACACATCAGGAGTTGTTGGATACGTTGCGAGTGACGCTTCGGGAAGCGCTGGAATTCAATTAACAACAAGCCCGTAGGTCGGATTAGCGGAGCGTAATCCGACAGCCTCTCTATTCGTGACCAACTTTCTCATCCAACAGAGGTGCCGTGTCACCCCACTCTCTCGGATAGAGCCGCTCCTGGACATATTGCCGGAAACTCGAATGCGGCCAGTCCCGAGGGCGAGGTATCTGCCCATGTTTCACCGGATTGTAATGAATGTACTCGACGTGCTGCCGGTAATCTTCCTCATCGCGAATGAGGTGTTCCCAATACCGCGCCTGCCACACGGTGGGCTCTCTTCGTCCGAGGCCCCTTGAGTCATGATGAAGGCAAGGCAAGTAATGTTTTGTCACCCAGGTTTTGATTAGTCGCCACCGGGTTGGATAGTCGTCATCATCAGTCGGTAGCGTCCAGATACAGTGGAGATGGTCAGGCAAGACCACCATTGCATTGACTGTAAACGGGCGTCGGGTGTTGACGTGGCTAAAGGCCTGCCGCACGAGTTGAACGGTCCCCTCATCGTAGAACAGCTTCCGCCTGGCCGCAGTGACGACAGTGAAAAAGTAGGTGCCGCCGGGCACGAACGTTCTTCGATATTGCATGTGATGATTCCGCCGGAATTGTCGGATTACGCTCCGCTAATCCGACCTACGGTTCTAGGGCTAATAGGGATAGGAATAGTCATCATAGTAGTCATCACGTTTTGACTCCTTCTCTAAAAGGAGATTCTGATAAGGTCAGGCGTCGGTCAATGCGGCCATTTGGCGGAATTTTTCGTAGCGGTTGGCGAGGAGTTGGTTCGTGGGCGTGGTGAGGAGTTGGTTGAGTTTGACGTGGAGGGTTTGGGCAAGGGCTTGACTGATGCGTTCCACGTCGCGATGTGCCCCCCCGAGCGGCTCGGGTACGACTTCGTCGGCAATACCTAATTTCAGCAGTTCCGCGCTCGTCATTTTCAGGGCTGCGGCTGCAGCTTGCGTCTTGGTGGAATCTTCCCACAGGATTGCCGCGCATCCTTCCGGAGAAATGACCGAATAGATCGAGTGTTCCAACATCACGATCCGGTCGGCCACGCCCAATCCCAACGCGCCGCCGCTTCCCCCTTCTCCCGTGATGATGGCCACGACCGGCACCCTGAGTCCGGACATCACGAACAGGTTTCTGGCAATGGCCCTGGCTTGACCGCGTTCCTCGGCTCCGATGCCGGGGTAGGCTCCCGGCGTATCGATAAACGTGACAACCGGGCGTTTGAATTTCTCGGCCAACTGCATCAACCGCAAGGCTTTCCGGTAACCTTCAGGATTCGCCATCCCGAAATTTCGTTTCACCCGCTCCTTGAAGCTTTGCCCTTTTTCATGACCGATGACGCAAATGGACCGGTCACGGAACGTGGCAAATCCGCCGACGACGGCTTTGTCGTCGCCGAAAGTGCGGTCACCGTGGAGTTCGACAAAGTCTTCGCACATGTGCTTCATATAGTCCAGGATCGAGGGGCGTTGCGGATGGCGGGCGACCTGCGTTTGCTGCCAAGCGGTCAGGTTGCTGAAGATTTCCTGCTCCGTCCTGGTCAACCGGCTTTGGAGAATGCGGATCAGCCGCGGGAGGGCTTTCCTCTCGGACCCCGATTTCTTCAGTTTCTCCAGCCGTTCCTCGAGTTCCTTTAACGGCTTTTCGAATTCCAGAAAATCACGCATGGCAGACTCTCGTCACTGAAACGTGACGGTTTCTTTCCCGAGGATTTGTTCGACTTCATACACCAGGTTCGAGCTGGGCAAAACGCCCAAATTCGGCAACGGGGCACTTTCCGCGTGTACCTGGGAATCCAGACGGAAGTGAAAAGTGACCGGGGCCGGTCCCGGGTGACGGTGCAACACTTCGTGCAGTTTGGGGAGCTTGCCCCACGTGTCCGGCGTTTCCGCGAGTTGGACGACGACCCGTTTCACCGTCCTGGCCTGCAAGTCGTTCAAGGGCTCCAGTTTGGTCGCCTTCAGACGGGCGCCCGTATCCATGTGATCCACCGTGCCGGCCGCCTGGATGACGGTATCCGCACTCAGAAACTCCTCGCAGTTTTGGAACAGTTCGGGAAACACGATGACTTCGACCAACCCTTGCAAGTCTTCCATTTGGACGTACGCCATCCGGTTTCCTTTTTTTGTGGTGGTGACTTTCACGCTGCCGACCACCCCGCAGATTTTGATTTCCCGGCCTTCGTGCGCCTCGTGCAGCGTAGCCGTGTTGTGCGTCGACAGCAGGCGGATGGCTTCGGCGTGTTGCGCCAACGGATGCGCGGTGATGTAGAATCCGGTCAGTTCCCGTTCAAATTTGAGGATTTGGGTCTGCTGCCATTCATCGATCGAGGGTAGCGGTCGAGTCAGGGCGTCCGGGTTCGAGCCATCTGTTTCACCGATCTCGAACAAGGACGTCTGCCCCAAGGCGCGCTCCTTTTGAATGGCGTTGGCTGCATCCAGTGTCTGTTCCGTAATTGCCGTTAATTGAGCCCGTTTCGCTCCCATGGAGTCAAATGCGCCGACCTTGATCAACCCCTCAATCACGCGCTTGTTGACCTTGTGCAGGTCGATCCGGCAACAGAAATCGAAAAAGGACGAAAATGGGCCTTCGGCTTCCCTGCTCGCAATGATGGACTCAATGGCGCTGCCGCCGACGTTTTTGATCGCCGCCATCCCGAACCGGATTCCTCCCTCCACGATCGTAAAGTTCTTCTGGCTCTCATTCACGTCAGGCGGCAGGATAGGAATCCCGCGCTCACGACATTCGGTGAAATAGCCCACCATTTTGTCCGTGTTTCCCATTTCGCTCGTGAGGAGCGCGGCCATGAATTCAGTGGGATGATGCGCCTTCAAGTATGCCGTTTGGAACGTCACCAGGGCATAGGCCGCGGAATGGGATTTGTTGAATCCATACCCGGCAAAGTACGCCATCTGGTCGAAGATCGTTTCGGCTTTCTTTTCCGTGAATCCCTTGGCCTTAGCCCCTTGGAGAAACAGTTCCTTTTGCTTGGCCATCTCTTCGGGCTTTTTCTTCCCCATGGCCCGCCGCAGTAAATCGGCTTGCCCTAAACTGAACCCGGCCATGAGATTGGCAATGGCCATGACCTGTTCCTGATAGACCATGACCCCGTAGGTGTCTTTGAGAATGGGTTCCAACGCCGGAGGGTCGTACGCAATTTTCGAGGGATCGCGTTTGCGCTTGATAAAGTCATCCACCATGCCACTTTCCAGGGGACCCGGCCGGTAGAGGGCGAGGATCGCGATGAGATCTTCGAAGCCTTCCGGTTTGATGCGAACCAATAAATTGCGCATGCCCGAACTTTCCAGTTGGAAGATCCCTGAGGTCTTCCCGGAGGCCAGCAGCGCGTAGGTCCCGGCGTCGTTCAGCGGAAGCCGTTCGATATCGAGGCGTGCTCCCGGGGCCTGGTTCACCATGGTTACGGCGTGGTGAATCATGGTGAGGGTTTTCAGCCCGAGAAAATCAAATTTCACCAGCCCCACTTTTTCGATGTCCGTCATCGAGTATTGCGTGACGATTTCGTTGTTGGCCGTTTTGTACAACGGCACGTGTTCGATCAGGGGTTTCTGTGAAATCACCACGCCTGCCGCGTGCGTGGAGGCGTGTCGCGCGAGGCCTTCGAGGGCTTGGGCCGTCTCCATGAGTTCCTTCATCCGTCCATCGCCGTCAACCAGTTCCTGGAGGCGCGGCTCCTGGGTCAAGGCCTCTTTCAAGGTGATATTGAGCTGTGCCGGCACGAGTTTGGCGACACGGTCCACTTCGGCGTAGGGAATATCCATCACGCGCCCCACGTCCCGTATGGCGGCTTTGGCACCCAGCGTTCCGAACGTGATGATCTGGCACACGTGGTCTTCGCCGTATTTGTCGATTACGTAATTGATGACTTCTCCCCGGCGGTCCATGCAGAAATCCATGTCGATGTCCGGCATGCTGACGCGTTCGGGATTGAGGAACCGTTCAAAGAGCAGGTTGTATGCGAGCGGGTCCAGGTCGGTGATGGAAAGGGCATAGGCAATCAAACTACCGGCCGCCGATCCCCTGCCTGGTCCCACCGGAATGCCGCGCGACCGCGCAAACTTGATGATGTCCCAGACTACCAGGAAATACCCGGCGTAGCCCATCTGGGTGAGTACAACCAATTCTTCCTGCAGGCGGAGTTGGTATGCCTCTTTGGGCAGGTTCGACGGCCGGGCTGCCAGACGTTGGGCCAAGCCTTCCTTGGCCAGGGTTTCCAAATAGGTTTCATGGGTGAATCCCTCGGGTACCTGGTAGTGCGGAAGCGACAAGGCGTTGTTGGTCAGGTTCACCCCACATTGTTCCGCGATGCGGCAGGTGTTCAGGACGGCTTCGGGGAGTTCGGCAAACTCCTGGATCATCTCTGCCGTGGACTTGACGTACAGTTGGTCGGTATCGAACTTCATGCGGTTGGCGTCGCTCAACGTCTTCCCGGTTTGCAGGCACAGCATGATCTCATGAGGGCGTGCGTCTTCTTTTTTCAAATAGTGGCAATCGTTGGTCCCCACCAAGGGAATACCGAGTTTTTTGTGGATCTCCACGAGGCCCCGGTTGGCGATCAGTTGATAATCCAGTCCATTGGCCTGGACTTCGAGGTAATAATGGTCTTTTCCGAAGATCTCGCGGTATTCCCCGGCGGTTTGCGTGGCTTTCTCCATATCCCGCTGGCCGATGAGATAGGGAACCTCCCCGCTCAAACACCCGGACAAGGCAATGAGGCCCTCGTGGTGTTCCTGCAGGAGTTCCTTATCCATCCGGGGTTTGTAATAAAACCCTTCGAGATAGGCTTTGCTCGACAGCTTGATGAGGTTATGGTAGCCCTTGAGATTGGTGGCCAGGAGGATCAGGTGATAGTAGTCGTTGTGGGCCAACAGTCCTTCGCGTTGTCGCCGGCTGCCGGGTGCGAGATAGGCTTCGCATCCGATGATGGGCTTCACTCCGTGGGCGGTGGCTTTTTCGTAAAAGTCGACGGCGCCGAAGAGGTTGCCGTGATCCGTGATAGCGAGCGCGGGCTGGTGAAAGTCCCGGACCTGCTTGAGAAGCGGATTCAACTGATTCGCGCCGTCCAGCAGGCTGTATTGGGTGTGGAGGTGCAGGTGAACGAATTGAGAAGACAAGGGGGAACTCTCCCTTACGGCTATTGCCCCAAGCTCAGTTCGTAGAGCAGCGCTTTCCAGCCTTGCTCTTCCGTAATGAATCCTTTGGGTTGGACAACGGGGAGCATGCCTGTACCCGGGACCCGGCCGGATTGGCCCATGCTCCCGTTTTTCAGGACCCACATCAGTTCGCCGGGCGTGCGCAACTTATGAAATTTCGGATTTGTGAAGTTGCGAGGTTGAATCGGGAGGTTTTTGGCCGCGGCGCCGTTGCCCTTGCCTTCGGGTCCGTGGCAACTCACGCACCCTCCGACGCCCAGGAAGATGGCTTTCCCCTCCGCCAGGATTTCCGGCGTGGCTTCAAACGGCGGTTTGACTTTCTTGGCTTTGGCTAATTCACCGGACGGCACACGGGGAATCCTGATATCGTATTCTCCGCCGGCTTGCCCGTATCCAGTCGGATTCACGCTCCAGGCTACGCCTGAAAACCCCACACACAATCCCGCAATGAA
Source organism: Nitrospira sp. SB0677_bin_15 (assembly GCA_009842645.1). Lineage (GTDB taxonomy): Bacteria > Nitrospirota > Nitrospiria > Nitrospirales > UBA8639 > Bin75. Next base: position 13,776 of record VYFB01000050.1, on the reverse strand, counting down.
CGTGACGCATAACACACTTCTTCTCACGGCACTTTCCTCCTCGATGAGTTTATTGATGATGCAGTCCTCCGGGGCGTAACGGATGTAGAGGCTCTGGACGTTTGTACCCTAACCAACGTTGTATGGGCAACGTTCCGTGATAACTCCCTCTCCCCATGGCGGGAGAGGGCTGGGGTGAGGGGGGGCTCTTCCTCACCTAATCTGTTTTCCCCTTTCGCTGTACTGTCCCGTGTGATTCTGTAGGAGTTGCAAAGGCGTCTGATCGTTGAGACATTTTAACCGGGTCCGATTATAATTGTTCACGAATTGCGTGATGAAGGCAATTCGTTTCTCATCGACATCGATACGAAGTAATAGATGGCGAAGAAAATAGCCAAATCATTGGAAGAGCAACGCTTGGCAATGCAGGGAGAACTGGATGCCGGCAAGGAACAGGCGGAACGGAACCGCATGGGTCAGTTTGCGACACCAACGGGGCTGGCCGTTGATATACTTCGGTATACAAAGGGATATCTCACGGGGAAAGGCGGGAAAGTGCGCTTTATCGATCCGGCTCTCGGAACCGGCTCGTTCTATTCAGCCTTGCTTGAGGTGCTTCCAAAGCGACACATTGCTGCCGCCGTCGGCTATGAGATAGATCCGTATTATGACACTCCAGCGGCAAAACTATGGGGCGGGACCAGGTTGGATGTTCGACTGGCGGATTTCACCCAGGCCGATCCGCCGTCGGAAGCTGAAAAGTTCAATCTGCTGATCTGCAATCCGCCCTATGTGCGGCACCATCATATCATCAACGGGGAAAAACAACGGTTGAAGAGCAAGACGCGCGACGCCGCGGGTGTAACTATTAGCGGCTTGGCCGGCCTGTATTGCTACTTCCTGGGGTTATGTCATGCATGGATGGCAGATAGGGGCATTGCGGCTTGGCTGATCTTTTGTCGACAGATGCCATCAAACGCCGCGACCTGCCGATGGAGGCGTTCCGACCGATATTGCCAAGTCCACGCTACATCCCGGACGACGAGATCATGTGTGACTGCGATGGTAATCCAATTCTTGAACGACGCTTATTTCTGCTTGACCCGCCTTGGACGGAAAACGAGATTAGAGAGAAATACCCGAATCTTTGGATGTATTTGGAAGAAGGCAAAGCGGATGGCATCGCAGACCGTTACATCTGCCGTCACCGGACGATGTGGTACACGCAAGAGTACCGCCCTCCGGCACCGTTCGTCTGCACCTATCTTGGCCGTAGCGACAAGAAGAATGGCAAGCCGTTCCGTTTCATTCTGAACAATTCGAATGCAACAGCGGCAAACGTGTATTTGATGTTGTACCCAAGGGGGGCTTTTGAGCGCGCCTTGCTGGATAGTCCAGAACTGAAACGGCGAGTGTGGAAGTACCTTAACCAAATTTGCCCACAGGCTATGCTTGGTGAAGGTCGCGTCTACGGGGGAGGATTACACAAACTGGAACCTAATGAACTCGGGAACGTCCCGGCACAAGTCCTGGTCGAGTTGTTTCCCGTATTGGGGCGGCAACGGCCGGGGAAGCAAGGCGAACTGTTTGAAGGATCAGTCGTGTAGGCCGTGACGGATGATTCTACTTTGTGCAGCGAGGGTTTTGTGTGCGGACTTATATACTTAATAGACAGATACAATATATAACAGGTGAATTTCTTTGAACGCGGTTTTTCCCAACTTAAGGTAACTGCTGGTGTGTCGCGTCCGGGGCCACTGCAGGTTGGCTCTTATGAGTCTTATCAAAAAAGTTAGTATCTAAAAGCGATGTATCAAGGGGAAGCAATATCAGCAAAGAAAAAGGCTCTAGCCGTGTTTAGGGTTGGAGACTCGTGTTTTACAGGGACAATCGTCCTACTTCTTCAACTTTCCGGGATGTTAACGACATTTTTCCTCGGCATTTGCTTGATGATTTAAAATTGACGACAATGGTCCGATGGTATTAGCCAAAAAGGTCATTTCATGAAAACCACCACCGTCTCACAACTCAAGATGTTGTTAAGTGCCTACCTGCGTCAGGTCAAAACCGGTGAAGAAGTTTTGATTACCGAACATGGCCGACCCATTGCGCGCTTGCTACCAATTGCTAATCCCGTATCCTTATCCGGGCACTTGCAAGACATGGAAAAGAAAGGTCTTCTCAAGCGCGGAGAGAAGCCCCTGCCGGCGGATTTCTGGGACTTGCCGCGTCCGGCAGACCCTCAAGGGGCCGTGCGTTCGGCGGTCTTAAGTGAGCGGGAAGAAGGACGGTGAAATTCTGGGATACGTCGGCCATTGTGCCGCTCTGTGTGCAGGAACCCAACTCAGGCACGGTACGAGAGATCCTCATCGAGGACCCGTCCATGATTGTGTGGTGGAACTCACACACCGAGTGTATCTCCGCACTGATGCGACAGACGCGGGAAGGCGGTTTGACGACCACGGATGAACGCGCCGCCCGCCACGTGTTGCAGGCCCTGGTACAAACATGGACGGAAATGCAACCGAGCGAGGCATTGCGCAGCAATGCCGAACGATTGCTCACCGTACATCCGTTACGGACAGCGGACGCTTTGCAACTTGCCGCCGCCCTTCAGTGGTGTCAGGGCCTTACGGCAGGACAAGAGTTTGTTGCATTCGATCGACAATTGCGTGACGCGAGCTATCGAGAAGGCTTTACCGTGCTTCCCAAGGCGTTCTGAAAGCAGGCCACCCTCAATTTTATAATTGCTGTAACTCTCGGCCCAGACCTGATTTGTGGCAAGCCAACGTTTTCAACGCCCTGTCAATACAGGCGATTCTCCGTTATACACGTACTGTGCTAAAATGTGGCGCCATTCATTCGGGACGGTATCCTTCGGCTCCGCTCAGGACAGGCAGGGCAGGCTCGGGCTGTCCCTTACGACCGAGGATATGACTCTGACGCGAACATTACAGGGGCGTAGCCATGCCGTTTGACGAGCGGGCCAAGGCTCGTTACTTCTCGGGCATGCGGCGCCGGATCGGCGAACTGCGAGCCCAATCGGAGCGCAGTCTGGATTTTGCCATCGACACCATGATGCTGGAGCGGGCTGAAAGTTACATTAAGGTCGAGACCGGTCTGACGGAAATCGAACGGATGGTGACGCTTATCGAAGAGGAATTGGATGACGTCCGGGAACTGACACATGCCCAGCGTCTGGGAGCCCGCCTCGAATTCATCGAGGATCGTTTTGAAGATTTCGACAGCGAAATCCACCAACGTCCCAAGCGACGCCGGCGAAAGATCAACCTGTTTGATTTCTTCAAGAAAGCCACAGGAAGCGGCGACGTCGCGGCTTCTCAAGGGGAAATCAATTCCCACCAGGAAGCGTATGAAACTTTGGGTCTGGAATTCGGGAGTTCCATGACGGCGGTGACCAGGGCTTTTCGTCAAAAAGCCAAAAAACTCCATCCCGACATCAATAAAGGGGACCGTAGCGCCGAACCCGAATTGCGGCGCATCATCGAGGCCTACCAGTTTCTGAGGGCGGATTCCAGCATCCCGCGCACCGAAGCCCACGGTACGGAAAGCCAGGCGCGGTGAGAAGCTGTGGGTCGGGTTGGCCGAAGGCGTAACCCGACAGCGAATCTGTGCTTCCTCTCCCTTGATGGGAGAGGATTGAGGTGAGGGTGAGAAAATTTAGCCGTTGCCTCCCTCACCCCAGCCCTCTCCCACGCGGGGAGAGGGAGCAAGTTGCTACGGAACGGTGTCACGCTCACGACTCTTTCCAGAGTTGTCTCCCCCTTTCAGGACGGGCGCACGTGATCTTGACGGATTTTTTTTGTGCGTGTTACAAGCGGGGAGGGTGGGCACGCAGGTCCGCCCCTACGCAATAAAGGCGTGACGCCGAAACTCCCGCGATTATGGCAATTCCAGAAGCTCCTGACGCGACCCGATTTGAGGTGGCGATGGATTCCCATCGCACCTTGAAGGATCTTCGTGCGCGGCAACCCGGCCAGCCCGTTTGTGTCGTGGGGTCCGGTGACGACCGGAAAGGCAAGGAAGGCGTCTTTCAACATTTCAACGTGCGCTTGGCCGTCGTGAAGTTTCCCGACGGTAAAACCCTGGGCTATGATCCGCTGGACCTGTTGCTGCCGTGCGAGATTCACGAGGATGGGGAAGCGTTTTTTGAAATCCGCACCTGTGCGACGTGCAACCAGATTTTCCCGTTGACGTCCGATGAGTTCCGGGCCGAGCAGGAACGGACCGAATGTCCCGAATGCCAGCCGTAATCTCCTGAATCTGAACATGGGTTAGACGTCCCCCCATTTGAGTTTGTTCCTTAAGACGTCATAGTACGTCCGGTCGGGAAACCGGATGAGGCGAGTCCGGTGGGGTGAGGCGCTGATCGTGAGCGCGTCTTCATACTCCATGTGAATCCCGATTTGTCCGTCGATCGTCACGGTGCCTCCTTCCTGGCTTGTCAATTGAATCTCCAGTAAGAGTTGGCTTGGGACCAGGAGGGGACGGTGGGTCAATGTATGGGGACTGATGGGCGTCAGCACCAGGGTTTCGAGGCTGGGTTCCAGAATCGGCCCGCCGGCGGACATGGAGTAGGCCGTGGATCCAGTCGGCGAGGCAATAATCAACCCGTCCCCCCGAAGTTTCGTCACGAATTGTTTATCGACCTGAATGCTCGTGGTAATCATGCGTCCCGAAGTTCCTTTGCTGATGACCGCGTCGTTCAGCGCCGTTCGTTCTTGCTGTTCTCCGGTTGTGTGACGGATGTGGACCTGAAGGCGCAGGCGATGGTCCAGGTAGAATTCTTGCGCAAGGATTTTTTCCAGAGAGTCATACATCGTGTCCGGCGTGCTTTCCGTCAGAAATCCCAAGCCGCCCAAATTGACTCCCAGGATGGGGACGGATCGTTCTTCGACGAGCCGGGCCGCTCTCAACATCGTGCCGTCTCCGCCCAGCACGAGTACAAGGTCGGCTTCGGCGGCGATTTGCTGATCGACTGGTTGCGGGCCTTCGTGGAAATGGTCTCCGGAAGAGGAGCCGACCAGGACGGTTTTCTGTTTCCGTCCGAGCCAGTCGATCAATTTCTCAAGGAGGGGGCGAATCTCGGGAAGTTGAGGCTTGGTCAGGATGCCGATGATATCCACAAGGAACCTCTGATTGATTGCACTATCGGGCGCATGGCTGTGTTGTGTCCTCGCTCAACCCTCACCTATCTCCATGATAAGCTTCGGGTTTCGCTGCGGGACGCCTTGCCCTGCATCCCGCTATCACAATAAATTAGAGGTTCCACGAGCGACTCACGCATTGATGAACAAGATGGGGCATTGAAGGGGAGGTCGAGGCACGCACGGTTATGAAGCGAAAGAAAATTGTATCGTTCACCACGTTCCGGAGTCAATGAAGAAATGCCGTGAACGTTCATTCCTCTTGACGACATCGTTAGAATGTGAAACCTTACGCACCGTTGCCCGTCGCAGTCTTGCCCGGAGGTTCCTTGACAGTTTCCCGAACGGATGGATAGACTTATCAGTGCGTGTGACGGTGGGATTGAACTGACCCGTAGAGGGTGAACTTTTACCCCCAAAGGAGGGAAAATGTTCGAGCGATTCACGGACAGAGGTCGCAAGATTATTATTCTGGCCCGCGAAGAGGCTGAACGCCATCAGAACGACTATCTCGGCACGGAGCATTTGGTGCTGGCCATTCTCCGTGAATCCGATGGCATTGCCCTCATGATCATCAAGAAGATGGGGCTGTCTCCCGAACAGATTCGTCTGGAAGTAGAACGCAGTTTGCCCGGCGGCGGCACGACCGTCACCTTCGGGGAAATTCCCTTCAGTCCGCGCGTCAAGAAGGTCATTGAATACGGAGTTGAAGAAGCCAGGCTGCTGGGACACAACCACATCGGGAGCGAACATCTCCTGTTGGGCCTGTTACGGGAAGAAGAAGGCATCGGCGGGAAGGTGCTTCGGAGTCTCGGCGGGAACCTGCTCACGGCGCGTCAATTGACCGTGACCTTCTTGCGGAAATCGGGAACCCGGGAACGCGACAAGAAAAGCAGCACGCCCGCGCTCGATGAATTCGGCAGGGACCTGACCCAACTGGCGCAGGATTCCATGTTGGATCCCGTTATCGGCCGCGGTGATGAAATCGAACGGGTGTTACAGATCCTAAGCCGCCGTTCCAAGAACAACCCGGCCTTGATCGGCGAGTCGGGGGTGGGGAAAACCGCGATCGTCGAAGGGTTGGCCCAACGCATTGTCTCCATGGACGTGCCCGATAATCTGTTGAACCGGCGCGTGATCGCCTTGGACTTGGGGTCCCTGGTCGCCGGCACGAAGTACCGGGGACAGTTTGAAGAACGCCTGAAAGTGGTCATGAAGGAAATCGTGCAGGCCGGCAACGTGATCCTGTTCATCGATGAGTTGCATACCCTGGTGGGCGCGGGCGCGGCCGAGGGGTCGATTGATGCCGCCAATATGCTCAAGCCGGCGTTGTCCCGGGGCGAGATTCACTGCATCGGGGCCACCACCATGGATGAATACCGCAAACATATTGAGAAAGACGGCGCCCTGAAACGGCGCTTCCAGCCCATATACGTGAATCCGCCGTCCGTGGAAGAAACGATCAAGATCATTCAGGGCTTGCGTGATCGCTATGAAGAGCACCACGGCGTGGAAATTTCGGATGACGCGGTGGTGGAAGCCGTGAAATTGACCGACCGCTATATCACGGATCGATTCCTGCCCGACAAGGCGATTGATTTGATCGACGAGACGGGGTCCAGGGCCAAGTTGCAATCCTATTCATTGCCTCCCGAGTTGAAATCGTTGGAACAGGAACTCAAGCGCGTGGCGCACGAAAAGGAAGTCGCCATTGGGCTGCAAAGTTTTGAAGAGGCCGTGAAGTACCGGGAAGAAGAAGAGCGGCTTCGCAAACTGCTGGAGGATGCCAAACGCGATTGGAAGAAGAATCAGGAGCAGCAGAAGCCGGTGATCGGGGCCGAAGAAGTCAGTTTTGTGGTCTCCAAAATCACGGGCATTCCGCTCTTTAAACTCGAAGAGGAAGAATCTGAAAAGCTGCTGCACATGGAAGACTTTCTTCACAAGCGCATCGTGGGTCAGGAGGAGGCCATTTCCGCTGTCTGTCGGGCCATACGTCGCTCGCGGGCCGGGCTCAAGGAGGCGCGCAAGCCGATCGGGTCCTTTATCTTCCTTGGACCCACGGGCGTCGGGAAGACGGAACTGGCCCGGGCCTTGGCGGAATTCCTGTTCAATACCGAGGATGCCCTGATTCGCATCGACATGTCGGAGTACCAGGAGAAATTTACGAGTTCCCGGTTGTTCGGCGCTCCTCCCGGGTACGTGGGCTATGAAGAGGGCGGGCAATTGACCGAAAAGGTGCGGCGGCGACCGTATTCGGTGGTGTTGTTCGATGAAATCGAAAAGGCTCATCCGGATATTTTCAACGTGCTCTTGCAGGTCCTGGACGACGGGTTGCTTACGGACAGCCTGGGCCGGAAGGTCGATTTCAAGAACGCGATTCTCGTGATGACGTCCAACCTGGGCACGAAGCTCATTCAGAAGGGCGTGTCCCTCGGCTTCCAAAAAGTCGAAGAATCGGAAACCCGGAAGCGCATGAAGGACGATATCCTGGATGAATTGAAACGGAATTTCAGCCCGGAATTTCTGAATCGGATCGATGAATTCGTGGTCTTCCATCCGTTGGAAAAGGAGCACTTGCTGAACATCGTCGATATCCTGGTACGCGAACTCAACGAACGGTTAGCCGAGCGTGAGGTCCAATTGGAGATGGGCGACGACGTGAAGCAATGGCTCATTGCCCAGGGCTATCAACCGCAGTATGGAGCGAGACCCATGCGGCGTACCATCCAGAAGCTTCTGGGAGATCCCTTGTCCGATGAACTCATTCGAGGGCGATTCAAGGACATCAAGAAAATCAAAGTGGTGCTTCGTGACGACGCTCCCGTGTTTGTTGAAGAGGAGGCAATGGCGGGCGTCTGAACCGTGGGCGCTGCACCGGTTGCCGCACATTCACGGATTGATTCCCTTCCCCTGATAGACGACTCTCGCTACCCGGCGTGGCGAGAGTCGTTGTTTTTTATGACGACTGTTCTCCCGTGATGCTTCGAAACGGCCAAACTCCTACGAGCACTTCTTGCCGCGTACCGATCCCCAGTCTCCTGGGCATTGAGACGTCTTGTGATGAAACAGCCGTTGCCGTGTTCTCGCTGGAGGGGAACCTCTTGTCGAATCTCGTGGCATCCCAACACGAGGTGCATGGCCGGTTCGGCGGAGTCGTGCCGGAGTTGGCATCGCGAAAACACGTGGAAAGGATCGAAGAGATCACGCAAGCCTCTCTGAACCGGGCTGGTGTGGGTTGGTCCGATCTTCGGACGATTGCGGTCACCCAAGGTCCGGGGCTTGCCGGTGCGCTGGTCGTGGGGGTGAGTTTCGGCAAGGCCCTGGCGTACGCGTTGGGCGTGCCCTGCATTGGCGTGCATCATCTGGAAGGACATATTGCCTCCGCGTGGTTGGAATACCCCGATTTTGTGACTCCCTGCATCGTGCTCGTGGTATCCGGCGGGCACACCCATTTGTACCTCGTTCCCCAACGCGGTGAATATCGACTCCTCGGCAAAACCCTTGATGACGCCGCGGGTGAGGCGTTTGATAAGGGCGCCAAGATGCTGGGCCTCTCCTACCCGGGCGGTCCTGCGCTCGATCGTCTGGCTCAAACGGGGGATCCGTCAATCGTCCGGTTCCCTCGTCCGTACTTGAACAAGGGAAGGTTCAATTTCAGTTTCAGTGGCCTGAAAACGTCGTTGTTGTATTATTTGAGGGACCGGCCGTCGCGCCAGGAGTCGTCCTTGCCGGCGCACGTCGCCGCGGGCTATCAGGAAGCCATCGTGGACGTGTTGGTGGAAAAATCGTTTCGGGCCGTGCGCCAGTACGGCGTCACCGGTTTGGCAGTGGTCGGAGGGGTCAGCGCGAATTCCCGTTTGCGCGCGGCTTTACGGGCTCGCGCGGAAAAGGAAGGCATACGCCTGGCGTTGCCGCGGATGCATTTTTGTACGGACAATGCCGCAATGGTCGCTGCCGCCGGATGGTGGGCCTACCAGGAACAGCGATGGGCTTCATGGGACCTGGATGCGCAGTCCGGTTTGGCGATCGAAGCCACGACGTTGGGAAACGGTTCTGGCGTCACGACATAGTACGATGTTCCTCCTCTCCCTTGACGGGAGAGGACAGAGGTGAGGGTGAGAAACCCTGGCTGGCGCAACCTCCCCCTCACCCCAACCCTCTCCCGCGGGGGGAGAGGGAGTTAATGTTCCTCCTCTCCCTTGATGGGAGAGGATAAAGGTGAGGGTGAGAAAACCTGGCCGTTGCAACCTCCCCCTCACCCCAGCCCTCTCCCTCCAGGGGAGAGGGAGTTAAAAAAGGGGAGTCTCTATTCCACATGCCATTGGACATCTGACCGGGTTGAAGCCCGGCCAGGTTACACGACTCGAACGGTTATATCGCCGGCGCGTGCCCGTTGAAAAAGTCATTTCTCCTGAACTGGCCCGCTCCTGCACGGAATTATCACATGAGATTCGACGGCAAATCGGGTTGTTGATCAATCGACGGGGCATTATCGAATCCGTCATCATCGGTACGGATCGCCAGTTGGTGATCCCGGAGCTGGCGCGGAGCCGGTCCGGTCCCCGGTTATTGCGCGGCGTCCGGTTCGTGCATACCCACCTGAACAATCAACCGTTAAACAAGGACGACCTGACCGACTTGGCGATGCTGCGCTTGGATTTGATGGCGGTGCTCGGCGTGGGAAACGGAGGGGAACCGATTTCCATCTCGCTGGCTCACCTGGTGCCGCCCAACCCGCAAGGCAAAGCGTATGAGGCCTGGGCCCCACAGAGCTTGCAGGCGTTTCAGTGCCGGTGCGACCAGTTCGTGCAATCGCTGGAAGCTGAAATTTCCAGGGCGACCCCGGCGCTTCGCCGAACGGACGACGGCCCGAGTGCGTTGCTGGTCAGTGTCACCGCGGAAAGACGGTCCGACCAGGAAGAACGCCTGCGGGAATGTCAGGGCTTGGCGACGTCTCAAGGCATTCAGGTGGTTGGGACGGTGATGCAACGCTTGTCGCGGATCAATCCCAAGTACGTATTGGGGGTGGGAAAGATTACCGAGGTGATCATCCATGCGCTGCAGAGCGGGGCCGACCTGTTGATTTTCGACCGTGATTTGACCCCGGCGCAGATCAAGGCATTATCCGAGATGATCGAGTTGAAGGTCATCGACCGGACGCAGTTGATCCTGGATATTTTCGCCAGCCGGGCGCATTCACGCACTGGGAAAATTCAAGTGGAACTCGCGCAACTCAAGTATCTGTTGCCCAGGTTGTCTCAATTCAGCACGGCGTTCTCCCGTTTGGGCGGCGGTATCGGGGCCCGGGGTCCCGGCGAGACCAAACTGGAGACCGACTTGAGACGGGTGAGGGATCGCATTCATCACCTCGAACGCGAGTTGAAGGACTTGGACCGTCAACGGGAGCAGCAACGCCCCAGGCGCTTGCGCCAAGGGATTCCGATGGTGTCGATCGTGGGGTATACGAATGCCGGGAAATCCACGTTGCTGAATGCCCTGACCCGTAGCTGCGTGTCGGCCAGGAATCAGCCGTTTGAAACCCTGGATACCGTCAAGCGGCGACTCAGGCTTCATTCCGGCCGGCACGTGATTCTGACTGATACCGTGGGTTTCATTCGAGACCTGCCCCAGGATCTCCTGGAAGCCTTTCGGACGACGCTTGACGAACTTCACCAAGCTGACGTACTGGTGCACGTCGTGGACGCGACCGCGCCGGATCGTGATCAGCAAATGTTGGTCGTCGAAGGACTCCTGCGTGAACTTGACCTGCAACACGTGACCCGGATTCTCGTCATGAACAAATGCGATCAATTGCCGACGGAAGACGTGGACGTGCTCAAACGGCGCTTTCAGGCCCACCCCGAGTCTGCCTTGTGCGTCTCCGCGCTTCGGAAAGAGACCTTGGCCCCGTTGCGGGACGCGATTGCCGGCGCCTTGGAATCCGACGTGCCGGTGGCGGAGGCAGGGTGAAAACTCAACCAACCGGCAAGCGGAAATCAGCAATCCACAATCAACAATCGACAACGACCCGTGCCCGCCGGATTCTGAAACGCCTGCGCACGCAGGGGGCGAACGCGCCGGTTGAACTCAGCTACGCCAATCCCTTTGAGTTGCTGGTCGCGACGATTCTGTCGGCCCAATGTACGGATGAACGGGTGAACCGGGTGACTCCGGAGCTGTTCGCGGCCTATCCCGGGCCCCGGGAATTGGCCGGCGCATCCCGAGCGAAACTCGAAGCGTTGATCAAACCAACGGGATTTTACCGAAACAAGGCGCAACACCTGGTCAAGTGCAGTCAAGCTCTGGTGTCGCAGTTCCAAGGAGCCGTGCCCAGGACCATGGAGGACTTGACGTCGCTGCCCGGGATCGGCAGAAAGACCGCCAACGTGATCCTGGGTGCCTGTTTTCAAGTGCCGGCGATTGTCGTGGATACGCACGTCAAGCGCGTAGCACAGCGTTTGCACCTGACCCGGAATACCGACCCCGCCAAGATCGAGTTTGACTTGCAGGCGGTCTGGCCTGCCAGGGATTGGACTGATGGCTCGCAACGCATATTGCTTCATGGCCGCTACGTGTGCCTGGCGCGGAAACCTCAATGCTCCGGCTGCGTGTTGTATGAAGACTGTCCATGGGAAGGAAAGGGGTCGCGGCCATGTTGAAAAGCATGACGGGGTTCGGTAAACGGGAGGGAACCAGTCACGGGCTTGCCGTGGCCGTGGAAGTCCGATCGGTGAACCATCGATTCAGGGAAATCGTCATTCGGGCGCCCAGGGGAGGGTTCGAGTGGGAAGAAGAATTGAAGGAGTTGGTGGCCCGGACGTGTCGCCGGGGACGAATCGAACTCGTCGTTGTCTACGGGAAAGGCCATGAACGCGGCAAACACGTCACGCTTGATCGTTCCCTGGCGCGGCATTATTATCGGGCACTCAGGGATTTGCAGCGGGAGTTCCGGTTGGCGGGACAAATCGACGTTGAACTGTTGGCCTCATTCAGGGACATTTTTCGCGTTTCCGAAATCCCGATCGACGACAAGCATCTGAATCGAGCGGTGAAGCGGCTTACGTCGGGGGCGCTCGCGGATCTTGATCGCATGCGGTCGAAAGAAGGGAAAGCCCTCCAGGTCGATATCGCGAAACGACTGAAGCTGATTCGTGAGATGCACCAATTGATCGAACGCCGCTTGCCCCGCGTGGTCAAGGGTCTCCATGAGCGCCTGCGGTTACGCGCGCCTGCCCTGGCCGGGAGCGAGCAGGAAACCTGGCTCAATAAGGAATTGGCGCTTGTGGCCGACCGGTATGACGTCACGGAAGAACTCACCCGGTTCCGGAGTCACGGCGTACAATTTGAGGAGATGCTGAAAACACGGGAGCCCGTCGGGCGGCAGTTGGATTTTTTGTTGCAGGAAATGGGTCGTGAGGTCAATACGATCGGGTCCAAGGCGAATGACGCGGAAATCGCCAAGCACGTCATCCAACTCAAAAGTGAACTGGAAAAGATTCGCGAGCAGGTGCAAAATGTCGAATAATCGGGGAGCGAGCGTGGCTGATGTCGGCTGATGGTGTCCTGATTGTGGTGTCGGGTCCTTCCGGCGTGGGGAAAACCACGTTGTGTAAAAATATCGTAGCCCGGTTGCCGGACACCATGTTTTCGGTGTCATATACGACGAGAAAACCGAGACCGGGCGAACGCGAGGGGGTTGAGTATTGTTTCGTCGATGAGGCACGGTTCCGGGACTTGCTCCGGGAGGAGGCCTTCGTCGAGTGGGCTGAAGTGTACGGCCACAAGTACGGCACCCCGAAACAGGCGTTGGTGGAGGCCCTGCATAAGGGGATCAACGTGTTGTTGGAGATTGATGCGCAGGGTGCCCAGCAAATCATGGAACGCTTTGCCGGGGCCGTGTACGTGTTTGTCGCCCCGCCGTCGCTTGACGCCCTGCGCAACCGGCTCTGTCGACGGGCCTTGGATTCCAGGGACGAAATCGAGCGTCGTCTGCATGAAGCAAATGATGAAATCGCCAATTTCAAATCCTATCATTACTTCGTTCGGAATGACGAACTCCTGCAAGCGACGAAAGAATTGGAGTCCATCATTCTGGCCGAACAGGTGAGGACCAACCGGCTGGACCCCGAATGGCTGGTGGAAAACGGGTTGATCGAACCCGTGATGATGAAGAAGAATGTGACGTAACCGTATTCACCAAAGGAGTTTCGATTATGATTGATACGCTTCCTTTACTGCCGGACGATCGAGACGGTAAGTTCGATTCCCGCTATCGAGTCGTGCTGGTTGCCGCTCAACGCGCGAAACAGCTCATGCGCGGGACCCCGCACGCACAAACGAGTAAATTCACCAAGGAAACCTCCATTGCGCTTGAGGAGGTCCTGGGAGATCACGTGGAGTATTTGATGGGACAAGAAGCGCGTGAGGCGCTTCGTGAAGCCAGAAGAAACCTGGACCGTGAATTCGAACCGGCGTTGTTGGCAGAGGCTGATGAGGATGCCAAGGAAATCAAGAAGCAACTCAGCGTCTACGTTGACGATTCACCACAAGAACCCGCCGGGGAAACAGAAGCCGAGGGCTGATCTGATAACTCCCTCTCCCCATTGTGGGAGAGGGTTGGGGTGAGGGG
>VYFB01000079.1 GCA_009842645.1 Nitrospira sp. SB0677_bin_15 | reverse complement strand
ACGCCTTGCCCTGCATCCCGCTATCACACTTAATCAGAGGTTCCTGAACACATACAAGGATGAGGCGGGCGTGTCACAAAGGAGGGGAAAGGCCGCATAGGGTGCCACTCTAACGTTAGACGTGCTATACTTTTTTGCGTCGCAGACGTTCCTCTGCCGCCAAGGGGCACCAAGAGGGCTGTGAATGATGAATGGATCAAAAATCCCGTTTCCTCTGACCATCGGGCAACGCCTGCTCGCGATGGTGGTCATCTTCATGCTGGCGTTGGGCGCCATCCTGATCTTTACCCATACCGCGGTAAAAACGCTCGATTTCGACGTGGTGGTGTTGGACGTGGCAGGCCGCCAACGGATGATGATTCAACGGCACCTCAATGAAATGATGTTGGCTTACCATGGAATTCAGACGGATCTTCAACGAACGCAACGGGTGTTATTACACTCCGTCGACGCCTTGCAAAACGGGGGAGACGTGATCGTGAACCTATATACCGATGAACGGCACTTGATCCCCGCGGCCCCGACCGCCCGGATCAGGGAACTCCTGGAGCAACAGCGTGTTCTCCTTGAACAATTTTTTGCCAGGACCAAAGCCCTGCTGGTCCAAGACCCCGATCACTTCCCTTCGTCGGAATCGTTTTCTCTGCTCAATCAACTTCAACATGAACTTCAGCGAAACGCCGACACCGTGTTCAAATTGTTCAGTGTCCATTCCCGTCAAAACATCGCGAATCTCCTGAGAAGCGAACCAGCCATCGGATTTCTGGTCATTATACTAAGCGTGATCCTGGCCCTGCAGGTGGTGTCCACGAGCCGCAGGCTTGAACGGGAAATCGAGCAACGAAAAAAAGCCGAGGATGAACGTAACCGCTTCTTTGCGCTCTCTCCGGACCTGTTTTGCATCGCCGGGCTGGATGGACGATTCACGGTGTTGAATCCCGCTTGGGAGCATGATCTCGGCTATTCCCTGGCTGAACTCCAAGGTCACGCCATCACCGCGTTTGTTCACCTTGAGGACCGAGCCGCACTGACGGCTGAACTGGACCGTCTGAAACAAGGCCCGCACACCGTTCAATTTGAAAATCGTTTCCTGGGGAAAGACGGTTCGGTCAACTGGCTGCTGTGGAAAGCCACGGCCAGCCCGGAAGATCACGTCCTGTATGCCACGGCCAGAAACATCAACGAACGCAAATCATACGAAGAGGAACTGGCCTTACGCGACCGCTCGATCAATTCGGCAACGAACGGCATTGTCATTGCCGATGCCCGTCAATCCGACATGCCGACGGTCTATTGTAACGCCGCGTTTGAAAAAATCACGGGCTACGCTCCGGAAGAAGTGCTCGGCAAAAACTGTCGTTTCCTGTATAGGACGGACCGCGAGCAACCCGGACTCGACGTCATACGCCAGGCGGTCCGGCAAGGCACCGAGGCCAGAGCGGAAATCCGCAATTATCGCAAGGACGGCAGCCTGTTTTGGAACGGACTCTACATCGCGCCGGTGAATGATCAACAGGGACGTCTCACGCATTTCATTGGGATTCAAACGGATATTACCCAACAAAAACAACAGGAAGCCGAATTGGCACACAAGACACGGGAATTGGCCCAATCCAACGCGGAACTCCAGCAGTTTGCCTACGTGGCGTCTCACGACCTGCAAGAACCGCTTCGGATGGTGGCGAGCTATACCCAGTTATTGGGCAAACGCTATCAGGGAAAACTCGACAAAGACGCCGATGAATTTATCGGGTACGCCGTGGATGGCGCCACCCGCATGCAACGACTCATCCGTGACCTGCTGGAATATTCCCGAGTCGGCTCGGAGAACAAGTCCCTTGAAAAAACCGACAGTGAAATCGTATTTCGACAGGTTTTGAATAATCTCTCCGCGTCCATCCGTGAACGTCACGCGAAAGTGACCCATGACCCGCTTCCCATTGTCCATGCCAACCCGACGCACCTGACGCAACTTCTCCAAAACCTGATCGGCAACGCGCTGAAGTTTCAGGGAGACGCTCCTGCCAGGATTCACGTGGGGGCGAAAGCACTCCCGAAGGGATGGGAATTTTCAGTCCGCGACAATGGAGTCGGAATCCCTGACGATCAACTCGATCGCATCTTTTCGATCTTTCAACGATTGCACGGTTCAAGCGACTACCCGGGCACGGGTGTCGGCCTGGCCATCTGCAAGAGAATCGTCGAAAAATACGGCGGAACCATCCGGGTGGAATCCACCCTCGGCAAAGGATCGATCTTTTATTTCACCCTGACGACCCATCGAGAGACCGTGGGGCCTGCCATAAACGGCTGATTCCTCCGGGAGCTTCAATCGTCTTCTGGTGAAGAACCGGAGCGTTCATGAACGTAACGACCATTCTCTTAGTAGAAGATCACCCCGGCGATGCCCGCCTGATTCAGGAATTCTTGCAGGACCTTCAAGGCCGGTCCTTCACCGTCGTCACGGCCGAATCCTTTCGGCAGACCTATGATCGCTTGAAAGAACACAACGTGGACGTCGCCCTGGTGGATCTTTCCTTACCCGACAGCCACGGGTTGGACACGTTCCGGAAACTCGCCGCGGACTATCCGTTACTCCCACAAATCCTGCTGACTGGCCTGAATGACCGGAAAATTGCGATCCAGGCAGTTCGAGAAGGAGCGCAGGATTATCTGATCAAAGGCCAAGTGGATGAGGACATCCTGATCCGGGCCATCGACTATGCGATCGAAAGAAAACGCATCCAGGCCGAATTGGAAGCTGCAAATACCCGTCTCCAAAAAAGCGCCGAAGATCTCCATTCCATTCTTAATCAACTGCATATCGGGACGATTTTGCTCAGTCCCGAAGGCCGGATTCTCCACATGAGCATTTCCGCCCTTCGGTTATTGGGAAAAAAAGGGAAGATCCCTGAAGGCCAAACCTGGCAGGACGTCGTGGGGTTTGCAGATCAGGACGTCCGCGCCCTGGAACGTCTCATGCAGCAGGATGAACGGAAAAAATGCGTCGTCCATTTCACGACCCCGGACCATTCCCCGCGTTGGCTGGAAATTGATATCCACGATGACCCCCGTGACACGCAGGCCAAAATGTTTTTTCTCTATGACGTCACGGAAATTCACGTGCTCCGCAAACAACTGAAATCCGACTTTCCCGATTTGATCGGAAAGTGCCGGTCCATGCAGGACGTGTACCGGCAGATACGCAATCTTGCCCAAGTCGAATCTACAGTCATCATCGAAGGGGAAACCGGGACGGGCAAGGAACTCGTCGCCCGGGCACTGCATGATTCAAGCCCAAGAAAAAACAAACCCTTTCTCGCGGTAAATTGCGGCGGATTGACCGAATCCCTGTTGGGCAGTCAATTATTCGGTCACAAGAAAGGAGCCTTTACCGGAGCCGACAGCGACCACAGGGGATTCTTTGAAGCCACGCAAGGGGGGACAATTTTCCTGGATGAAATCGGCGACATGCCGGCTCCGGTCCAGGTCAATTTGCTCAGAGTGCTCCAGGAAAAAGAAATTACCCGGCTGGGCGAATCTCAACCCAGAAAGGTGGACGTTCGCATTATCTGTGCGACGCATCACGACTTACAGGAACAGGTGGCCCACAATACCTTCCGGGCCGACCTGCTGTACCGCATTCGGGTGGGACGTATTCATCTGCCTCCGCTTCGGGAACGAAAAGAAGATATTTCCTTGTTGATTTGGGCGTTTGTCAGCCAATGCCGCCAGGCGATGAGAAAACCGTTCGTGCAAGACATCAGCGCCGAGGCCTTGCAACGCCTGACCCGGTATCACTGGCCAGGCAACATTCGCGAGATGAAAAGCGTGATTGAATATGCCGTCCTCCAATGCGAAGGAGATACCATCCAGCTACGGCATTTTCCACCGGAGATCCTCAAAAGCGGTCTTCCCGTTTCGGAAGCGGCCACGGCCCCCAAGAACCCCAAGGACCGGACACGTCTTGTAAACGTCCTCAAAGAGGCCAACGGCAATCGAATGAAGGCGGCTCAACTGCTAGGCATCAGTCGTGCCACCCTCTATCGCTGGTTGAATGATTTGAACGTTTCCAAACAGGATCTCTCATAGACCGAATCTCCTTGGGGTCTCATACATAAGACACCCATAAGACGTTATGAGACAAGCAACGGAATTTCTTCAATAAAAATAGAGTCGCAACACGTTGAATTTAAAAGATATTTATAGTTTTTCAGCGAATGAAGCCTTGGCACAACATTTGAATATTGCTTAGAAGTCAAAGAAGGACAAACACCGAGGACCATCAATGCAACAAGACCCCACCATTTTGCTCGTGGAAGATAATCCCGGAGACATTCGCCTGATAGAGGAGGCAATCAAAACATCCTCCATAGAACCGACCATGTACGTTGCACATGATGGGGTCGAAGCCATACATTTTTTGGAAACAAGAAAACGGGATACCATTCCACGGCTTATTGTCCTTGACCTGAACCTGCCGAAAAAAAGCGGCGTTGAAGTGTTGCGGTTCGTAAAACGTGACGAGATGCTGAAGGAGATTCCAGTGATTATCCTCACCTCTTCGCAAAATCCGCAAGATATTACCAATGCCTATGATCTTCACGCGAATTGTTATTTGACCAAACCTGCCAATTTCGACGCCTTTGCCGACGTGGTGAAGGCCATGGAATTTTTTTTGATCCGGACGGCAAATCCGCCCTGGACACGCGCCACGTAACCCCTTCCTTACCCAGCCACGTCTCCCAGCGACATTCTTGTTGCTCGAAGTGTCTTATCACTAAGAAATAAGACACTGTATTGGCT
>VYFB01000040.1 GCA_009842645.1 Nitrospira sp. SB0677_bin_15 | reverse complement strand
CGGCTAACCCGACCTACAACTGCTAACAATCTTGCCAAATTAAATACATAATTCCTCAAAACAGCCCGACGGCTGACGCCCTAGTGGACGGCCGGTGTCTCTAGCGTTCGTCTCGAAGGTCTGCTCGCTATCATACCCTAAGCAGTTTTCTCGTCTTTCGCAGTTTGCTTCCGCGCTGGTGGGCAGGGATAGCCTCATAGGCCATCTTGCAGGTGCTGCACAGGCATGTCCCGAATCTTGAGTCCTGCCGGGATACGGCGCTACTTGCGTGGGTTCACTGGAGACAACTCAGGCAGCCTGCGCGAGTGATTCAAGCAACTACGCGAAAAGCGTTTTCAGAAGAGGCAATACCTCAGCGACGATAACCAAGCCAACCATCCACTTCAAAACCAAGAGATCAGCCCTGAGCTTCAAGAGTTCCGGCTCGAGTTTAGCGAAGCGTGTGTCAAAATCAGCAATAGCTTTGGCAGCCTCGGTGGATTTTTCCTCACTCACGCCAGCTTCTCTGAAGGCATCATACACTTGCCTTTGACAATGGCACTCATAAGATGACAGCCTTTTTAGCCAATTCACTCGCGCCTATTCTATCAAAAATACCTGCTCTTTCGCAGCAATGATCTCCCCCTGACACAAGGAAAGACCGAAGTATAGGATAGCGTAACCCTGGTGGCAAATGCCAAATGCAAGTTTTTCTCCCCGTTGCCTCTCATTGGATCTTGAAGTCGGTATTCGGGATCGTCGCATCCACGCCTTCGCCGCAGTGCGCTCGGATAGCGATCAACCTTTGATCTTCCGCGGTGGAGATTTGGCCGCAGCATTGGCGAAGCTCGACGACTTCGCTGCTGACGCAGACTTTCTGCTCGGCCATAACCTGATCGCCTTTGATCTGCTCCATCTGGCTGCGGCGAGATCGGACCTCCGGGTGTTGACGCTGCCGGCGGTGGATACGCTGAAACTGAATCCCCTCGCCTTTCCCCGCCATCCTTATCACCACCTCGTCAAACACTATCAGGACGGACAATTGAAGCGAGGACGATTGAACGACCCGGAGCTTGATGCCCGTCTCACGCTGGAAGTCTTCCATGACCAGTGGCGCGTCTTACAAGACATTACGCGGAACGCACCGGATCGTCTGCTGGCTTGGCACTGGCTCACCACAGCAGAGAATGCAAACAACGCCTTCTCAGAGAATGAAAAATCTGGTTTCGGCATCTTTTTCTCTACCCTGCGGCGGTCGCAACGGCCGGCGGACGCCGAGGCCCACACGGCGATCAGGAACCTGCTAACGGGCAACGTCTGTCTGACATACGGCCGCGAAATCCTGACGGACACAGCCTGCCATGGTTGGGCCATGGCCTATGCGCTGGCGTGGCTGTCGGTATCCGGAGGCAACTCGGTCATGCCACCCTGGGTACGCCACCAATTCCCGGACGCGGGAAGACTGGTTCGCCGACTGCGGGACACCGCCTGCGGCGACCTCTCATGCGATTGGTGTCAGGAAAGGCACAACGCCCGCAAGGAGCTGAAACGTTGGTTCGGTTTTCCCGGCTTCCGCCCGGAGCCGGCGGACGAGGACGGACGGCCCATGCAGCAGGCCATCGTCGAGGCGGCAATGACCGGGGAGCACGTGCTGGGGATTCTGCCTACCGGCACCGGCAAGTCGCTCTGCTACCAGATCCCAGCCCTATCCCGCTACGACAAGACCAGCGCCTTGACGGTGGTGATTTCACCCTTGGTTGCACTTATGGCAGATCAGGTAGCCGGGCTGGAAGCTCGCGGCATCGGGTCGTGCGTCGCCATCAACGGGCTGCTGTCAATGCCCGAGCGGGTTGATGCGCTCGACCGGGTCCGACTCGGGGACGCGGGCATCCTCATCGTCTCGCCGGAGCAGCTCCGCAGCCGGTCTCTGGTCCGAGTGCTGAATCAGCGCGAGATCGGGGCTTGGGTGCTGGACGAGGCCCATTGCCTCTCAAAGTGGGGACACGACTTTCGGCCAGATTACCGCTACGTGGGGCGCTTTATCCGCGAAAACGCGGGATCTGCGTCGACACCGCCGGTGCTGTGCCTGACCGCGACTGCCAAGCCCGAAGTCAAAGAGGATATCCGGCAACATTTCCGGGATGAACTTGGTATCGGATTGAAGGTCTTCGACGGCGGTGCCCAGCGCACAAACCTGGATTTTCTGGTGGTGCCGACAACGGGAGGGGAGAAACTTACCCACCTCCACCAGATCCTCATGTCTGACCTGCCACCGGACATCCCCGGAGGCGCCATCGTCTACTGCGCAACTCGCCGGCAGACCGAAGAGGTGGCGGAGTTCCTCCGGATGAAAGGCGTCGCGGCTGACTACTTCCACGCCAAGCTGCCACCTGAAACCAAGAAAAACGTCCAGCAACGCTTTATCGACGGCGAACTCCGCGTGATTGTGGCCACCAATGCCTTCGGCATGGGTATCGACAAGCCGGACGTGCGGCTGGTGCTCCACGCTGACATCCCGGGATCGCTGGAGAATTACCTGCAGGAGGCAGGCCGGGCCGGACGCGACTCGCAAACGGCCCGTTGTGTGCTGCTTTATGCGACAGACGACGTGGAAAGACAGTTTGGCATGTCGGCGCGTTCACGGTTGACCCGGCGGGAGATCCAAGTCGTGCTGCGGGCGCTGCGCAACCTGGACAGGAAGAAGCGTCCGGACGGTGAGGTCGTAGCCACTGCGGGCGAGATCCTCGTAGAGGACGAGGAGAAAGTGTTCGAGCGGGACTCGGCCACCGATGATACTCGCGTGCGAACCGCCATCGCCTGGCTGGAGGAAGCGGGACTGCTGAAGCGGCATGAAAACCGGGTGCAGGTGCTTCCTTCGTCTTTGATGGTGAACTCCGTAGAGGAGGCGCGCGCCAGGCTGGAAAGAACAGACATGGCGGACGTCTATCGGCGCAAATTGCTGACCATCGCCGAGACCCTGATCGACGCGGACCCGGATGAAGGCATCTCCACCGACGAGTTGATGGGGGTCTCGGGCTTGAGCCCTGAAGAGGTACGCGGCGCCCTGCATGACCTGGAGCAATTGGGCATCGCCCGCAATGATACGGCGCTGACCGCCTTTGTCCACGAGGGAGTAGCGCGCAGTTCGCAGAAACGCTTTAATGAGGCAGTGGAATTGGAGATCGCCCTGATCGAGCACCTTCGCCAAGCGGCGCCTGACATGAGCAAAGGAGATACGTCCATCCTGCATTTGCGAGTCGCCGCGCAAACCCTGCGAGATTCGGGTTTGACCGATCCGCTGCCGGAAAAGCTTTGGCGCATTCTCCGGAGCATCGCCCATGACGGTCGGGGTGAGGAGAGCGGCATTGGTAGCTTTGATGTGCGACAGCAGGATATGGAAACAGTGCGGGTAACGCTACAGCGTGAATGGTCGGCGTTGGAGGAGATCGCGGCGCGGCGGCGTGAAGGGGCGAAGCTTCTTCTGGATCACTTACTCGCCTGCCTGCCGCCCAGGACACGGGGCACGGACCTGCTGGCCGAAACTACCCATGGCAAACTCTTGGACGCGCTCACGTCCGACATCATTCTGAAGAGCAGCGTCCGGAATCCGCAGAAACTGCTGAACCACGCTCTCCTCTGGTTACACGATCAGGAGATCATTCGCCTTCACAAGAGGCTGGCGGTATTCCGCCCGGCCATGACCATCCGTCTTGTACAGGAGACGCCAAGACGCGGTTTCGCCGTCAAGGACTTCCAGCCGCTCAAGCTCCATTACCAGGGACAGGTGAGGCAGATCCACGTGATGGTGGAATTTGCCCGGCGGGGTCTCGATGCCATGGCCGACGCCCTGCGTCTGATTATGGACTACTTCAGCCTGAAGGAAGAACTTTTCCTTCATCGCTGGCTGCCGGATCGGCTCAAGGAAATCGAACGGCAGACCACTCCCGAATCGTGGCGAGCCATTGTCGAGAGTCTGAAGAATCCGATCCAGCAACGCATCGTCACGGATGATCGGGACCAGACAAACGTGCTGGTGCTCGCCGGCCCCGGCTCCGGCAAAACCCGGGTGCTGGTGCATCGTATCACCTACCTGGTACGTGCAAGACGCGAGAACCCACGCAGCATCCTGGCCCTGGCCTACAACCGGCACGCGGCCGTTGAGATCCGACGCCGCCTCGGGGACTTGATCGGCAACGACGCTCGCGGGATAACCGTACTCACCTGTCACGGCTTGGCCATGCGGCTAGCCGGCGTCAGTTTTCAAGAACGAGAAAGGCGGCAGCTTGACGACCAGGCATTCAGGGAAGTGTTGCGTCAAGCAGTGGCACTGTTGCGCGGCGAGGGGCTGGAACCGGAGGAGGCAGACGATCAGCGGGAACGGCTTCTTGCAGGTTTCCGCTGGATACTCGTAGATGAATACCAAGACATCGGTGCGGACCAATACGAGTTAATCTCGGCCTTGGCCGGACGCACCTTGAACGATGAGGATCGCAAGCTCACCCTCTTTGCAGTAGGCGACGACGATCAGAATATCTACGCTTTCACTGGCGCTTCGGTTGAGTTCATTCGTCGTTTCGAAGCAGATTACAGGTCGAAACCCATCTATCTGACCGACAACTACCGTTCCACCGGACACATTATTTCAGCAGCCAACGCATTGATCGAACCGTCTCTACAACGGATGAAGACCGGACATCCCATCCGCATCAACCGGGCACGAGAGAAAGATTCGCCCGGTGGCGCTTGGCGGGAGTTGGACCCGGTTGCTCAGGGCCGGGTGCAGATTCTACCGGCGCAGCAGGACTCGATCTCGCAAGCGCGAGTGGCGATGACGGAGTTGCAGCGCCTCGCCGCCTTTTCACCGAATTGGAACTGGTCCACGTGTGCAGTGATCGCACGCGAATGGGAGTATCTGAACCCGGTGCGCGCATTCTGTGAAGCCCATGGTATCCCGGCGCAGATGGCAAACGAAGACATTCCGAGATTCTGGCGCCTGCGTGAAACCCGGGCACTTGTTGAATCGCTGCATGGACGCAATACGCGCTTGGTGGACGGGGCAACCCTCCGCGCTTGGTTGGATACAGCTTCCCCGGGTCCCTGGATCGAACTGCTGCGGGAAGCCGTGGACGAGTACGTATTGGAAACCGGAGGCGCGGAAATGCCGGTAGACCACTTCATCGAGTGGCTGGCCGAGTGGGGGCGGGAGATACGGCGGCGCCAGCGCGGGCTGCTGCTGTTGACCGCGCACAGCGCCAAGGGATTGGAGTTCGACCACGTGGCCGTGCTCGATGGAGGCTGGGAGCGCGTCGATCATGACGAGGACCCGGACTCCCCGAGACGGCTCTACTACGTTGCCGTGACCCGAGCCCGGCAAACCCTCGCTCTCGCAAGTTTTTCAGGGTCGCACCCGCTCCAGGATGCCTTGCGGGACAGCCCCGCTGTGCTGCGTCGCGAACCCGCCAAAATCCCTCCGGCAACTCCGGAACTCGCCCGCCAATATCGACGACCCGATCTGAACGAAATCGATCTGGGTTTCGCGGGACGTCACGGCGGCGACCATCCGGTGCATCGTGCCATTGCCGCTCTGTCGCCAGACGATCCGTTGAAAGCGAGGGTAAACGAAAAGGGACGGTGGGAATTGCTGAACCAATCGGGAATGGTAGTTGGGAGGCTTGCCAACAACTTCCGATCCCCACCGGGGACGCGTTGCAGCGCCGCGACGGTTCTCGCCATCGTGGTCTGGAACCGCGAGGCATCGGCGCCAGAGTACAGGGACGTAGCCAGATGTGACACCTGGGAGATGGTGGTGCCGGAACTGGTGTTCGATCGTTAGCCTGGAGAAGAAGCGTTCAAGCGCAGGTGGGGCTGGAGCTTTTTGGCATTTCCCGTGATGCCATCGAAGTCGGTTGGCCCTCGAATGGTTGGATGATTCCGCCGCCCAGGACGCGGTTGCCTTGATAGAGGACGAGTGACTGGCCGGGACTGAGGGCGTGTTGCGGTTCTGCGAATTCGATGGAGAGGGTGCCCGCGGTCTGCTGACGAACGCGGCCGGAGACTGGCGGGGATGCATAGCGGTATTTGATGTCCACGTGATCCAGGGTTTCGGGCAAGGCATCAGCCAACCAATTCACATCCTGAACCGTGCAGGTTTGCCGGGCCAGGTCTTCCGTTCGTCCCAGGACGACCGCGTTGGTTTCGGGGTTCACTTCTTTGACGTAGAGGCGTTCGCCCACTGCAATGCCCAACCCTTTACGTTGTCCGGGTGTATAAAAGGCAATGCCGCGATGCTCTCCGATTTTGCGGCCTTCGGGATCGAGGAACGGGCCTGGCCGGAGGGCCTGCGGCGCTTCCGCAGCTAAAAACGTGCGATAATCGCCTTGGGTGACAAAACAGATTTCCTGGCTTTCTTTCATTTCATCGGCCGGCAGGTCCAGTTCTTCTGCACGCGCCCACACCTCGGTTTTTTGAAGATGCCCCACGGGAAACAGGATATGAGGAAGCCAGGCCGCAGGGAGCCTGTACAAAAAATAGGATTGCTCCTTTTTGCCGTCGGCGCCGCGAAACAGGCCGACCCCCTCATCGACCGGTAACACCCGGGCATAATGCCCGGAAGCCACGAAGTCGATCCCGCGGGCTTTCGCCAGTTGGTACAACATTCCGAACTTCACTCGCTCATTGCATCGCACACATGGATTGGGGGTAGTTCCACCCAAATAGCCGTCTATAAAATCGTCCACGACGTTTTTGCGAAAGGTCTCGCGGGTATCGACCACTTCATGCGGAATGCCTAATCGCTGCGCCACGTGCCGGGCCAAGCCGACTTTGCAGCAGCCCCGCTCTTCCCATTTTTTCGTGACCACGGCGTCTGCATCTTCCGGTTCCCACACTTGCAGCGTCACCCCTTGCACGTCATAGCCCTGCTCCGTCAGCAGTAACGCGGCGACAGAGCTATCGACGCCCCCGCTCATTCCGAGCAGGACCGTTGGTTTGGACGCGACGGGGCCGGCTGTGTTGAGCTCAGTGGGCTCAGACGGCATGTGGGACCTTTTCGACCTCGGCCGATGGCGAGGGGACGACATCTATTCCGCTGGCACCCATATCGCACGTGCCCTGGTACAGGACTCCCTCTTCCACTGAAAAAGAGGGAGTGCGAATGCTGCCGACCAGCACGGCCGGTTTCAGTAATTGGATTTTTTGGGAAGCAACAATATTTCCTTCGATCTTTCCGCTACAGATAAGGGTTTCACAGGTGATCTCGCCTTTTACGATTCCCTGTTCACCAATCACCAGGGTATCCTGTGAAAAAATCTGGCCGTCGAACAGGCCGTCGATTCGGACGCTGCCGTCGAATTTGGCTTTTCCTTTGAAGTCCACACCTTTTCCAAGAAACGTGTAGGAGCCTTCCTCCACAATCGTTTGCCATTTTTTGTCATTTTGGTCAGATGTTCCCCACATAAGAATGCCCTCTCTCTACCGGGACCGGATCAGGAGATGGGGGACACACAGGTCCCCCCTATGGCCCCGTTGGATGGTTATGGAACCTCCGATTTACTGCACTATCGGGCGCATGGCTGCGTTGTGTCCTCGCTCAACCTTCACCTATCTCTCTGATAAGCCTCAGGTTTCGCTCCGGGACGCCTTGCCCGGCATCCCGCTGTCACAATAACTCAGAGGTTCCTTATGATAAAATTACGTCCACAATTCTCGTCAAATCCTCCTGGGAATAATAACTGAGTATCACTTCACCCTTCTGTTGTTTCGAGCGAATCACGACTTTGGTTCCCAAGTGTTTTCGGAGGCGGTCTTCCACCTCGGCATGGAGTGATTGTCCGGCCGTTCGCCGGGCCCTCGCCTTTCCTGGCCGTTTTTTGATCAATTGCTCGACCTGTCTGACGGAAAGCTGGTCTCGAAGAATTCGCTTCGCCAGGGTCAAGCGGTCTCCGGAATTTTTTGTGCCTAGAATGACTTTTGCGTGACCCAATGTCAATTGCCCGGAAGCCACCATGTCCTGCACTTCCGTGGGTAAGGCGAGAATTCTGCAGATATTGGCGACCGAAGCCCGGTCGCGCCCGACCCGCTCGGCCACGATTTCCTGGGTCACCCCGAACTCATCGATCAATTGACGATAGGCTTTGGCTTCTTCAACCGGATTCAAATTGCTTCTTTGAATATTTTCAATTAGTGATAATATCGTAGATTCCTCGTCGCTCGATTTTCTGATCACCGCGGGCACAGCCGGCAGTTTCGCCAAGGTGGCCGCGCGGAACCGCCGTTCCCCTGCAATGAGTTCATAGGAGTTTTCGCCCTTTCGTCTCACAAGGACAGGCTGAAGAATCCCGTGCTGCCTGACGGATTCCACCAATTCCTGGAGTTCGCCTTCGACAAACGTTTTTCTGGGCTGATACCTGTTCGGCAGGATCTGCGTCAGGGGAATCAGGTGAACCGTTTGCCCGGTCTCCCGTGACTCACCCTCCGGCAAAAGGGCTGCCAGGCCTTTACCGAGTGCTTTCTTTTCCATTCGCCAAAAACTCCTTTGCCAAATCCATATAGGCCCTGGCGCCTATGGACGCTGAATTGTAGAGCAGCCCTGGGCGCCCATAACTCGGGGCCTCGGCCAAGGCCACGTTTCTCGGGATGACCGATCTGTAGACTTTCTCGGGGAAAAATTTTCTGACTTCCTCCGAAACCTGCCTGGAAAGGGTGAGTCTGGTGTCACACATTGTCAAAAGAATCCCCTCGATCGACAAGTCCTGGTTCAGGCTACCGCGTATCCTCTCGATCGTCTCCATCAACCTTCCCAAGCCCTCCATGGCATAATATTCACTTTGAACCGGGATCAGCACCGATTGTGCCGCTGTCAGCGCATTCACCGTCAGGAGCCCAAGGGCCGGCGGACAATCCAGAATGATAAAATCGTACTGATTGGAAATTGTCGAGAGAACCTGCTTTAATCGTTCCTCTCGATGCGCGACCCCGGCCAATTCGATTTCTGCTCCGGCAAGGTCGGGGCCGGAGGGTAACAGCTCCAACGGCGAGACGGCAGTGGGCATAATCGATTCGGCCGGCGGAACGTCTTTGAACAGACAATCATACAGCGTTTGCGCCGGCTGCTCGACGCCAACCCCGCTGGTGGCATTGGCCTGCGGGTCCATATCGACCAGCAGGATTTTCTCTCCACACAGCGCCAAGCCGGCCGCCAGGTTGACGGAGGTCGTCGTTTTCCCGACCCCGCCTTTCTGATTCGCTATGGCGACGATTTTATTCATTGGCGGTGTTCTCTCGTCACGATGTTCCACGTGGAACAATTTCCGAATCATTGGTCATTCTTGGATGTGTTCAGTCATTCACTTCGACTTCGCTATCGCTACGCTCAGGACAAGCTCAGGATGACAACTGGTTCGTGTTCTTCCAGATGGTGCCTCCTCAACCCATCGACTGAAACCGCTAACTCATGTCCTGACCCTTCGACTCCAGGCGCGCGGCGCCTTACGCTCAGGGCGAACGGAGTATCCCCTTCCGTTCATCCTGAGCGTAGCGCGGCAGCGCGAAGTCGAAGGAAATGACTGAACAGCTACAATTCCGAGCGAAGCGAAGAATCTGCTTTTTCTATAATACTGAGGGTCCTTTTCCCCAACCCGAACGGTAATTCGTAAGGCACGTCATTGACCACGGAAAACCTTTTCGGCACACAATCCGGTGGCAGCGGATCGGCTCGGAAACACACACATTTCCCCGATGCCGACAGTACCTGCGTAACATAGGCCAAACCAGCGTCGAATCTCAATGCTTTCATGAACACCCAATCAAATTTTTCATGAAATTCCGGTTGCTCTGAAAACTGTTCGATCCGATACGGTTCCACGCGAACGTTTCTCAACTTGAGTGAACCGATCATATGGTGCAGAAACGCCACTTTCTTCAAATTCGGTTCGAGCAAAGTGATGCTGTGTTGCGGAAAGACGATGCCTATAGGAATCCCGGGAAACCCGGCTCCGGTTCCAATATCCAGTATCGAACAGACTGCATCCGTCGATAACGCCCTGGAACCGATCAGGGAGTCGATAAACAGGTTCCCGATTATCTCCTCTTCCCGCTTGTGTCCAGTGAGGTTCGTTTTCTCATTCCATTTCATAACCTCTTGTAAATAAAACATAAATTTGTCGATCGTCTCATTGGAATGGGCCATCTGCATGGCCGCAAATCCTTTGCGAAAGAGTTCTTCAAGCTGTTCGGTTTTCATCATTGTTCCACGTGGAACATTCCAATGCCCCCACTTCCGTCATCCCTGTATGTGTTCAGTCATTCGTTGACAATTTCATTGTCTCCTTCTGTCATCCTTGACATCTTTAATCGAGGATCCAGTGTCTTTGTTTGTCCTTCGCTCGCAACGACAACAACCCTGGATTCTCGCGTTCGCAAGAATGACCGAAAGAAAAAGCAAGCATTATTCCAGGGATCAGTCCCTCTATTCTGTCAACGAATGAGTGAACACATACAGGGATGACGGATTGGAAGGGGATTTTCAGGAAACGAATGAAATATTCAGGCGACGTTCGCCGACCTCTGGAATCGTTCCAGGGCCACAAGCAATAGGGAAATGGCTGCGGGGGTCATGCCGGAGATTCTCGAAGCCTGCCCTACGGTGGCGGGTCTGACTTTTGACAACTTTTCGGCAACCTCGTTGGAAAACCCGGTCACCCGGTCATACCTGAAGGTCGCGGGAATATTTTTCCCTTCCAATTTCTGAAATTTCTCAATCTGTTCGAGTTGCCGTTTGATATATCCATCATATTTTATTGCAATTTCAACGAGTTCGGCGATTTCCATGCTGACCGGATCACCTTCGCCAGCGATCTCCATCAACCTAGCATAGTTCAGTTCCGGGCGCTTGAGCAATTGCGCAAGCGTAGCGCCGGGATCGGGTAATTTTGGCTCTACTTTGGTCCACCGTTTGACCTGTTCAGGCGTCCATGGAAGCCGGTTCTCAGACAGGCGGTGCTTTTCTTTTTCCACAACCTGTTGTTTTTCTTGGAATTTTTCATGCAAATCATCTGAAACCAAGCCCAGCCGGTGCCCGGTTTCCATCAGGCGTTGATCCGCATTGTCCTCGCGCAACAGGAGCCGGTATTCCGCCCGCGAAGTGAACATCCTATACGGCTCCCTGGCGTCCTTGGTAATGAGATCGTCGATCAGCACGCCGATATAGGCCTGAGAGCGGTCCAGGATCAGCGGTGGCTCCCCCTTGACCTGCAGGGCCGCATTGATCCCGGCCATGATACCTTGGGCCGCAGCCTCTTCATACCCTGATGTCCCGTTGATCTGGCCCGCATGATACAGCCCCTCCACGTTTTTGGTTTCCAGAGTTTGGTGGAGCTGGTACGGCGGAAAGTAGTCGTATTCGATCGCATAGCCGGGCTTCAGCATTTGGGCACGTTCGAGGCCGGGGATGGTCTTCAGTACGGCGGCCTGCACATCCACCGGCAGGCTGGTCGAGATGCCATTGGGATAGAAAGACGGGGAATCCAGTTCCTCGGGTTCCACGAAAATCTGGTGTTGGGTTTTATCCTGAAATCGCACGACCTTGTCCTCGATGGACGGACAATACCGCGGCCCGGTGGAATCAATCACTCCCATATACATCGGGGACCGGTCGAGGTTGTGGCGGATGATGTCATGCGTGCGTTCATTGGTGTACGTGAGATGGCAAGAGATTTGCGGATTCGTGATGCGCGACGTCCGCAACGAAAACGGGCGAGGCGGCACGTCGCCAAGCTGTTTGCCCATCACGCCGAAATCAATCGTGTCCCGGTGCAGGCGCGGAGGCGTGCCGGTTTTCAAGCGGCCCACTTCAAAGCCGAAATCCCGCATGCAATCCGAAAGATGTTCCGCCGGCGCCTCTCCGGCCCGGCCGCCGGGCATGTGGCTCATGCCGATATGGATCAACCCCTTCAAGAACGTGCCGGAGGTGATAATGACCGCCTTTGCGTGGACCGTCTCCCCGGAATCCGTCACCAGCCCGCAGATTGCGCCGCCTTTCGTCAACAGGCGATCGGCCGTCCCCGACACGATCTCAAGGTTGGGCTGGTGCGCCAGCGTAGCCCGCATGGCCTTTCGATACAGGGTCTTATCGCACTGGACGCGCGTAGCCCGCACCGCAGGCCCTTTCCTCGTGTTCAGCATGCGGAACTGAATGCCCGCCTTATCCGTATTGTGGCCGATTTCCCCGCCCAGCGCATCGACTTCCTTCACCAGATGCCCCTTACCGATCCCGCCCACCGCGGGATTACACGGCATATGCGCGATCCTGTCCTGATCAATGGTCAGCAGCAGCACCTGGCACCCCATCCTGGCCCCAGCCAACGCCGCCTCACACCCGGCATGCCCGCCGCCGATAACGATGATATCACGTTGAATCGACATAAATATAATTACCTAATCCGTCATTCCTGCGAAAGCAGGAATCCAGGGATTTTCTCTTTCTTTTCATCCCTTGGCGTGGAGACGATAGTCGGAACGAGAGATTCTCTGTAACAGCAGGAATCCCCGTCAAATAGCCTCCTCATACAAATCCTTCCAAGTAGGATTCTGCTCTTCTATAAGTTCCTGCTTCTATTTTCGTTTCCATTTTTTGATCTGTTTTTCTCGTTCAATGGCCAATGGCATAGTCTCATGCCGCTCAAAATAGACCAACCTATGCACGCTGTATTTTTTGGTAAAGCCTTCTATAGCATCATTTTTATGTTCCCACACGCGACCGAGCAAATCGGCGGTAACTCCTGTATAGAGAATGCCGTTACGCTTGCTTGCCAAGATATAGACCGCCGGTTGTTTTTTTATCATTTTAATTTTCTGGATTCCTGCTTTCGCAGGAATGACGAATGGGGAACTCGGTATAGTTCATGGGGAACTCGCAGACTTGAAAAACTGACAAGCAAGACTTCTCCAACTTTCTTTCCTTCACGAGCAATGGGATCGACGTGCGAGCAAGTATATAAATCCTCTTACTTCCCAATACAGAAATATTGGAATATACGGTCAAGAATATACTCGGTGCTGACGGCGCCGGTGATTTCTCCCAGGGCATCGAGTGCGGCTCGGATGTCCAGGGCTACGCATTCTCCTGACTCTTTTCGTTCGAGCGATAGCATGGCCTCTTCCACGGCGCGGTGCGCTTGCTCCAGGCTGGCCTTGTGTCGCAGGCGCGTCACGAGCACGGATGGGGCCGCTTCCAAGCTTTCCTTGAGACAAACGCTGTGAATGAGCGACGTCAATTGATCAAAACCCTCGCCGGTTTTGGCGGATATTTTTATGAAGCTTGGTGCTTCGCCTTCACCTTGGCTCGGAGTTTCACCTTTCCCCCTCACCCTGGCCCTCTCCCACCGAGGGGAGAGGGAAGAGGAGCCCTCACCCTGGCCCTCTCCCACGGGGGGGAGAGGGAGTGATCGTGTGTCGAACGTCCTCGATTCGGGGAGGTCCATTTTGTTTACCACGAGGAGGTGTCGTCGGGAGCCGTATGTTTTGAACACGGCGAGGTCTTCGTCCGTCACGCCCTCGGAGCCGTCGAGCACGAGGAGTAGCACGTCGGCTTCGGCAATCGCGTCTTCGGTTCGACGGATGCCTTCGCCTTCGATTCTGTCCTGTGTTTGTCGCAGTCCCGCCGTATCCAGTAAACGCAAAGGAATGCCTCGGACGTTCAGCGACTCGTCGATGACGTCGCGGGTCGTTCCGGGTTGATCCGACACGATCGCGCGATCCAGTTTCAGCAGCGCGTTGAGCAGGCTTGATTTGCCTACGTTGGGCCGGCCGATGATGGCGACTTTGATGCCTTCCCGAATCAGGCGGCCTTCCTCATAGGACGCAATCAGCCGCTCGACGGCCTGTTGCGTGTCCGTCAGAGCCTGTTGCACTTCAGCCGCTTGAATGAAGGTAATATCCTCTTCGGCAAAATCCATCCCGGCTTCCACGTGCGCCAGCACGCGAATCAATCTTTCGCGGAGTGCATCGACTTCCTTTGAGAGTGCCCCGCGCATCAGGGATTGCGCAGCTTGCAGGCTCCGCGCGGTCGTGGCTTGAATCGTATCCAGCACGGCCTCGGCCTGGGTGAGATCCAGACGGCCGTTCAGAAACGCCCGCTTGGTAAACTCTCCGGGTTGCGCCAGCCTGGCCCCGTGTTGGATCAGGCTGTGGCAGGTGGCCTGCAGGATCCACGCCCCGCCGTGCGTCTGGATTTCCACCACGTCTTCACCTGTATACGAACGCGGCTTGCGCATGATGACGACCAGGGCTTCGTCTATGGCCGGGGGGGGTTCTTCACTCTGAGCCGGATCCTCACCCTTCCCCCTCACCCTGGCCCTCTCCCACCGAGTGGAGAGGGGAGAAGTCGGACCCTCGCCCCTTCCCCTCTCCAGGAGGGAGAGGGAAGCTGAGCCCTCACTTTCCCCCTCACCCTGGCCCTCTCCCGCCGAGGGGAGAGGGAATTTTGGGGACAGGACGTCACTCAAGTAGAGGCGGTGACTTTCCAGTTGTTGCAGGGGCGGCTTGTTGCGGGGACGAACGACGTGCGCGGCGATGTCAATGGCGTGGGCGCCGCTGATCCGAACGATACCGATTCCTCCTTCCCCCACGGGAGTGGCGATCGCACAAATGGTATCGTCAACCGAGTTTCCCATGAGAGAAAACCCTGTCCTGAGCGTAGCGCGACAGCGCGAAGTCGAAGGAAGCGCAGCCGAATGTTGTGGGCTTATTCACCCGCATGTTGGTGCATACCCCATCGTTCCCTCTCCCTTTGGGAGAGGGTTAGGGTGAAGGTTTCCCCTTCTTCTTTTTGGACGGCTCTCCGTTATCGGATTTCGTGGAGGCATCCTCAGTGGCCGGTGCCGGTCCACTTGCCGGTGCGGGTCTTAAAATAAACCGATCCGTGACTACCTGTTGGAGAATCGTCAACACGTTATTGGTCAACCAATAGATCACCAGCCCCGCAGGGAAGTTCAAAAAGAGAAACGTCAGAAACACCGGGAGCAACAGCATCATCTTGGCTTGGGTGGGGTCCATGGTGGTAGGCATGATTTTCTGCTGGAGCACCATCGACGCGCCCATCAGGATCGGAAACACGTAGAAGGGATCCGGGATCGACAAATCCGTAATCCACAGCATGAACGGGGCCTGCCGCAGGTCCACGGTCATGTACAAAATGTTAAACAGTGAGATGAAGACGGGCATCTGTAACAGCATGGGCGCACACCCGCCCACCGGATTGACCTTGTGTTCCTTGTACAGCTTGATCAGTTCCCGGTTGAGCCGTTCCTTATCATCTTTGAACTTGGCCTGCACGGCCTGGATCTTAGGTTGAATTTTCTGCATGCCCTGCATGGATTTGTAGCTCTTGTATTGCAGGGGCACGAACAGCAGCTTGATGCCGCAGGTTAACAGAATGATCGCCACGCCGTAATTCTGGGTGTAGTCATAGACGAATCGCAGCACGTAGAACAGTGGCTTGGCTACCGCTTTCACGATGCTCCAACTCCCGTAAATGAACCAGCCGAAATCGATGGTATCTTCCAGGTCGTGGCCCAACGATCGCATGAGATCGAATTGCTTGGGCCCGGCATAGAGTTGAAACGCGATCCGGCTCCCTTCGGCGTCAACCGGAAACTCCACGCCCGAGGTCACCACGTGTTCGGTTTCGGTTTTCGCGAAGACGCCTTGGGCCCCCTGGGGAATCATCACGCTGATGAAATATTTGTCCTGCAGGGCCGCCCAGCGCAGGTCTCCCGTCCGCCGGATTTCCGGGTCCGGGGATTCCTTTTCCAACGTGCCGTCGATCATCCACGCCGGCCCCAGAGCGCCGATGAACCCCTGCCCCCATTCCACCACTCCAAAGTTGGTGCCCAACATGACCGCCACGGACTCATCCAGGCCTTCGACGCGAATGGACGTATCGACCAGGTATGAGTCATGGTTGAAAGTGAATTCCTTTTCCACAAGCAGGCCCTTTTCCTCGTTTCGATAGGAAAAGGTCAGGTGGCCCGTCGGGTGGGCCTCATCAAGCGTTTCAAAATCACGGCTGACTTCAAACAGACCGGTGTTGAGCAGGGCGTTCACTTCAGGATCTTCAACCTGCATGGACACCGGACCGGCAAAATGTCCTTCCGGGTACACAAACTCGATGGGTTGGGGATCGTCGTCGCCTTGCGTCAGATACTGCTTCAGTTTCCAGCTTTGAATCTGCGCGCCCCGGTTTGTGAACGCGACCCGGTATAACGGAGTCTCAACTTCTTCAACCAGTTCCCTCTCCCTTGACGGGAGAGGGGTAGGGTGAGGGTGCGTCAGTTCGTCGCCAGCGGCGTTTGCCTTTGATGAGGCGTCCCGGACTTCGGGCGGGAGAGATTCACCCCCGGAGGTGGCGGCCTCTCGCCCCTCCTCAACAAGCGGGGGTTCCGACACCGGCACCAGCCCCAGTTCTTTCAGAACAAAGTCGAAACTGAAAATGATGGCGAACGACAGGACCAGGAATATGAGAATCCGTTTTTCCATAAAGCTTTTTGCGTCGTTTACTTGGCCCGGCGAAGCTTTACTCTCACCCTAACCCCCGGATCGCGCGCGTCCGGGGCAGGCTCTCTCCCAGGGGGAGAGGGAAAAATCAGATCAGGGAACGGGATCAATCCCGCCCGGATGGAAGGGATGGCACTTCAGAAGCCGGCAAACCCCTAATCCCACTCCTCGCAGCAGGCCGTGCCGGGTGATCGCTTCGCTGGTATAGCGTGAGCAGGTTGGTTCAAAGCGGCACTGCGGTCCCAAATACGGAGACACGATTTTCTGGTACGCGATGATGAGCCACAACGCTATTTTACGCATCTCTTCACACTCATCTCACCCCCCTGACAAGGGGGGCAGGAGGGGTTAGGGGAAAACATCAGCTCCTGGCTGATCAGGGTCGTTGTCCACGCTTCATAAAGATGTTGATGCCTGAGTTTCAGCGCCGGCCGTTTCGGAAACACAACAATATCATGGCCCTGCAAAAGATTCTGGTACGTGTGTCTCACCAATTCCCGAAAAATGCGTTTCCCCCTGTTCCGCACCACCGCATTGCCCAGCCGGCGCCCCACCACGATCCCGACCCGGGGATTCCCGGGACCGGAAGGGCAGGAAACCACGTTAAAGAATCGCGTCGTAATGCGCTTTCCTTCCCGTTTGACTCGCTCGAAGTCTTCTGTTTTTTTCAAGAATACCGGCGGGCACCGTGAGGAAACGTCACTCATCGGATACGGTCAGGCGGTAGCGGCCTTTTCGGCGACGGCGGGCGAGTATTCTTCTCCCGCTTTTGGTGCTCATTCGCTTGCGAAACCCGTGGTCTCGTTTTCTCTTGAGATTCGACGGTTGTCGATACGTCATGGACATGATAGAAAACCTCTTTCCTCAAAAAATCCAAAAAGCGATTGTAAATTCCGATGTCTTCGGCTGTCAAATATTTCAGGCGTTAGGTAATCGGTTGGACTTGTGATGTTCGGACGTGTAGGCAAAGTCATTCTCTGGATATTGGCTTTCGTCGTCATTCGGGTATTCATCGATATATTTGTGATCATTCTGGGAACGATAACGTACTATATAGAAGATTTCCTTGGCCCCCCTCTCCCTCGGCCTCCGTGGGTGAGAAGAGGCTCTATGAGTTGAATTGATTTCAGGCGCTGACTTTCTAAGGTTCCCTTTATAGGTAATCGCGTGGCCAAACTCCAAAGGCCGTTAGTAGTCGGCGCGGGAACGGTTCTCTCTGCCTCAATGGTCGCCGACATGAACCCGCTCCTGCAATGGAGTCTTGCTGCCATCGCCGGCGGCGGTTCGGCGGGACTACTCAACGAGGGAACTATCAAACTGAAAGCACCCTTATCCTCCGAAGAAATGGCCGACCCCCTGTCAGAAGTCTTAATAGACACGGTAGTAGAAACGGCCACCGAAGAAATGGTCAATCCTGTGTTATCGATCGCCGAAGACATTGGCGCGGTAACCGTCATCATTCTGGCCATTTTCTTGCCGGTGGCTATCTTGTTTCTCTTTCCTGTGCTGGTAGGTGGTAGCGTATGCGTCATCAAGCTCGTGTTTGCGATCAGGAAACGGGTCGTCAAACTCGCAATCAACAGCATGAGCGTGATCAAGCAATGGCTCGCCAAGAGCCGGCGGCGGCCCGCTTAGACCCCGCATTCCTTATAAACCTAGAGCTTATACAGGTGGTCTGTAAACCGGTATCCTGAGACTTCCGGGAGTAAACCCCTGTAAGCCCCCCAATTCAGGATAAGCAGGTTAAGCAGACTCTCGTCCAGAGTCTCATCAAGAGGTTCCTTAACATGTTGGCCGTTACGGGCAGGCGCACTTGCGCATATCAGGAGTTTCTCCACTCTGTCGAGCATATCTTGCTCTACGGGGCCGAAATATATCTGGATATTTCGGTCACACCATTTGTCAAAGCGATGCCCACTGATTCTCTCTGCCAAATTCGTAGCCTGTCCGATGTACAGTAGTACATCCGACCCATAAACGTGGTGGTCTCCGTAATATTGGTACACACCACTACTTGTATGCTTCTCTACTCCATCAGGACTCAGCGGACCTTCCCACGTAATGTTGACGATTTCGATTTGAGTCTTCATCGTTTCCTCCTCTTTGACCCTGCGTTCATGCGGACCCGGGTGGAACAAAAAACTCTGGATTCCCGATTAAAGATGTCGGGAATGACGGATTGGTGCGAGGCACCCCATTTTTATCTCATGGTAAGGTGCCACGCGCCTAAAGTCGAAGGGTCAGGACAGGCGTTGACGGCATTCGCTGTCTCTTTCCGTCATCCCTGACCCCGATCGGGGATCCAGTTTATATGGTCGAGGATGACAGAAGGAGGTCTTAGAGGCATAGTGAAGCGCCCGTGCCTTAAGAATCATGAAATACGGATTAGGGATAAGAAGAGGCTTGCCGTGATGTTGCTGTTTCCGAGCTTTGGAGGGGCGCTTCTCGTGGGAGCGCCGGTTAGAGTAGTTTGACCAGTGCGACGACGAGGCCGGCTTGGGCGATGAGTGCCATGATGATCCACTTCATGAGGTCGAACTTGGCGGTTACGATCTGAGTTTGAAGCCGACTTTCAAGCGCGTCAAGATCGGTTTTGGTGGCGAGATCGGTTTGGAGCGCTTTGGAGGCTTTCCGCGCAAAGAATTCAGCGGCGGCCGGTTCAAAGCCGGCGTCAACGGCATCTTTGATGAATTCATGGGTGTCGAAAAAGGTGGATTGGCTCATAATCGTTCTCTTTTTGTAAGCATGTGACGTTCATTAAGAATTGTCAAGCGCGCCAGCTGACCGGTTTTATTGACCGTCATCCAATCAGATTGTGTCATATCCTCTCCAAGCCGCATGAGATGCGGCAGCTACAACTCCAAAAACATAGACCCTGGATCCCCGATCGGGGTCGGGGATGACGGAAGGAGGCAGTGAAAACTCCATTTCGTTGACTCCCTGAAGTCCCCCTTCTATAGTCGGGAGGTTGGTGTATCTTCATCTCCTCGTGTGCAAAGGAACCCTTCTGTGATTCGAGGCATTAAAGGCATCAAGGATATTACCCCAGACGAAATGCCGAAGTGGGGCGTGGTGGAGCGGACTGCGCATGCGTTGGCGCATGTGTTCGGCTTTCATGAAATCAGGATCCCGGTTTTTGAGAGAACGGACCTTTTTGTTCATAGTATCGGGGGCAGCACTGATATTGTCGAAAAGGAAATGTATACCTTTCCGGACAAGGATGGGACTTCCCTGACGCTTCGTCCTGAAGGCACTGCGGGGGTGGTTCGCGCGTTTATCGAACGGGGGTTGAAAACCTATGAGGCTTCGCGAAAACTCTATTACATCGGGCCGATGTTTCGCCATGAGCGCCCTCAGGCCGGGCGGTTGCGGCAATTTCACCAGTTCGGAGTTGAATATGTCGGGAGTTCTGATCCATCAGCCGACGTCGAGGTTATCACGCTGCTCTGGAGATATTTTTCAGCGCTTCAATTGCCCGGACTCTCGTTGGAACTCAATTCACTGGGCGTCCTGGCGGATCGCCAAGCCTACAAAAGGGACCTGATTTCCTTTCTGAAAGCCAAAGCGGACGGGCTGTGCGGAAATTGCCGGCGCCGACTCGATGTCAATCCTCTCCGAGCTTTGGATTGCAAGGTTCCAACGTGTCATGAAGCCACGAACGATGCTCCTTTTCTGACGGATTTCCTTTCTGATTCGTCTAAAGAACACTTCGATCAAGTTTTGCAGGGGTTACAAGCTTTAGCTATTCCGTATTCGCTCAACCCCCGGCTCGTCAGGGGGCTGGATTATTATTCAATGACGACCTTCGAGGTCTCCAGTTCCGTGCTCGGGGCTCAAAATGCGATTGGTGCCGGCGGACGATACGATGGATTGTTTGAAACGTTGGGCGGCGTTCCCACCCCCGCAGTCGGTTTCGCCATCGGACTTGAGCGCGTCATTTTAGCTCTTCCCGAATCAGCCCTGCCAACACCGGACCCTTGGGTATTTGTGGCGGCGTTCGGCGAAAAAGGAAGACCGGCCGGTAATACTCTCATGGATTCCCTCCGCTCACATCATATGAAAGCTGATACGGATTATAATGCTTCAACCTTGAAGACTCTCCTGCGCTCTGCAGACAGGCTCAACGCGCCCTACGTCGTCATCATAGGAGACGATGAAGTCGCAAATAACCAGGTCATCCTCAGAAATATGGCAACGAAAGAACAGGAAATTCTTGCCTTGGATACCGCCTCATCAGCTATCCCTGAACGCCTCGGACTCCACAAACACGTAGAAACATGAATTGACTTTTTGAAGTGTTGGGAATACGATTTTTTCTTTGTTTTCTTATACATAGTTGTACTTAAAATATCATCTCTTTTTTTAAGCTTTTCTATCTTCATCACCAGAGTCCGTGCCTCATACACAATGAGGCGATCTTCAACTGTTTTTCATCTATAAAATCCGGGTTATCGTTCCTTCCACGGCGAGAATCCGTTTGTCTTTTCAATTATGGGCCTTTCGATTCTCGTTTTGATTCAGAGCAACCCCTTGGAAACCCATCGTCCGACCGAAGGCCTTCGTATCGCGCTCGGTTTATCGACAGGATACCCCTCAGTCACGGTTGTTTTGCTTGGACAAGCGAGAATGCTCATCACTGAAGAAGTCAGTGACGTTGTTGATGCGGAAATTCTCGAACAACATCTCCCCGCGATCCGGGAACTGGAACTCCCTATTGTGCTCCCTGAGGGGAGCAGAGAGGCTTTTCCTGTTGATACGGATTTTTCCGTTCGAGAGGTCTCAGAATCAGGAATCACATCGTTACTCTGTCATGCCGACCGAGTCCTGGTGTTTTGAATTATGAGAAAGGTTCTCTTTCTATTATCAGCCGGATCAGAATCCTCTATGGAAGACCTTGTGAAGACATCAGATTTTTCGGATTGTTCAATTCAAGGGGTATTTCTGAAAGAGCGTAGTGGGTCCGGCAAGCCGTTTCCTTTCCCGTGTTATACGCTTGCGTCCAGCGAAAAAATGAAAGAATCAGCATATCCCGTGATTACTTATCCTGACTTATTGAAAATGGTTTTTGAGGCTGAGACTATTATTTCCTGATTTTTAAAAGAAAAAATTCCGTAGAAGCAGGAAAAGAAGTAGGGGCTGTGAATAAGGCATTTTCTTTGTATCTTATTGATTGTATTGATAAATAATAATAAGAAGTATATGGAAAAGTAGAGGGATAGGAGGTCAAATACTTGTGATGAGTCCTGAATAACATGGTTGGCTGGTCGAGTGGAACAGGATAAACAGAAGAATGTGATTGACAGATATCAAGTTATTAACAGGTGTTAATAAACTTGTGAATAATTATAATGAAAAAGACTGAGCAACAGGTATTGGGTATCTGGAAAGAGGCCTTGGGCTTCATCCAGACGAAAATGGGCGACGAAGTCTTGGAAACATGGTTTCAGCCGACAAGATTAGGCGAGCTGAATGGGACAAAAGCGACAATTGTCGTTCCTAATAAGTTTTTCGGGGAATGGCTGGGAAGAAATTATCGAGAGATGATCGGCGAAGCCTTGCAAGCAGTTCGGCCCGGTGAAGAGGGAAAAGTCGATATAGAATTTATGGTCGGTGAGCCTTCGTCGCCAGTAGCTGGTGAGGGAGCGGGCAAATTACCGGCTGCTCCCCAGCGGCCGCGGGGCCATCGCCAACTACCGAATCCAAAATATACTTTCGAGAATTTTGTGGTTGGGGCCAGTAATCAGTTTGCCCATGCAGCAAGCTTGGCCGTCGCTGAGACACCCGCGCACTCCTATAACCCATTCTTTATCTACGGGGGTGTAGGGTTGGGGAAAACACACCTCCTTAATTCCATCGGGAATTTCGTCATGCAGAAAGGTGAACTGAGAATTGCGTACGTGACGACGGAGCAGTTCACCAATGAGGTCATTAATTCGATCCGATACGACAAGATGATGGACCTGCGCCGGCGCTATCGAAACATTGACATGCTCTTGATCGACGACATCCAATTTCTCGCGGGTAAAGAGCGGACGCAAGAGGAATTTTTTCATACTTTTAACGCGCTGTATGAGGCCAGAAAACAGATCGTTCTATCGAGCGACCGGTTTCCGAAAGAGATGCCGTCGATGGAAGAACGATTACGCTCACGATTTGAGTGGGGCTTAATCGCCGACCTGCAACCGCCGGACGTCGAAACCCGGATTGCGATCCTTCGAAAGAAATCAGAAGATGAAGGAATTGTGATCGGCGACGACGTTATTCAACTTCTGGCCGAAGGATTAAAGAGCAATATACGCGAATTGGAAGGTGCGTTGATCCGTCTGGGAGCATACAGCACACTGACCGGCCAGCCTATTACGATAGATATGGTGAAAACCGTGCTTCGTGACCTGCTGGGGAACAAAAAAAAGGTGGTCACCCCGGAAGACGTACAAGACGTGGTGGCGAAGAGTTTTCACGTCAAAGTAGCCGAACTCAAATCCAAGCGACGAACCAAAACGGTGGTGCATCCCCGGCAAATTGCCATGTACCTCTGCAGGGAACTCACGGGCGCCTCGTTCCCGGAAATCGGACGCGAGTTCGGAGGAAAAGACCACACCACCATCATCCATGCGTGTCGCCAGATAGAAAAAGCCCTTGAGAAAGACAACGCCTTGCGGGCGACGCTGAACAACCTCAAAGACGAAATCGGAAAGGCATAACAGAAGGGAGCCTCTCATGCGAGTGAAGGTGGAACGAGAAGTCCTATTGACGGCCCTCCAGCGCGTCCAGGGTATCGTGGAAAAACGAAATACGATGCCCAGTTTGGCAAACGTCCTGCTGGAAGCGAAAAAGGACGGCTTGGACGTTTCGGCGACGGATTTGGAACTCGGGATGCGGGGGCTCTACAAAGCCGCGGTCGAGGAACCCGGGTCAGTCACGTTCTCCGCCAGAAAGCTCTATGAAATTCTCAAAGAAATCACGGACCAGGAAATTGCCATGACCGTCACGGAGGATTGCCTGGTTTCCATTACAACTGCCCGCGGTGAATTCAAGGTTGTAGGACTCCCCAGCAAGGATTTTCCGCCCCTGCCCGCCATTGAGCGGGACGGTCTCATTCCTTTACCCGGCACGGGCTTATTGCAACTCATTCGGAAGACCCTGTTTGCCGTCGGGGACAACGATACGCGGTACGTGCTCAATGGGTTGTTGATTGTGGTCACGAGCGCAGATGGGACGCCGATCATCCGGTTGGTGGGGACTGATGGGCATCGCCTGGCGATGGCAGAGCAAAAATTGGAAGGGGAAAAGAAGGAATCCGCCGATGCGCAAGAAGAAAATGTGCAAGAAGAAAAAGTGATCGTCCCGAAAAAGGCTGCGACTGAAATTCGCCGCCTGCTGGAAGAGGATGAAGATGAGCCGATGATCGGCTTTACCAAGAACATGTTGATCTTCAGAAAAAGCGGATTGGTCCTCACGTCCCGGCTGATGGAAGGCAATTACCCTAACTATCAGCAAGTCATTCCCAAGGCAGGCAGCAAACAGATCGCGGTGAACCGCGACGATCTCGAAGGGGCCCTGCGACGTGTCTCGGTCCTGTCCCAGAATAAGACCTATGCCGTCAAGCTCACGTTTTCAGAGAAGGCGATCACGCTCCTATCGAGTCACCCGGATATGGGAGAAGCGAATGAAGAGATTCCCGCCAGTTTCAACGGCGAGGAATTTTCCGCCGGTTTCAATGCCCGATATCTGCTTGACGTGTTGAGCGTCATGGGAAGCGAGACGGTCATGCTGAATATGGAAGCGTCCCTCAGCCCGTGTTTGATTCGGGAGAAGGACAACCCCATGTTCAAAGCCGTTGTGATGCCCGTCAAAGTGTAATAGGCATGTATACTGAAATAAGGAACCTCTGATTTAATGCACTATCGGGCGCAGGGCTGCGTTGTGTCCTCGCTCAACCTTCACCTATCTCTATGATAAGCCTCAGGTTTCGCTCCGGGACGCCTTGCCCTGCATCCCGCTATCACAATAACTCAGAGGTTCCATAATATGTTTCACGAGGAGATGAACCCTCAGCGTTTGCCAAACGAACCACCGCCTGCCACAGGTTTTGATCCCTCCGGTTTTCCCGAAAACCCCGTCGAACAAAGCGGCTATGGTGCGGAGCAGATCCGTGTGCTTGAAGGCCTCGAAGCCGTTCGGAAACGGCCCGCGATGTACATCGGCAGCACGGGACCGGATGGCCTGCACCATCTCGTGTACGAGGTGGTGGACAATAGCGTCGATGAACACATGGCAGGGTTTGGGGAAACGATCGAGGTTTCCCTAGAAATCGATGGCAGTATCACGGTCACGGATAACGGCCGCGGTATTCCCACGGGGCTCCATCCCACTCAGAACAAGTCGGCGGCCGAAGTTGCCCTGACGGTTCTCCACGCAGGCGGAAAATTTGAGCAGGGCGCCTACACCGTATCCGGGGGTCTCCATGGGGTGGGCATCTCCGTGGTCAACGCCTTGTCGGAATGGCTGGAACTGGAAATCTGGCAAAACGGGCAGGTCTTTGAACAGGTCTATGACCGGGGAACTCCGGCCGCTCCGCTGCAGGTAACGGGCGTGACCAAAAAGCGGGGGACGAAAATTACATTCAAACCCGACGGGACCATTTTCGAGACGGTCGAGTGCAGTTTCGACGTGCTGGCCCAACGCCTTCGGGAATTGGCTTTCCTCAATAAAGGGCTGTCGATCTCGCTTACCGATACCCGGAGACAAAAGGAGCAGGTTTTTTGTTACAAGGGCGGCATCGTCTCGTTCGTCGAACATTTGAATGAAGCCAAGACCCCGCTCCATAAACCGATCTTTATTTCCGTTGAAAAACCGGACGTCATCTTGGAAGTCGCGCTTCAGTACAACGACGGTTACGCCGAAAATCTCTTCTCCTTTGCCAACAACATCAATACACGGGAAGGCGGCACGCACCTGATCGGATTCAAGGCGGCCCTGACCAGGACGATCAATTCCTATGCCAGCGCGAACGACCTGCTGAAAAAAGACATGGACTCGCTCACCGGTGACGACGTGCGAGAAGGCCTGACGTCGGTGGTCAGCGTCAAAGTACGGGCCCCGCAATTCGAGGGACAAACCAAGGCCAAGTTGGGCAACAGCGAAGTCAAAGGGATCGTCGAAGCCGCGGTCAACGAGGGACTCGGGACGTATTTTGAAGAAAATCCGGCCGTGGCCAAACGGATCATCGGCAAAGCGGCGGATGCGGCCAGGGCGCGCGAAGCCGCGCGGAAAGCCAAGGATCTCATCCGCCGGAAAAGCGCCCTGGACGGCGGATCACTGCCCGGGAAGCTCGCGGATTGCTCGGAAAAGGATCCGGCCCTGAGTGAATTGTTCATTGTCGAAGGGGATTCAGCCGGCGGGTCGGCGAAGCAGGGCCGCGATCGAAAATTTCAAGCCATCCTTCCGCTGAAAGGAAAAATCCTCAACGTCGAAAAAGCGCGGTTCGATAAGATGCTGTCGAGCGAAGAGATTCGCACGCTCATCATGGCTCTGGGAACGGGCATCGGTCGCAAGCGGGATGACACGGAAAAAGGCAAGGATGACAAGGAAGCCTTCGACCTGAACCGCGCCCGGTACCACAAAATCATTTTGATGACGGACGCGGACGTCGATGGAAGCCA
This sequence comes from Nitrospira sp. SB0677_bin_15, assembly GCA_009842645.1. Classification (GTDB taxonomy): domain Bacteria; phylum Nitrospirota; class Nitrospiria; order Nitrospirales; family UBA8639; genus Bin75. The sequence goes on along the minus strand of VYFB01000040.1, from coordinate 3,960 downwards.
CATCCGAACGCTCCTGCTCACGTTCCTGTTTCGCCAGATGCATGAATTGATCGACCGGGGTTACGTCTACATCGCGCAGCCTCCGCTCTTTAAGGTGAAAAAAGGCAAATCCGAACACTATCTGAAAGATGAGCAGGCCCTGAACGACTACCTCGCCGAACTGGCCGGACAAGCCGTGGCAGTCTACGTGGAGAGTCATCACGAGTTTATCAGCGGACAGACGCTCAACCCCGTCTTGAGAAAAATGATCGAGTTCGAGGGACTGCTGGCAAGGCTAAGCCGAAAAAAACAGAGCTCCGGTCTGTTACGCGCGTTCGTAGACGAGCCGGCCCTGGGGCGCGAACTCTTAAGAGACCGGCCTGCCGTCCGGGAATTGATCGAGCGGGTGAAAGAGCGTTTGTCCATGGCCTATCCGGATGCCACGGTTTATGTGGACCTGGTGGAAGATGAAGAACACCAATCCAACAAAATCATCTGCCGGATGCCGACGAACGGCGTGGTGTCAACACTCGAGGTGAATCATGAACTGGTGGGCTCCGCGGATTTTCGGGAATTGCAGAAATTGGCGCCCAACGCGATCGGGTTGGGCCGTCCCAGATATCGCATGAAAGTGAACGAGGCGGAAACCGCCTTTGCTACCACGGATGACCTGGTCCGGGCGATCCTGGAGGTGGGGAAAAAGGGATTGAATCTTCAGCGCTATAAAGGTTTAGGGGAAATGAATCCCCTGCAACTGTGGGAAACCACCATGAATCCCAAGACACGATCTCTCTTGCAGGTGCAACTCGAAGACATGACGGGCGTGAACGAAATTTTCTCCATCCTCATGGGTGATGAAGTCGAACCGCGAAGGAATTTCATTCAGCAACACGCATTGGAAGTCCGCCGGTTGGACGTGTAGTAGCCGGAAAACCCGATCCCCCCACGATGCCCACCGAAGAACGTTTCACTCAAGTCGCCATCGAAGACGAGATGCGTCTGTCGTACATGGATTACGCCATGAGCGTGATCGTCGGCCGCGCCTTGCCGGACGTCCGTGACGGGCTGAAACCCGTGCATCGGCGCATCCTGTACGGCATGAACCAAATGGGTTTGGCGCACAACCGGGCCTACCGCAAGTCGGCCAAGATCGTGGGCGAAATCATGGGGAATTATCATCCCCATGGCGATTCCGCGATTTACGATACGCAGGTGCGCATGGCCCAGGACTTCAACATGCGCTATACCCTGGTGGACGGCCAGGGGAATTACGGGTCGGTGGACGGTGACCCGCCGGCCGCCATGCGCTACACCGAAGCGCGGCTCACGAAGTTGGCCGGCGAAATGCTGGCGGACATCGACCGGGAAACCGTAGATTTCGGTCCGACGTATGATGAATCGGACGTCGAGCCACTGGTGCTGCCGGCCAAGGCCCCCAACCTGTTGATCAACGGCGCCGGCGGGATCGCCGTGGGCTACGCCACCAACATCCCCACGCATAATCTCGGCGAAGTCCTCGCCGCCCTGATCCACCTCCTTGAGAATCCAGGGGCGTCGATTGCAGACCTGATGGAGATGGTCCCGGGTCCGGATTTTCCTACGGCCGGATTCATCTATGGCACACAAGGCATCAGGGACGCCTATGAACACGGGCGAGGGCTGTTGACCATCCGCGCCAAAACGCACGTGGAAACCGATGAGAAGCGGGACAGGTCGAGCATCATCGTGACCGAAATTCCGTATCAGGTGAACAAGGCCAGGCTGCTGGAGAAAATTGCCGAGCTGGTGCAGGAGAAACGCGTGGAAGGCATTTCCGACATTCGGGATGAATCGGACCGGGACGGCATCCGCGTGGTGATCGAACTCAAGAAAGGCGAGCTGCCGCCCGTCATCCTGAACCAGTTGTACAAGCATACCCAACTTCAGAATACATTCGGCGTCATCATGCTCGCGCTCGTGAATAACCGCCCCGAGATTTTGAATCTCAAAAGAATCCTGGTGGCCTTTCTCGATCACCGGCGCGAAGTGGTGATCCGGCGAACCGCCTACGAGTTACGGAAAGCCCAGGAACGCGCGCATATTCTCGAAGGCCTCATTGTGGCCTTGTCGCACCTGGATGACGTGATTGCGTTGATTCGCGGGGCGGCGTCGCCCGACGAAGCCAGGACGGGCCTGACGCAACAATTCCCGCTGTCGGAGATTCAGGCCCAGGCCATCCTGGACATGCGGCTCCAACGGTTGACGCAACTCGAACAACGCAAGCTCTCGGAAGAATATGAGGAACTGAAAGCCAGGATCGCCTCGCTGCAGGCCATCCTGGGTTCGGAGGACCTGGTCAAACAGGTCATCAAGGACGAGCTGATCGAACTCAAGGCCGCCTATCAGGATGAACGCCGCACCCAAATCATTCCGCAGGAAGCCGAGATCAACATCGAGGACTTGATCGCGGATGAACCCATGGCCGTGAGCATTTCCCACGAGGGCTACATCAAACGGCATCCCGTGTCCGAATACCGGGCGCAGCGTCGCGGCGGAAAAGGGAAGATCGGCATGGGAGTCAAGGAAGAAGATTTCGTCGAGAAGATTTTTACCGCCTCGACGCATGATTACATCCTGTTCTTTACCAATGCGGGGAAAGTGTATTGGCTCAAACTGCATGAACTGCCCGAAGCCGGACGGACGAGTAAAGGCAAGGCCATGGTGAACCTGTTGGCCCTGGGCGCGGATGAACGGGTGACCACGACGCTACCGGTTCGGGAATTCCCCGATGACTTGTACGTGGTGATGGCGACCCGCATGGGCTATATCAAAAAGACGAAACTCTCCGCCTTTGGGAATCCCCGGCAGGGCGGGATCATCGCCCTGACCCTGGAGGAAGCCGACAAGCTCATCGGCGTCGAACTCACGGATGGCCGAAGCGACATCATGCTGGGCACCAGGGAAGGACTGGTCATCCGGTTTGGAGAACGGGACGTCCGGCCGGTGGGCCGGACCGCTCGAGGTGTCCGGGGCATTCGCTTGGACGACACCAATCACGTCATCGGGATGGTCATTATCCAGCCCGAGGTCGAGGCCTCGATCCTGACTGTGACTGAAAAAGGATTCGGAAAGCGGACCGTCGCCACCGAATACCGGACGCAAGGCCGGGCGGGACGGGGACTGATCAGCATCAAAGTCAACGAGAGAAACGGGTCGGCCGTCTCCTTCCATCAGGTCAAGGAAACCGACGAGATCATGATCATGACGTCCGAAGGAAAGATCCTCAGGACCAAGGTCGAGGATCTCCGGGACATCGGGCGCAATGCTCAAGGGGTGCGTCTCATCGGCATGGAAGAAACCGACCGCGTCGTGGACGTGGCGAAACTCGAGGAGAGCAGCGAGGCCGACGGAAACGGAGGAAGCAACGGCATCGGTCCCCCTGCAGAGACAAACGGGCTTGCATGATGTCCCTTTCGATCATCCCTGTATGTGTTCGGTCATTCGTTGATAATTTCCCCCTCACCCCAGCCCTCTCCCACCGCGGGGAGAGGGGGATCTTTCGTTCCCCTCCTTTGTTGTAGTGTCCCGTGTGATTGGGTAGACTCAGATGCTATCATGCGTGGGATCGCATACATCCACCAACGGAGGACCCATGGACATCAAACTGCATCAGTTAGCTCGCACCACCCCAGCGACCCGGCAGTACATCCAAACCGCGTCCAAAAGCGCCGCGGCCTTAGCCCGCGAACTCGGGGTGGCCGTCACGACCATCTATAAATGGAAGCATGCTGGCCGGGTCCACGATGGCTCCCACACCCGCCAGCACCTGCACGCTAGTACGTCCCCCGAGCAGGAAGCCCTCATCGCCGAATTGCGCACCCAGTTGCGGTTGTCCCTCGACGATGTCACCGAGGTCATGAACCGGTGTAGCACCCCCCGCTTGAGTCGGAGTGCCATCCATCGCTGCCTGGTCCGGCTGGGCGTGGCCCGCTTGCCCCCGGT
>VYFB01000094.1:6499-30388 GCA_009842645.1 Nitrospira sp. SB0677_bin_15 | reverse complement strand
ATGGCGGTGCGATGCGGTGTCATTCCCCTCCTTTGTCAGTCCCCCCTGCCTTTTCCTTCGGTCATACTTGCGCACGCGAGCATCCAGCGTCGTTGTCGTTGTCTTTGCTTTTACTCCCTCGCCCCTTGAGGGAGAGGGCCGGGGTGAGGGGAAAGACTCTGGATTCTCGATTAAAAATAGCCTGTCCTTGACGTTTGTAATCGAGGATCGAGAATGACAGAGGGGGAACGTCGAGAATGACAAGAGAGGAGGTCCCCCCTGCCTTTTCCTTCGGTCATTCTTGCGCATGCGAGCATCCAGCGTCGTTTTCTTCGCAACCGAAAGGGGACATTTCCGCTTTGGATTGACACGTGCAGATTTGACTTCGTTCACTCCCGAACGTATCATAAAATCTTCCCCTCTCCTCACTAATTTTTAGCGCACTTCACAAACAGGACAATATGGCTATACGTGTGGGAATTAACGGATTTGGACGAATCGGGAGAAATTTTTTTCGAGCCTCCCTTGGTGACCCGTCTATTCACGTCACCGGAATCAACGACCTGACCGACTCGAAAACCCTGTGTCATCTGTTGACGTTCGACTCGGTCCATGGACGATTTCCGGGAACGGTGGAAGCCGGAGACGGTCACATGCTGGTCAACAACCAACGCGTCAGCGTCTTTGCCGAACGAGACCCCAAGGCATTGCCATGGAAGACACTCGGCGTCGACGTGGTCATCGAGGCAACGGGTCGCTTTACCGACCGGGAAGCGGCAAGCCAACATTTATCGGCCGGTGCGCCTCGCGTGTTGATCTCGGCTCCGGGCAAAAACGCCGACCTCACCGTTGTGTTGGGAGTGAACGAACAATCGTATGATCCCCGGTCGCACCACGTCATCTCCAATGCTTCCTGTACGACCAACTGTCTGGCTTCGGTGGCCAAAGTCCTGCTTGAACAATTCGGCATCGACCACGGCTATATGACCACGATTCATTCCTATACCAATGACCAGCAACTGCTGGATTTGCCTCATAAGGACCTGCGGCGCGCCAGAAGCGCGGGCCTCTCGATAATTCCGACCTCGACCGGCGCAGCCAAAGCCGTACATTTGGTCATCCCGGAACTGAAGGGCAAACTCGACGGGGTCGCCATTCGCGTCCCCACCCCCAATGTCTCACTGATCGACTTGGCCGTAGAGACCGAACGGGACTGTGACGCCGACGAAGTCAACGCCGCCTTTGCCCAAGCCGCTGAAGGCCCGCTCAACGGCATTCTGGGGTATTCCGAAGATCCGATTGTCTCGATTGATTTGAACGGAAGCTCCTATTCGGCGATTGTCGATGCACCCCTTACGACCGTGATGAATCGCCGGTTCGTCAAAGTCTTTGCCTGGTACGACAACGAGTGGGGCTATTCCTGCCGGTTGAGGGACCTGGTGAAATTTTTGTCCTCGAAGAACTAAGCATTCAGGTTTCGTCCTCCTGCAACCCACCGGGCCTGGAGCCAAGGAAGTATCGTGCATATCACCAAACAAACCATTGATCAGGTCGACCTGCAAGGGAAACGGGTCATTATCCGCGTGGACTTCAACGTTCCGCTCGATGAGGACCGAAAAATTACGGATGATTCCCGGATTCGCGCGGCGATTCCCACTATCAACCACGTGGTTGACGAAGGCGGGAGCGTGATTCTGTGTTCCCACTTAGGACGCCCCAACGGAAAGGTCTGCCCGGAACTTAGCCTCGCGCCGGTAGCCAAACGCCTGAAACGCCTGTTGGGGAAGGACGTGACGTTCGCCCCGGACTGCACGGGCCCGATCGTGAAAAACCTCGCGAACCAACTGCAACCCGGCGACGTCCTCTTGTTGGAAAACCTCCGGTTTCATCCCGGAGAGGAAGCCAATGACAAAGAGTTCGCATCAGAACTGGCTTCGTTGGGTGACGTCTTCGTCAATGACGCGTTCGGCACCGCACACCGGTACCACGCTTCCACCGCGGGTATTCCCTTATTCATCAAAGCATCCGCAGCCGGATATTTGATGAAACGTGAAGTGGAATATCTCGAAGGGGCCGTGGAAAGTCCCGTCCGCCCGTTTGTCGCCCTCTTGGGAGGGGCAAAGGTCTCGGGAAAAATCGGAGTCATCAAAAACCTCGAAAACAAAGTTGACAAGGTCGTGATCGGCGGCGGGATGGCGTTTACGTTCCTGAAAGCCATGAACCTCGAAATCGGCCGGTCCCTGGTTGAAGACGAGATGCTGGATTTCGCCAAGGGCGTGTACAAACGATCCGTCGAGCAGGGCATCAAATTTTATCTGCCGGTGGATTGCGTGGTGGCGGCCAGCCTTGACCCGGATGCCGAAACAAAAATCGTTCCCACTCAAGAGATTCCCGAAGGATGGTATGGACTGGATATCGGGCCGGCCTCCGTCAAACTCTTTACCGAGGCGTTGGAAAATGCCAAAACCATCCTCTGGAACGGGCCGATGGGTCTGTTTGAACGAGACGCCTTTGCCCGTGGCACCCAGGCCATGGCCCGTGCCATTGCCAATGCCTATGCCCTGACGATCGTCGGAGGCGGCTCGACGGCCTTGGCCATCCACCGCGCCGGCGAAACCGACAGCATGTCGTTTATTTCAACGGGGGGTGGTGCGGCCCTCACCTTGTTGGAGGGAGGAAACATGCCGGGGCTGGCGGCCCTGCCCGCCCGCTAATGGATCCGGCTTTTCCTTGTCGTCCCGGCATGTATTCACTCATTCGTTGACAGCATAAGAGGTCGGCTACATTCAGAATTGTCATTCCGAGCATCGCGAGGAATCTGCTTTTTGTCTTTATCTGTCATCCTTGTATGTGTTCACTAATTCGTTGACATATTCCACTGCCTTTATCTGTCATCCTCGACCACATACACTGGATCCCCGATTACAAATGTCGGGGAAGGATCCAGCGTCTTTGCTTTTAGAATCCTGATACGGTCATCGCGTGAAACCCCGACTCATCGCAGGCAATTGGAAGATGCACAAGACGACGGCCGAGGCCGTCGAATTTGTCCGTCGATTCCGGCAAGCCTTGGAGCAGGACGTCCGTGCGGAAATCCTGCTCATGCCCCCGTTTACCGCTCTCGACGGCATCCGGCAAATCCTCCGCGCCGGCGATCCCTTCAAACTGGGCGCACAAGACCTGTCCTGGGAAGAAGAAGGAGCCTATACGGGTGAAATTTCCGGTCGTATGCTGAAAGACGTGGGCTGCCAATCGGTCATCGTCGGGCATTCGGAACGCCGGCGACTCTTGGGCGAAACCGATGCCCACGTCAATAAAAAACTGAAGGCCGCGTTGCAACACGGCCTCGCTCCCATTCTCTGCGTGGGAGAAACACTGGAGGAACGACGGGCCGGTCAGACTCAAGACGTGGTCAAAGAACAACTGCTGAGAGCGATAGGCGACGTGCCGGCCGAACGTATAACCGGACTCGCCATAGCCTACGAACCGGTTTGGGCCATCGGCACCGGGTACGCCGCTACCGTCCCACAAATAGAAGAAGTGCATGCCTTTCTTCGCGCCATCCTGAAGAAGGAACGGCCGCAAATCGCAGACACCACGAGGATCCTCTATGGCGGAAGCGTTGCCCCTGAAAATGCCACTGAACTTTTTGGATCGGGTGAGGTGAATGGGGCTCTGGTCGGAAAAGCTTGTCTTGATCCTGAAGGCTTTGCTAAGATCTGCCGGATTGCCTCTTAAATCCATGACAGAATAACAATCCCCAAACGTCCATGTATACAGCCACCGTCATTCTCCATCTCATCGTCTGTTTTTTGATGATCGCCGCGATCCTGCTTCAGGCAGGGAAGGGAGCCGAAATCGGTGCAGCGTTCGGCGGATCCAGTCAAACGGTATTCGGCAGTCGCGGTCCCGGAACGTTTCTCAGCAAAGTCACGGTCGCTGCCGCCGTTATTTTCATGCTGACTTCCCTCGGACTGGCCTTACTATCCAAACAGGAAAACGCCGCGTCGGTGATCGACGTTCCCGCCACGTCCGGCGAAACCACCTCTCCCGCTCCGGCAGAAAGCACGGACGCCACAACTGAATCAGCATCCCCCGAAACACCGGAAGCCACCACGGAATCCTCCGAAGACCAATCCGAACACGCGTCGCAATAATTTAACTCCCTCGCCCCTTGAGGGAGAGGGCTGGGGTGAGGGGTCTCCTGCTACTCACACCGGTGTTAGCCATTGGGCGTGGGAATCGTCTTTGCCTTTGACGATGTCGAAGAAGGTTTTCTGGAGCAGGTCCGTGACGGGGCCGCGTTTGCCGGTTCCGATCTGCCGGTCATCGATTTCCCGAACCGGCGCCACTTCCGCGGCTGTTCCCGTGAGAAACACTTCCTCGGCCACGTATAATGCATCCCGTGTAAATCGTTCCTCCACCACTGGGATGTTTTTTTCCTTGGCCAACTCCAGGATGGAATGACGGGTGATTCCTTCCAGGATGGAAGTCAGGGGAGTGGTCTTGAGCACGCCCTTTGACACGATGAACACGTTTTCTCCGGTGCCCTCGGCGACGTAGCCCTCCGTGTCAAGGAGAATGGCCTCATCGTACCCCGCGCTTTTCGCCTCACACTTGGCCAGAATGGAATTCACGTAGTATCCGGAGACTTTTGCGCGAGTCATCGACACGTTGACGTGGTGGCGGGTAAAGGACGACACCTTGGCCCGGATTCCATGCACCAGGGCGTCCTCTCCCAGATAGGTACCCCACGGCCATGCAGCAATCGCCAGCTTGACGGGATTGTTCCCGGGATACAGCCCCATTTCCCCATACCCCACGTACAGCAAGGGACGGATATAGCAGGAGTCCAGTTTATTGATCCGAACCGTCTCCACGATGGCCTCGAACACGTCCTTGCGGCTGTAAGGGACGTTCATCGTCACGATATGCGCCGACTCGAACAGCCGGTCCACGTGCTCACGCAAGCGAAAAATCATCGACCCGGTTTTCCCCCGGTAGCAACGAATACCTTCAAAGGCACCCAGGCCGTAGTGCAAGGAATGCGTCAACACGTGGACGGAAGCTTCGTCCCAATTCACGAAGGTTCCGTCCATCCAGATTTTTTCACTCGGCGTCACCATGCCCCACCTTTCCATGTTCCCGGAAACGTATCCTCATACCCTTAGCTTATAACGAGGTGGTCCCAGCCTGTCAATGAACCCACGGAGCGACAAAGCCACGCCTACAGTGCTCGGGCATCTTTTCTGCATTCCCCTGCAATCCCAAAAAGAAATGTAAACTGAAGATTAGGGGTTTTGTGTATCAAAATCTGCAAAAATCCTGCCTTTTTCAACCTCTGTTTTGTCGTTGAAATTCCAGTGGAGATGATAAATGATGGATTCTAAAATAGCCTTTTTGAGTTCAGGATTAAAGTGAAACTCTGCTACTGCGATGAAAGTGGCGTCGGCGATGAACCGACCGCTGTTATGGTTGGCGTTGTTGTTGATGCTTCTCGAATGCATTTAACAAAAACACATTGGCAAGAACTTTTGAAACATCTTTCGGGACTTGTCGGTCGCTCAATTCAAAAACTTCACGCCAGTCACTTTTATGCCGGCAATGAAGCTTTCCGTGGCATTAATGGAGAGCAGCGCTCAAAAATCATTTCAGCTATTTATGCATGGCTTGCAGAAAGAAAACACCATGTGGTGTATGCATCTGTTACGAAAAGTAGATATAAGGAGTCGTGTCGTTCAGAAGTGATTCCTCCCGAACTCAATACTATATGGCGGTTTCTAGGGTTTCATTTGCTATTGGCTATGCAAAAGTATTGTCAAAAAGAAAGAAACAACAAAGGACATACAATTTATATATTCGACAACAAAGAACGCGAAATGGTCCGTTTTACCGATATTATTGCTAGACCCCCAGGATGGAGTGATGAATACTATGAATGCGGGGCACATCAAGACCGACTAGATCAAATTGTCGACGTGCCTTATTTTGGCAATTCCAAAGATGTTGTCCTTATTCAGTTAGCCGATTTTTTCTCATTCTTTTTGCGACGTTATGCGGAAATTCGTGAAGGTTTAGTTACGCCTAAATATGAAGGCGACCCCGAAAAATTATCAAAATGGCTCAAAGGATTTGCACAGAGGTCCATTGGAAGACAATTCATTTACCCACGAGTGTCTCGTAATTGGGCTCAAAATTTATTTTTTGAACATGCACCACCGTCTATCCGAACTTTATAAAAGTGAGCGGCAGAATGGTTAAGAGGAAGCACGAGGCGAAGCATGTCGCTGACCGGGCTTCTGGCAGAATCATTTTGGCTGGACCCGAGGAGATTGACGCTACCCAGCCTTTGTTGGGAATTCTCATAGATGAGTGCGGATGGAAAGCGGACCAAATAGTCTCTCGCCCCAAACAGTGGCGCGTTCCAGTTCATCCATCAGGTAATCGTAGCTGGCCGGTGGATGTAGCGATCTTCAATAAACCCAAAAACAGGCGTTCTCCAGAACACGTGGTAGCCATCTGTGAGTGTAAGCGGCCAGATGAATCATCTGGTGTTGATCAACTCAAGGTGTACTTGGACAGAGAACCGCACGCCCGTGTGGGGATCTGGTTCAATGGCGTTGATCATGCTGTTGTGTACAAGACGCAGATCGGATACACGGTGGCACCTCTCGGGACACCTATCCCCGGCCCGCAAGATCCGATCCACCTAGGGGCGCGTCCCACACTGTTGACCTATCCAGCGCTTCGAGAGGCCCCATCCTTGGTTCCTCTCTTCAAGCGCATCAGGGATAGACTCGCTGCCCAAGACACCAATGTCAACCGTGATGAAGAGATCCTGCCAGACCTCTCCAGCCTGCTCCTTCTTAAGATCTTGGACGAACAAGCGAATAAGCTATCGCCTCGCCGACCTCTGAGCTTCCAAGCCAAGGGAGAAGACCGGCGAGCGACATCACAACACATCCGACAATTACTTGCCACAGAACTGGCAAAACACTCCGATGTCTTTGGCGCAACCGAGCTTCGTCTCTCAATTGACGACGAGAGCACGGCCTACATCGTCGAGGAGCTTCAGAACTATCGCCTCCTCTCGAACAGCATCGACTCAATTTCAACGGCTTTTCAAGTAATACGTGGTAAGGCTTACAAAGGAGAGGAAGGCCAATTCTTTACGCCGCCCTCAGTTGTCCGCATCGCCGTTTCAGCGGTTGGCCCCACATCCGACGACCGAGTTATCGACCCCGCTTGCGGTAGTGGCAGTTTCCTCGCATCGGCTCTAAACACGGTCTTCAATGGCCTCAAGACCATTATTGGGGAGGACACGGCTGAGTACGGCACGGCCAAGCGTGATTGGAGCACGCAGAATCTATATGCACTCGACAAGGACGCCGTCTCAGTTAGGTTAACTAAAGGAACCTCTGATTAAGTCCAGGTTTTTTTCAAAATACTCATTGGGATGGGCTTCGTGAGCTGGGCTGGTGAGAATGGGGCGGACTCTCGATGAGAGTTGAAGCCCGACTGGCGGCCCGCGGAGCGGTTTCCACCCCCTGGCCCCCTACGTTCCGGCTAGCTCGCGGCGCACCAGATACCAATTCGCCAGGGCAAATAACGTGAACAGGTGCGCCGCATTCTTCGCTAACCCCCGATACCGCCCGCGCCGATAGCCCCACAAGTGTTTGATGACCCCAAAGACATGTTCCACCCGCGCCCGCACCCGATTACTCTTGCGGTTAAACGCCCGGTCCGCACCGGTCAGGCGCCGCCCGCGCTTCGCCTTGCGATGCACCCGCCACGTCTGCCCCCGCGCCTCCGCCGCCTGCTGGCCCGCCGCGCTCGCATACGCCTTATCGCCATAGATCACCTGTTCCTCCCCATGACAACACTCGGCCATCACTTGGGAGTCGTGGACCGACGCAGCCGTCACCACCACGCGATGCACCCGCCCCTGCAGGTCACTGCCAATATGGGCCTTCAAGCCGAAATACCACGTCCGCCCCTTCTTCGTAGACGCCATCTCGGGATCCCGGGCCTGGGCCTGATTCTTTGTCGAGCCCGAGGCCGAGATAATCGTTGCATCCACAATCGTCCCCATCCGCACCAGGACCGCCCGCTCGGCTAAATATTGCTCCGTCAGCCGAAAGAGGGCCGCCGTTAACTCATGCGCCTCCAGAAAATGCCGAAACTTGCACAGCGTGGTCTCATCGGGAATATGCTCAAGATCCACTTGCGCAAAGCGCCGCATCGCCTCACTGTCATACAAATGATCTTCCATCGCCGGGTCGCTGAGGCCATACCACTGTTGCAGGAAATAGATCCGCAACAGCACCTCGGCCCGAATCGGCCGGCGGCCCTGGCCGGGCTTGGGATACCGCTTGAGGATCGGCTGCAATAATTGGGGCCACGGGAGCAGCTGCTCCATCTCCGTGAGAAACCGTTCTTTGCGGGTGAGTTTCTTCTTGTGCGTGTAGGCGAGATCGGCAAAACTGGCTTGCGACATGGGAGGCCTCCGGGTCGGGGTGGATTGGGGAATACCTTGCCGGAGTATACCTTATTTGAGAGACTTAATCAGAGGTTCCTAAAGCATACCTCTCGCTACTGGGTGATGGCAGCAGTCATGTCTATAAGGCAGATTCGCTTGTCAAGAAGGGCTGGCCTAACCAGTTGTCAGCAACTGTTCCTGACGGTTCATTCAACGTTGTCCTCACTAATCCTCCATTTGGAACCAAACTGAAGATCAGTGCTAAGATTAGCCAGAGCGAAGGCTACCAAGTCAGCAGGAAGTGGGCCTACAACGATGAAAAAGAAATCTGGGAGCCATCAGACGAGTACGAGGACCGCGAGATCGGAATCGTGTTCCTTGAACGTTGTATCAATTTGCTTGAGGAGCGTGGTCGGCTGGCTATCGTTTTACCAGACACCTACCTGTTCTCTCCATCGTATCAGTGGCTTGTCTCTTGGCTGTGTACTAACTTCACGATCACTCACTCCATCAACGTGCCGATAGAGGCTTTCGAACCACACTGTAGAGCAAAGACCTCGATCCTCGTTCTCAAGAAAGAGAGACCCAAGAAGGGGCACAAAATTACAGGGGTCCTTGCTGAGAGTTACGGTGAAGACAAGCACGGTCATACATTATACAGACTAGATTCTGAAGGTCGTCAAACGGATTTTCCTGAGGACGAAATGACTGAGTCCGCCACACTTCTAGCCACCGACTACGGACCGAGGGAGAGCAAGCTCAAATTCAAATTTCTCCAAAGCGAGGCAGCATCATCTGGTGTCATTGTGGCTTCATACCACTGGCGGAAGCCTTATAAAGATGCACTGGAGAGCTTCGCTGCCGAGAATGATTGCACCCTTGTCTCGATTGAGGAGCTTGTAGCTTCGGGCGAGCTAAAACTTGAACCCGGGCACGGCAGTCCAAAGAGTCACTTCAAGGGTAGAGGTTCGGTCCCCTACATCAAAGTCTCTGATATTAAGAACTGGAGGATTATCGAGAACTCAAAGTACTTCATCCCAGTGGATGAGGCCAAGCGCCTTCGCGGAAGTCGTACGCTACACCCTTTTGACCTAGTAACTCCCACCCGGGCCAGCAAGAACATCGGTTTACTTGGTGTGATCATGCCGTGGCAGGTAAATGCGGTCCTCACGAAAGAGATCACCATATTTCGTGTTGTGGACCCCACAAGGCTATCTCCGTGGCTTCTGCTTGTGATGATGTCGCTTCGTGTTGTCAATGATCAGTTCCGATACTTGGTTCAGATGCAGACTAATCGAGAGGATCTTGGTCAACGGATACGTGAAATTCGAGTACCGATTCCTGATAAGATAAGAGTTCGTGAGCGGTGGGAAGATCATGTAAGAAGATATCTTGAGGCTACGGCTGCAGCTCACAGTGAGTACGACAGACTTTTTGAATTACTTGATGCGAACCACTTTGTCGATCGGCCATAAGCAGGTTTTTCATGCCGGAGAAGCTACCTGATAATGGCCCCACCTACCAAACGGATCCGTGACAACTCAATGCCAAAGCAACGGCCTTGCGAAGACCAAACGAAACGGACGAGATCGCAAGCAATTGAATCTACTGAATCAGCGATTCAAACTCGAACACAGGTAGAGGAATGGCTACGGATTTTGGTACATAATTCCCTAATAGAATGGTGGCGGTGCTCGGACTTGACCACAACAGACTGACTGTAGATATGTAGTACTGTCCTTAGAGTTGACTAACCATTATCTATCTCCTACCATTGAAAATCTCGCTTAGCTCAATTGTTGATATAATAATATTATGATAGCATGACCTACAAACTATACGATTTCGTAGATGGGAAGGGTATTAACCAAATCAAGAAGTGGACACAAGGATTACAAAAAAGAGATCGTGTCCGCTTAAATCGCAAGCTGGATTTGTTGGAACAAAGTGGGAAGGATCTTCCGCCAGGATTGTTGTCGGATACTGATAGTTCGAAGATTAAAAAATTGAGAATTACAGGTAGAAAAGTTCCCACTTTAAGACCCATGTTATGTCGAGGTCCAATAAATGTGGAAACAGAATTTACCATTTTACAAGGTGCCATTGAACAAGATAGAAAACTGGTCCCTTCTGATGCCGTTTTGCAAGCCGAACAGAAGAGACAAATTATATTAGATTGTCCATCTAGAAGGTGTGAGCATGAGCAAGTTAACTGATAAATTAAGAGTCTACTTCCAAGATAAGGAAACTCGTCATATTTATGTGGATGAATTTTTAAACGAATATATTGGCACACAAATTAAAGTATTAAGAGAGCAAAGGGGCTGGAGTCAGGAGAAACTTGCTTACGAAACGGGCATGAAACAATCGCGCATCTCTGTCCTCGAAGATGTCAATTATTATTCGTGGAGCATTTCAACTCTGAAGAGATTGGCAAAGGCCTTTGACGTGCCGTTAAACGTTTCCTTTGTAACCTTTGGCGATCGACTGAGAGATATTGAAACGTTTAGCAGAAAATCGTTAGAGCGCCTTGCTTTTGACGATGATCCAGTTTTCATGGAGAAAAGCGAAGAACTTCCTGTTTCTATGGCTATTTCGGCGACCCAGGCGGATCAAGAACTGAATTCGAAGCAAGTCAATTATCCACACCGATATAGCCTCACAACACAAAACGGCGCTTTAGCGATGCTTCACACCCCCCAGAGCGCATTGGAAAAAGCCGGAGGTTCTGAATTCGCTTCTGATGCTTTTTATAAGAATGCATCGATGCAAGCCTCTCCACCTAAGTTGTCAGGCAGTTTGCCGTTTCATATTCCTGCACTAGAAAAAGGACCAATGGGAGCATGAAATTACAATCAGTCGTGATAGCACGGTCGATATGGCTTTTCTCTACCTCTGACTTAAACCCAAGAGGGAAGGCTTTATTGCCCATTTTGGCCCCATTCGTTCAAAAGTATAACTTTATTAATTTCCCGAAAACAGTCGAACAATTGACAGGTAATGAGTTCAAGTTTGAAAGCGGGCAATTTACAGGACAAGCTGGCGAAAAAATAGCGGTAGATTTGGCAGCTTATAATGATGGTCTTGTTGCTGACACTCGCTCATCAACCGAAGATTCAGATTTGTTTCTGCATGATTTTATGACTTGGTTACATGAGGAGCATGGACTTTTAAAATACGAAACAGTGGTGCGCAAAAAAGTGTATGTCAGTGAATTATATGTTACATGTGAGCAATTGTTAAACAATTTGAATCCAGGACTCATGGAATTAAGAGACGAGATGTCTCACCATGATTCAGGCTATGGAAGACTTCCCGTAGAAATCACTGGAATTTCATTAGGGTATGATCCAGAAAATACGATGTCAAAAACCATCAATTTTAGATTTGAAAGAGTCGTAAACGTTCCCTTTGCTCAAGACAGATATTACTCTTTGGCACCATTCCCTACAGAAACACATCTCGCTCTTCTAGAAAAGTTAGAAGAAATCTTTTCCAGATCAAAATAACACACTCAAATCTGTTTACTACCATCTCCTGACCCGCCTTGACACTCCTTTCCGGTGCATGATACATGTGCAGCCAATGAAAGGATGACGTTCTTATGTACGCGATCGTGGAAACAGGCGGGAAACAATACCGGGTCGAACGTGGTTCGATCCTTCAGGTCGAAACACTGCACGCCGAAGTCGGCCAAACCTTGGAGTTGAAGCCCGTTCGGTTCATTTCAACGGGTGAGGAACTCCTTCGCGGACAACCGGTGATCGAAGGAGCGCACGTGCAAGCCACGGTGATTCGGAACGGCCGAACCCGGTCGATCACGGTGTTCAAGAAAAAGCGCCGGAAGAATTACCGGAGAACCCGCGGGCATCGTCAATCATTCACCCAACTCCGCGTCGATGACATCGTCACGGGCTAGCAAAAGGACCGGGCATGGCACATAAAAAAGGCGGCGGTTCATCTCGGAACGGACGCGACAGCAATCCTCAATACCTGGGCGTCAAACGATACGCCGACGAACGGGTTCAACCAGGCAACATTCTCATTCGCCAACGAGGCACGAAATTTTATCCCGGCTACAACGTCGGGATGGGCAGAGATCATACCCTCTTTGCCAAAGTGGCCGGAATCGTGAAAATCGAGGGAGGCGAAACGCGCCGCAAGATCAGCGTGTATCCTGCCTCAACATAAACAACCCATCTTCCTTCCTGGTCCCTTCTTCCCCGTCTTGATACGAAAATAGCCAACGACCCCCAATTTGTCATTCCGAGTTTATCCTGAGCGAAGCGAAGGACCTGCGAGGAATCTCTCTCTCAATAACCGACCACTTCAACTACGAGATCCTTCGCTACGCTCAGGATGACAACTTGTATGATTTGCATCCCTTGGTGTGCAGGCCGCAAGTCTGCATGAAGAATTCCCATGACCCTCGTGGTACCGCATGTTTATCGACTACGCAAAAATTTTTGTACGGTCCGGCAACGGCGGGAACGGCGGTTGTAGTTTCCGGCGGGAAAAATTCGTGCCCCATGGCGGCCCGGATGGCGGTGACGGCGGAAACGGCGGAAGCGTTGTGGCCACGGCATCGACCCGCGTCACCACGCTACTCGACTTGAAGTACCGGCGTCACTATGAGGCCGAATCCGGAGCGCCGGGGCAAAAAGCCAATCGTCATGGCCGTACCGGCGCCGACGTCACGATCACCGTGCCGGTCGGAACCGTCATCAGGTGCGCGGACACCATCCTGGCAGATCTGGTGACACCCGAACAGCGCGTGATCGTGGCCAAGGGAGGAAAGGGCGGCAAAGGCAACGCCCGCTTTGCCACCTCCACGAACCGGGCGCCCCGGACGTTCGAAGAGGGGATGCCCGGTGAAGAATTGCACCTCGACCTGGAACTGAAACTCCTGGCCGACGTCGGACTCGTGGGATTTCCCAACGCCGGAAAATCCACGTTGATTTCCACGCTCTCGGCCGCTCGACCGGAAATTGCCGACTATCCCTTCACGACCCTGCAACCGCATTTGGGAGTCGTCCCCATGGGCGAATACGACAGTTTCGTCATGGCCGATATTCCCGGCCTTATTCAAGGCGCCCATCGGGGCAAGGGCCTGGGTCATCAATTTCTCAAGCATATTCAACGGACGCGTTTCCTGTTGTATCTTATTGACGTGTCCGACTGGACCACGGATGATCCCGTAAGCACGTTACGCGTGTTACAGGAAGAGTTGTCCGCCTTCGATCTCACCTTGGGGAAGCGCGCCTTCGCCGTCGTCGGAACCAAAATCGACGCCCAGGGGAACGGACAACGTCGCCGGGAAATCGAGTGCTATTGCCGGGACCAACAGGTGACTTTCTTTCCCATTTCTTCGGCCACACGTGAGGGACTCGACACTCTCCGTACGTTCATGGCTCAACGTCTTCAGGAAATCGAGGCGGCATGAGAGATCCCATCGTCTCATGCGCCAAACGGCTCGTCATAAAAATCGGCAGCAGCATCCTCGCTGCCCCGGCGGGTTTGCGGCTCGACCACATTCAACGCCTCTCCGGTGAAATCGCCCGTCTCAAGCAGGAACAACGGGAAATCGTCCTGGTGTCATCGGGGGCGATCCTAGCCGGTATCGGGAAACTCGGCCTCAAGTCCTATCCGCAAACCCTGCCTTTGCAACAAGCCGCGGCTTCGGCAGGACAAAGCCATCTCATTCATGCCTATGAAACCTGTTTTCAGAAAGCCGGACAACATATCGCCCAAGTCCTGCTCACCCATGAAGACCTGGCCGATCGCAAGCGTTTTCTCAATGCACGGCACACGCTGACGACGTTGCTCAAGTTGGAGAGCATTCCGATTATCAATGAAAACGACGCCGTCTCGGTGGACGAGATTCGTTTCGGTGACAACGATACCCTCGCGGCACAGGTCGCCCACCTGGTCGATGCGGACCTGTTCATTATTCTTTCTGACGTCGACGGGCTGTTTACCCGTGACCCTCGACGCGCCCCGGAAGCCACGTTGATCTCACACGTGACGGACATCACTCCGGAGATCGAACAAGGAGCGGGAACCTCGCAGAGCCAGGAAAGCCGCGGGGGCATGGTCACGAAAATCCAGGCGGCCAAACTGGCCCGGCAATTCGGAGTCCCCACGTTGTTGCTCAACGGTGAAACCCCGGGCCTGCTGTCAAGCGTACTGGCCGGTTCAGACCACGGCACCCTGTTCTTTTCTCAAGGCCGGAAACTCCCCAGCCGGAAACATTGGATCGCCTATACGCTCCGGCCAAAGGGAACACTCGTGCTGGACGCCGGCGCCGTCACGGCGCTCACCACCCGGGGGAAAAGCCTGTTGCCCTCCGGGATCGTGGACGTGCAAGGGACGTTCGCAGCGGGTGATCCCGTCTCTTGCGTGGACGCGGACGGCAAAGAGTTTGCCAAAGGATTGGTGAATTTTTCATCGGACGTCGTCGCCGGCATCAAGGGGCGCCGGACCAACGAGATTTCCCATGGGGCAGGCACTCAGGAATATGAAGAAGTCATCCACCGCGACAACCTTGCCCTCTTGGTCTGACCCACCTCAATCCCGATCCTTCTCCGTGACGCGGTGAGCGACACCCCCCTTACTCGAATTGGTTTGCTGGGCGGCACGTTCGACCCCGTTCACAACTGCCACCTGTCGATCGCCGGACAGGCGCAACGGGCATTGGCGCTCGACCGGGTGATCTTCATTCCTTCGGGAGCCCCGCCCCACAAGGCGGGTGAATCATTGGCCCCGGCGCACCATCGATTGAGCATGGTGCAACGCGCCGTCGCGGATCTGCCGGACTTTGTGGTTTCCGACGTGGAAACCAACGCGCCGGCTACATCCTATACCATCGATACGGTCCGAACGCTTCGGGCAACCGTGAAGGGAGAACTCTGGTTTATCATCGGTCTTGATGCGTTTCTCGAGATTGCAGAATGGAAATCGGCCGAGGCCTTATTGGCCTCGATGAACTTTCTGGTGTTGTCGCGGCCCCGCGTTCCCTTCTCCCGTGTGGCCTCGCTGACGCTGTTCCCTCCCCTGCCACCCTCGCAACTTGAACGTTTGGATGAGGGACAACAACGGCGCCTGGATCACCCCATCGGCCCGCAAACCACGATCACGTTCCTGCGAACCGACCCGTGTCCCATATCCTCATCCGCGGTACGGGAACGTATCCGGAAGGGTGAGGACGTCGCCGGCTGGTTGCCACTCCCGGTGCATTCTTATATAATCGAACATAACTTGTACGTCCCGCGTTAAGGAGCCGCCCTATTTCAGACGTCAAACGCAAAGCCTTGGTCATCGGAGGCGTCGCCCTCGATAAAAAAGCCTCCGATGTCATGGTCCTGCAAATAGGACACCTCACCTCGATTGCCGATTATTTTGTCATTTGCTCCGGAAATTCAGGGCGGCAGGTCAAAGCCATTGCCGAGGCCATCCGGCAGGAAATGGCTCATCGCTTCGGGGACCACGGCGCGATAGAGGGAGAAACCGCGGCAAACTGGGTCCTTCTCGATTATCAAGACGTCATCGTGCATATTTTCCGTGAAGAAAGTCGCACGTATTACGGTATCGAGAACATGTGGAGAGACGCCCCGCAAATCCCGTCAACGGAATATGATTCGCAAGCCCTGAGGACCCTGTTGTCACAGGCCCCCGAATCGCCGAAGATGCTGCATCAAGCAAGCTGATACCGTAGTTTTGATTGCCGAGGGAGTAAGCGCATGACTCGATTCGACGTGCTCGCGGAACAGGTGCTGGAAGGCCATCCGGTCACCCGTGAAGAAGGCTTGGAACTCCTCCAAACCGGCGACGCCCAACTCTTACCCCTTGTCAACGCCGCGTATACGATTCGCTACGCCTATTTCGGTCGAAAAGTCACTATCCAAATGTTGTTCAACGCCAAGAGCGGCGCCTGTCAGGAGGATTGCCATTATTGTTCGCAATCCAGCATTTCCACGGCTCCCATCGACCGCTATGCGTTGGTGTCACCGGAGGACATGCTCAAAGCCGCCCGCCAAGCCCATGAAGCCAAAGCGGAACGGTATTGCGTGGTGATTAGCGGACGAAGCCCGCTCGAAAAAGAAGTGGAGGACATTGCCTCGGCGGTGACGCGGATCAAGCAGGAACTGCCGATGCAGATCTGCTGTTCCCTGGGGCTCCTTACCGAACCCCAGGCCCGACGACTCAAGGCCGCCGGGGTGGACCGCATCAACCACAACCTGAACACGAGCGAGGCCTATCACTCCTCCATCTGCACGACCCACACGTATCAGGACCGGATGACCACCTTACGCAACGCACGAGCCGCGGGCTTGGAATTGTGTTCGGGCGGAATCGTCGGCATGGGTGAGTCCGACGAAGATCTGGTGGACCTGGCCCTTGCCCTGAAAGACCTCAACCCCGACTCGATCCCGTTGAACATGCTGCATCCGATTCCGGGCACCCCCTTGGCCGATGCCGGACATCCCCGATTCCAAACGTCGAGGACATGCCTGACCCCGCAACGGTGCCTGAAAATCCTCTGCCTGTTCCGCTTTGTTCATCCCCAAAGAGAACTGCGCGCGGCAGGCGGGCGGGAGTTCAATCTCCGTTCCCTGCAACCCATGGCCCTGTACGTAGCGGACTCACTGTTCGTCAACGGCTACCTCACGACCCCGGGCGATCCTGCTCACGAAGTCCAACAAATGCTCACAGACCTGGGCTTCGAAGTGGCGGCAGAAACTCCTACTCTGACTTGATTCTCCAGGAAGCGGGGACTATGCTGGTCAAGATTCGCAAGTCATACCTGTATTTTTTATAAGGGGCTGTCCTAGATAACGAGATTTATCTAGGACAGCCCCCTAAACTTTGCTAAAAAGAAGTCTTCTGAATCTGATCATTTTGTATATATTGCTGATACTGCAAGATACATTACAAACCCCTCTACTGGTGAACCGGATTATCAGACGTACATTGCTCTACCTTCAGGAGAAATAATAAGAGCATTGTAACAAACTGCTTCACAGCCACATCCTGAAGTTTGCCAAGCTCACGAGACCAGAAAAATCGCATAGAAGTTGAACCAACTTCGGGGGCAGGTCAAGATGAAAATCAAATATTTTGAAGATACAGATACGGCGTTGATAGAGTTTTCGGATCAATCGGCACATGAAACCAGCGAAATCAACGAAAACATTTATATTGAGCTTGATAAAACTGGTAACCTCGTCGGCATGACCATTGAACATGCCAAGACCCAAGCCAATATCAGTGAACTGTTGTTTCAGCAAATGACGGCAGGTTAAGCCTGTCCTTGATACGAAAATAGTCAACGGCACCCCGAATCCGTCATTCCGGGCTTGACCCGGAATCCAGAGTCTTTCTCTTCACGAACAAAGAAAAAGCAAAAACCCTGGATTCCCGATTACTAACGTCGGGAATGACGGATTCATCCATTTTCATCCATTGGGGTACAGGTGGCACGCCTGTATGAGGGATTCCTGATTAAGTGACAGGCTATTTTAATCGGGGATCTGACAACGCGCTTCAAGAGTTGACGATCCGCTCCTCACTCGTACCGTAAGCCGTTGGCGATGGGGCCGTGGGTGGCCCAGCGGGCGGGGAGATATCCGGCTAACAGCCCCGTGATTCCTGCGACCAGAAAGGCTTCCAGGATGGTCCTGGAGGGCACGGTCATGTGAATGGTCCAGCCGAAGGACTGTTTGTTGATCACGCTGATCAGGAGAGTGGCCAGCAGGAGCCCGGCGAGCAACCCGAGACCCAACCCCAGGAACCCCAGGCAGAGGGATTCGCGGACCACCAATCCTTGCACTTGCCTGCGACTGCCGCCGATCGCGCGAAACGTGGCAAACTCTCGTTGCCGTTCGACCACGGTCGTCAGGAGCGTATTGATAATTCCCAACAGGCCGACGAGCACCGTGACGAGTTCCAACCCGTAGGTCAACCGAAAGGTGCGGTCAAAGATTTCGAGGATATGCGTCCTGAGTTCCATGTTACTGATGATCGACACCGGTATGAGCGAACCAAGCGCCTTTTTCAGGTCGCCCCGCACACGGAGCGCGCTCGCGTTCGGCTCAAGGTACACCGCCAACACCGTGGACGTGCGATCTCCCCACCATCGTTCATACAGCGACCAGTCCAGCACAATCTTTCCGCCGTCCGTGGCATAATCGTAAAAGACGCCGGCTACGGGAAAGTCCTTCTGCCCGGCGCCGGTCGGCAAAGACAGCACGTCACCCACGTTGACTCCCAGCCGCCGGGCCAACACTTCCGAAACCACCACACCCCGTTCGGCAATGGCCTGGCGGAGCCTGTGGAAAGAATCGCCGTCCACGAACAGGTATCGACTCCGTTCCGCGTGAAGAGCGAGATCACGTGCTGCGAGATAAGCCTGGGTGGCTCCCACTTGAATGCGCACCTGACGATAGGGATCAACGGCTGCCACGCCCGGCACCGCCCTGACAAGCCTGACCATTTCAGGAGAAATGCGAAAAACGTTCTCACGCGGATCGGCGTCCAATCCTTTCTCATGTGGCGTCACCACGAGGTCCGCCATCAAGGTCTGATCGATCCATCGCTCAACGGTATCCCGAAAACTCTCGATCATCACCCCGACGCCTACGACAATTGCAATGCCGACCATGAACGCCGAGAGCGTCACGCTGTTCCGGCCTGAAGACCTGGCGATCTGATCCACGGCCAGACGAGTCATGGAACCTGAATGCAAGCCTGCCCTCGACGTATCCCCCCATCGTTCGATCCCAACGCGACCGGAATTCCGGCGCGATCGGGCAGAGGCCACCAAACCCAGCAGGTGAATGCCCAGAGGAGAAAGCAGCGTGCATCCCAACAGGACGCAAAACGCCGCGGCATATCCAAACACGGGAAGGCCGTTGACCGGACCAGGCAAAGAGAGAAGCCCGCCCAGACCCAGTACCCCCACGGCCAGGGAAGTCCATCGGCCATGATGATGTCGCGAGGTTTCATATTGTCCGGGTGCAATAGCCAACGCCGGCGAGGTTCGGCTCGCCTCCAAACATGGGCCCAATGCCCCGATCACGGACAGGACCATGCCCAAGAGGCCTCCTCCCAGCAACACGGGCATAGAGAGCGGCAATTCTCCCATCGTCGCAATACCATAGAGTTCGGAAACCGTTTCCCGTTCGAGCCCGACGAGCCAATACGCCAACCCACTGCCGAGCACGGACCCCAGCCCTCCACCGACGATACCGGCAATGATCGCTTCACCCAAAAACAACAGGGCAATGTGTCCCCGCACCATGCCTATCGCTCGCAGGATGCCGATCTCCCGCCGATATTGCACCACGGAAAAGCCTACGGCGTTGTAGACTAAAAACGTGCCGACGAAGAGTCCGACCATGCTGAGCGTGGTAAGGTTCAACTGAAACGAGGTGAGCATCCGTTCCACCTGTGCGTCGCGCTGCGACGGACGACTGACCAGGACGGACGGACCCAGGCTCGCTTGCAATTCCTGAATCACGTCGTCCACGGGAACGCCGGGTGCAGTCACGACGTCCACCCCATCAAGTTGGCCGAGTCGATCCAATTGTACCTGGGCGGCGGCAATATCCATAATGACCATGGAATCCCAGCGCTGTTCATCGTCGGCAAACGTTAGCACCCGGCTCACGGTCGCCTGGAATTGACGCGGCCCAACGTGGACCGTCACGGGATCACCCCGTGCCACGCCCAAGCCGGCCGCCAATTCACGATCCACAAAGATCGCATCCGGGCTGAGCAGGGGGTCCAGTGAGTATTCCTCCTCACCGGAGGCTTGTCGCACGCCCGTCCCGTCACCGAGCACCTCCAACAAATCCAGCCCCCACACCATGCCGGACCGGGTGTCTCCTTCAGCCGTTTCGAGTGTGATGGATTGTGAAAGATACGGATGGACTGCCCGGACGTCGGGATGCAGGCGAATCCGTTCGACCAGGGTTTCATCGAGTCGACGTTCCGCCCCTGAGATATGAATCGTGGCCTCGCCGACAACCCGCGTGACGGTTCGTTGGAACGAATTAAAGACGGTTTGATTCGCCAGGTAGATGGCAAGGGCAGCCGCTACGCCAACGGCAACCCCGACTACCGTGAGCGTGGTTCTGAAAGGCCGGCTCGTCAAATGTTTGAAGGCCAGTGTGCCAAACAGGAATATCCGTTCCAAAAAATGTTGTCTCCTAAAATCCAGTTGTGGTAACGTATGCGGACTCCCGTTAAGAACTTCAGTGCAAAAACACCTGCGAGTCCTTATGGCCAACGTCAAATCGACTTCTCAAGAGAGCAAAAACAATTCCAAGGAAAGATCCGGCGAAGTGCTCTCGCTGACTGCACGGCAAAAGGAAATCCTTCGTCTCGTGGCCCAAGGTCACACAAACCGGGAAATCGGCGAACAGTTGAACATCAGCGTCCGGACGGTTGAAGTCCACCGCTTTAACCTGATGCGACGACTTCGCGTGCGAAACGTGGCCCAACTTCTCCGGCAAGCCATGACCTTACGGCTTATTCCGAAGAATGCGATCCCCACCGGCAAAGCCCACTAAAGGAACCCCTCAATTCATTTTTCTTCTAGACGGGCATGCATGAACCTCGATGGCGATATGGACAAGCCCGAGATTCGTGGGAATACGCTCCTTGTATTGCGCGGGAGTTGCGGGATCGTGGGCCACAATGGTGATAACCACGGAAAAGATATTCGGACCGATAGACCATAGATGCAGGTCGGTGACTCGACTGTCTTCATCCGCTTCAAGACTGTTTCTGATTCGGTCCCGGATGCTTTTCGGCCCTTGCTTGTCGAGTAGAATTCCACTGGTGGTTCGCAACAAGCCGAACGACCAACTGGACACGAGGATGGCACCGATAATGCCCACCACCGGATCCATCCAAGTCAATCCCAGGTATTTCGCGGAGAGTAAAGCCGCGATGGCCAGGAGAGACGTGAGCGCATCCGCCAGCACGTGCAAATAGGCCGCCTTCAGGTTGTGGTCATGGTGCGAATGCCGGAAGTCGTCGAGATCGCGGCGCTCCGGGCGATCATCCACCCGGAGGATGAAGACGCTGGCTCCGTTGACCGCCAACCCGAGCACGGCCACGAGAATGGCTTGATCGACGATGATCGGCACCGGGTGAAGAAGCCGGCTCATACTCTCCCAAGCCATCAGCAGGGCGAATAGAGCCAGAAGAACCGCGCCTGTGAACCCTCCCAAGGCGTTGACCTTGCCTGCGCCGAAACTGAAATCCTCATCACGTGCGTGACGTCGCGAATAGACGTACGCGAAGGCGTTGAGGCTGAGGGCCCCGGCGTGCGACGCCATGTGCAGGCCGTCGGCCAATAACGCCATGGACCCCGTCAGGATGCCCGCGACGATCTCCACGACCATCATCGTGCCGGTGACGGCAATGACAAGCAGCGTCCGCCGCTCCCCAGGACGTTTCAGGTCTTGTCCGAACGTATGGCTGTGTTGCCAGGCTTGGACGTCGTCGCGGTGCATATTTCCGTCTTTCCCGAGGCCGACTCAGAGTTCCTGTAACGTTCCGCGACAGTCCGAGAGGGAGGCGTAGCCTTTCCGTTGCAAGAGTTCGCCGAGTTCCTGTTCCAGCCGCCGGAACACGCCGACTCCCTCGTCAACAAGGGCCGTTCCGATTTGCACGGCTGACGCCCCGCATAGAACATGTTCGAACACGTCCGTGCCCGAGACGCCCCCCCCTGTCCCGATGATCGGCATACTGCCGTCAAACAACTTCCAGAATGCCCGCACGTTGGCAAGGGCCACGGGTTTGATCATGGAACCCCCAAGCCCCCCGAACCCGCCTTTGGGCTTGATCACCACGCGTTCCTGTTCCGGGTCGACCACCAACCCGTTTCCTACGGAATTGATGAGTGACAGAAAATCGACACCAACGTCCTGTAACATCCTAGCCACGGCCTCATGATGCACAGGATCGAAATACGGAGGGAGCTTGACCCCCATCGGTACGGTGATGATGTCCTTCAATTCCAGGAGTAACGCACGGGAGGCCTCCACGTCATAGCCAATTTGCGGTTTTCCCTGAATATTCGGGCAGGAGAGGTTCACTTCGATGAGATCGGGTGAAGCGGCCGTGATCGCCCTGGCCGCTTCGAGAAAATCAGGTGGGCTCAGCCCGGCAATGCTTGCAATAATGGGTTTCCCGAACTGCCGAAGGGTTGGAATGATGTCGGCGTAGGCCGGATAACCGAGATTGGGCAGTCCCATGGAATTGATGGAGCCACCGGGAAAACTGTAATACCGGGGTTCCGGGTTACCCTGCCGGAACGCCGGCGTCATAGACTTGGTCACGATCGCCCCACTCCGGCTCCGGCCCAAGGCTTCCAGTTCTTCCCGGGTGACGCACAAGGCCCCCGAAGCATTCATCAGGCAGGTTGAAAAACGGACGTTGGCAATCGTGGTCGAAAGATCCATCTCACGTCGTTCCGGGGACATGGGACATTGGATACAATTGCCCGCCCTCCAGTTCGTACACGTGATCCCCGACCCTCGCGGCGGATTCCGAGTGAGTGACGAAAACCACGGTCTGAGAGGCTTCTTTGGACACGCGCCGGATCAACGCCACGATCTCTTTGGCGGTCCGGGAGTCGAGATTGCCCGTGGGTTCGTCCGCCAGCAGGATGCGCGGTCGATGGACGAGCGCGCGGGCCAAGGCCACGCGTTGTTGTTCTCCACCGGATAATTCCCAGGGCCGATGCCCGGCCCGGTGGGAAACCCCCACCCGCTCAAGCGTCTCGGCAACGCGCTCCCGAATGACTGCAGAGGACGTCTTCTGGAGCCGTAAGGGCAACCCGACGTTTTCGGCGGCCGTCAACCCGGTAACCAGGTGGAACGCCTGAAAAACCATGCCGATCATCTCCCGCCGATACCGGGTCCACTCCGCATCGGAAAACCCGTGCGTGGGTTGGTCATCGAGACGAATGGCCCCCGAAGTCACAGAATCGAGACCCGCAACCAGGTTCAGAAGCGTGCTTTTCCCGCTTCCGCTCGGGCCCATGATCACACAGAATTCGCCGGAGGCAACGTGAAGGTCTGCGTCCCGAAGCACGGAGACCATGACGCTGCCCCGTTCATAGACTTTGCAGACGCGATCCAAGGTGATCGTAGACACTGATACCTCTCTCGACGTTGCGAGCGTGTGACGGCGACCTTGTCATGACGATTTCCTATAGCACATGGTGGAAACATCCAACAACACACAGGATGGAAGGCCGGCAGAGACACTCCTTTCGTTCCCCGGTTCCCTCCCCCCACCGGTTCGCCGGCGGGCTTCGCCCCCCGCTTTCGCGGGGGCATGCCTGTGGGGCCCCGACACCCCCACAAGGGGGGGGTGCTGTGAGTTATACACAAAGGACGCGGCCGACGAAGAGG
>VYFB01000094.1:0-6489 GCA_009842645.1 Nitrospira sp. SB0677_bin_15 | reverse complement strand
TGGCTCCCCGACTCCCCCTCAAGGGGGGAGTGATTCGGAGGAACTTGACAGATCGTGGGGTGTTTCCTAGGGTTTTTCTGAAATTCTCATTCACCCACCGGCTGGCACAACATGACCGCCCGATTTCTTCGCCGATTCCTCCACGTGGTGTTTCCCACGAATTGCCGGATATGCGACAAGGCCCTGGAAGACGACCCCGTTCCCTTTTTTTGTCAACGCTGCTGGAACCGGATTGAGCCCATCCGTTCGCCCTGTTGCCCTCGCTGTGCGCATCCCTTTCCTTCTCTATACGCGCTGGCTCATAGTCCCGAACACCTGTGCGGACCCTGTCGAAAACATCCGCCGGCATATCACCGGGCCTGGACGCCTTACGCCTACCAATCCCCGTTGAAGGAAGCCATCGGGCTATTGAAGTACCGGGGCAAAACTCACATGGCCCCGGCCCTGGCTCACCTGATTGCTCAAACCCACCCTGCCCCCTCGAACGTCGATGTCCTGATCGCCGTCCCGTTACACCCTAACCGCCTGCGGGAACGGGAATACAATCAGGCGCTCCTTCTGGCCCACCACTTGGGTCGACAATGGAATCTTCCCGTTCTCATCGACGTGCTCAGGCGGACCAGGCCCACCCCTCCCCAAACGTCTCTCACGCGAAGGGAGCGGCTCAAGAATCTTCGAAGATGCTTTGCCGTGGCGACCCCTTCCGCGGTTGAGGGCAAAACCACGCTGCTCATAGATGACGTGTTCACCACGGGTACCACGGTCAATGAATGCGCCAAGGCGCTCAGAAAAGCCGGTGCGGAGGCCGTCTACGTTCAGACCCTGGCAAGGATGATGGCGCATGAATAGTGAGCCGTGAGGAAAGAACCCCTTGACTTTATAGATGATTTTATCTAGTCTAAATCCCTGAGAATGCCTATGGAGAGCGCTCCCACGATTGTTGGAAAGGAAACGCATCATGTTTGCCGGACAATATCACTGTAAACTCGACGAGAAAGGTCGCTTCATTTTCCCGACCCCTTTGCGCGAGCAGGTCGAGGGAGACCGCGTGATTTTTGTCAAAGGGCAGGACCTTCCGCTGTCCGCCTATTCGGTGCAGGAGTGGGAAAAAGTCCTTGCGCGCGTCAAGGAGACGCTTGACGAGGATCAAAGCCGGCTCTTCATGCACTACGTCGTACCTGAAGCCGCGTCTTCTGAAATCGACAAGACGGGCCGGGTCCTCATCCCCGGCCGGCTGAGAAAAGTCATCCCGCTTGAAGACGACTTGGAAATCGTGGTCGTGGGCATGTTTCACCGGTTGGAAATCTGGAATCCTTCCGAATGGCGCCGCTATCTCATGCAACATGATGAGCAATTGGAAGAAAACCTCGGGAAAATGCACAATCTTCTCTAGCTACCCCGTGATTCCGCGGTCCCGCAAGAAACCCACGTGGCCCCGACTCTCCGGCAATGTCTCCCTGAATGCCACGCGGTTCTCCCTGACCAAGGACAAGCTAGCGATCACCCTGCCCATTCCGCCCAGCATCAACCGGCAATATGCTACGGTCAACGGGCGCCGAGTGTTGTCGGCAACGGGACGTCGCTACAAAGGGACAATCGGTCAACTGCTCATGGCTGCTGCCTCTTCCACCGAATGGCACACTTTTTTGCAGAAGGCTCAGGAACACTGCCTGGCCCTGACGATCTATTTTTTCTTTCCGACGTTGTTACGGCGCGATCTTGACGGCGGACTCAAAATCGCCCAGGACGCCTTGTGTGAAGCCATGGGTCTCAATGACAATCGCATCATGGAAATCCACCTGTATAAAAACCTGGACCGGGATAATCCTCGACTCGAGTGCATCCTGTCCCTTGCGAGTCCCTTGAACCACGGGATTCGTCAACGCTCCCGGCGTACCAGCCCCCTTCGCAAAATTCGGCACCCGAGCAACCGGCGTTAACTCCCCTCTGTTTTCCCTCCCTTGCTTTTCGTTCGTCCTCCTTGGTATGCAGGACTGTTCGTCCTGTATCTCAAAACGGAGCACACTTGGTATGCACATCTCATTACCCTGGCTTATCAGTCTCGTCCTGTTAGGGACCTGGTGCGTTCCGCCCCGGATTTCCGCCGAACGGATTCTTTTCAACCCACAGCAAAAGGCTCAGCTTCAACGAGCCTCGACCATTTTCGTGAAAGCGGTCACGCTCACGGAAAAGGGCCTGGTCGCCCCGGTCCTCATCGAGACGGCGACAGCCGACCGGCTGACCGCAACCGGGTTCACAGTCATCACGGCTGAGAGTAACCCACATGACGTCGTGCTGAAAGTGCGGTGCGATGAGCGAAAACCGTGGGCGGGAATCAGGAAATCCGATGGAGAGATCCAGCAACCTGGGGCGCCTTCTCGAAATTGGAAAGGGCCGGCTTGCCGGTTAAGCTACTTTTTCGACGACCAAAAAGGGCCTTGGCAGTATGAGATCAGGACTCCTTTTGACAATGCGTGGGAGGCGGCCCGAGCTAACGGGCACGGAGACCCAGGGCAATTCGCGTTGCAGCACCTCAGCCAGGCGTTGCGGGAAAGCGACTTCCCGCTTGATCTTGCGGCAGAATGGAAACAGGCTGAACGGCTTTCTTCCCTTTTGATTGATCCCCAAACCGACAAGGCCACCAAACTCAAGATTCTCTCGCTCGCCGGTCACGTGCCGGGAGACACCATGCTGCAAGCCCTTCAACGGATCAGAACCCAGGTCGAGTTCGCCACCCCCGCCACGGTCGCCTTGGGATTCATGGGCGAACCTGCCATTCCGACCCTCATGGGTCTCTTATCCGATCCATCAATGGAGATTCAAGCCGCCGCAGCGCAAGCGCTCGGGGAAATCGGAGCACACAGCGGCAACGTCGAAATCCTGCCGCCTCTCCTGGCCAAGATGGAGGAGCCCGACGTTCATCTTCGCGTTCAGACGGAAATCGTCAGAGCCATCGGAAAAACGCCGGACCTGCGGTCGCTCGAACCGCTTGAACAGTTCGCCCTGAAGGTGTGGACTGCCCGTTCAAACGATCCACTCATGCAGGAACTCAGGAAAGCCGTGGATTGGAGCATGTGGCAGATCAACCCCACCGCTCACACCGACGAATAGGCTCCGTTTCCGGCGAGTCAGAATGAAATGGCGCGCCCGAGAGGAGTCGAACCTCTAACCTTTTGATCCGTAGTCAAATGCTCTATCCATTGAGCTACGGGCGCGGTGCTTGGCGGTTTTGGACACCGGGAGCATTCGATCCCGGGCAACCCATCTTATACAAGTCCCTGCGGAGCCGGTCAACTCGGCCGGGCGGGCAAGAAAACAACCGGGCTTCAAGAGCCGCCTTTCATGCGGTCTGAGTTTCACCCCACCCTCACCCCCTGCTTCCGCAGGGGCAGGCTTAATCCTCTCCCATCAAGGGAGAGGAAATGAAGAGATAGGAGAGGAGACCGGGATCTGCCTTATGTGCAAGCAGAAAGACAACGCCATAAATTTTCGGCATGCTTTCAGCCGACGGACGCGAGGGAGGGAGCAGGGGTCCCGAAGAGCGTAGAGGCCGAGGCGTCCTCCACTTTGATCGTGATCCGGTCTCCGAATGAGAGGGGAAGCGCGTCTTTGTCCCAGACGACGGTCACGTTGCTTTCCGTGTGTCCCATCCATTGTTGAGAAGATTTTCTCGCATTGCCTTCCACCAGCACGTCCACGTTTGTTCCGATCAACTGCCGGTTTTTCCCGGTGGAAATGGTTCGCTGAAGTTCGACCAATTGCGTGACCCGCTCTGACTTGACGGATTCGGGAACGTCATCGGGGAATTTTCGATAGGCAATGGTGTTCTTTCGTTCCGAGTACTTGAATATATAGGCCGATTGAAATGCGATTTCCCGCACCAATTCATAGGTCTCGAGAAATTCCTCATGGCTCTCGGTGCAAAACCCCGCAATGACGTCCGTGCTGAGAGCCACGTCGCCCTGCTTACGGATTTCGGCGACCAAGGCCCGGTACTCCGCCCGCGAATACGACCGTCCCATCAGGTCCAGGATGCGGTCGCTCCCCGCTTGAAGCGGAAGATGAATGTGCCGGCACACGTTCGGGTGGTGCGCCACCACCTCGATCAGGTCAGGCGGAAAGTCCTTGGGATGTGGGGACGTGAAGCGGACGCGTTCGATGCCAGGCACGTCGGCCACGTCAGAAAGAAGCTTGGCAAAGGTGACCTCGTCGCTCCGATACGAATTGACGTTCTGTCCCAGAAGCGTGACCTGTTTGTACCCTTGCGCCGCAAGGTCGTGCGTTTCTTCCAGAATCCCTTGCGCAGGGCGAGACCGTTCTCTCCCGCGAGTGTAGGGAACGACGCAGAAACTGCAGAAATTATCACAGCCCCGCATGATCGCGATCCAAGCGTTGACCCCGGGCTTGCGTTCGGGAAGAATCGCTTCGTAGGTTTCGTATTCCGACAGGTCCACGGCCATCGACGGTTCGCGGCGTTCCAATGCCTTTGTCAGCAGGTCCGGCAGTTGTCGATAGGAATCCGGCCCCGCGAGTACGTCGATGACGGGTTGCGATTCCATCAATTCTTTTTTCAGGTTCTGGGCCATGCACCCGAGAACGCCGATGACCACCTGCCGTGATTGCTTCATCGCCTTCCACTCGGCCAGATGGCCGTAGACGCGGTTATGCGCGTTTTCCCGGATCGCGCAGGTATTCATCAGCACCACGTCAGCCTGTTCCGGATGCTCCGTAAACGCAAACCCGCGGTCTTTCAACAGCGACCGCACCAATTCGGTGTCATATTCATTCATCTGACAACCGAACGTTTGAACGTAGACGCGATAGGACACTTGGGAACCTCTTGAACCGTTGATCGGGACTTTGCTACGCCAGTAACGCAGCTTCCTTTCCAAAGGACTGAAACACCGGAATCGGGAATCGCCTTGGCCGCGGCGGTTCCTCATCCGTCAATTTCCCCAAGGCCGCATGTTCCATGACCCCGGTCAGCCTGACCTGCCGTATCTGATTCGCCAACGAGCCGGAACCGGCCACGCTCACCCTGATAAAATTATCCGTCAGGCCGGTCCATAAACCGTCCCTGCCCATGGATTCAAACAATACCAGGCAATCCCTGTCGAGAAATTGCTGGTAGAACTGCGCCCGCTTCGTTGCAGACAACCGTGAAAGCATCCGGCTCCGGGTCTTGATCACTGCCGAAGACACGGGATTGCTCAAACGAGCGGCCGGGGTCCCCGGTCGAGCGGAATAACTGAACACGTGAGCATAAGCCAACGGCAGATTACGGATCACATCGTGGGTCGCGGCAAACTGGAGATCGGTTTCTCCGGGAAACCCGACGAGCACGTCGGTGCCAACGCAGACGCCAGGGATCTTTTGCACGACGTCTTCCACCCAAGCCCGATACTCGCTCACGGTGTAACGACGGTTCATCGCCGACAGAATCCCATCGTGCCCGCTCTGCAAGGGCACGTGGAAAAACCGGCACAATTTCCTTGAGGTGCTCATATACTCAATGAGCGCGTCGGGGATGGTCGTGGGCTCGATGGAAGAAATTCGGATGCGGGCTAATCCGGGGATGCGTTCCAACCGTTGAATCAGGTCGAGAAGACCTCCATTGGCGAATCGCCCGATATTCACCCCGGTCAGGACCAGTTCCCGATGACCCCGTTCCACCAGTTGTTCAGCTTCTCGCACCGCATCGTCGGTGAGACGGCTTCGTTCCCGTCCCCTGGCAAACGGAATCAGACAAAAGGAGCACATGAAATTGCAGCCGTCCTGAATCTTCAAATTGGCTCGCGTTGTCGCATATTCCCCCACCCCGTCCTGAACGAAATCTTCACGGCTTATCGATCCCGAGTGCCGGACAAACGTCGACGCGCGTTTTTGCGCGCGAGGCATTTCTTCCAGGTAGTCCGGCAGCAACATTTTGTATTGGTTGCCCAATACCAGGTCTACTCCCGGAAGGTGCTGTAAGGCATTGAGCCCGGTCTGTGCATAACATCCCGTCACCGCAACGAACGCCAGCGGTGAATGGCGCAACGTCCGGCGAATGACCCGCCGGCAATCGGCCTCCGCGTTCTCCGTCACGCTGCACGTGTTCAACACCAGCACGTCAGTCGGCTCTCCATAGGCCACCCGTTCGTAACCCATGTTCGTAAACCGGTCGGTCAGGACCGCAGTCTCTGATTGATTGAGACGACACCCCGCCGTGTAAAAAGCAATTTTTTTCTTCATGTCTTCAAGAGCCCCTTCAAGGAAAAATATTATAAAGGAACCTCTGATTTAATGCACTATCGGGCTGAAAGAGGACAAAGGATTCGTCAACCACATTTATTAGAATTATTTTAGAATTTTATTGGAATTTTATTGGAATTTTATTAGGATGTTGCTGGAATGATTTAGACGCATAGGGGAAAGTACATGTTTAAACCTGCATTCCAAATTACTCCGCCACTGACTGGAGTACTAATGGATATTGAAGCCAGCCGA
>VYFB01000024.1 GCA_009842645.1 Nitrospira sp. SB0677_bin_15 | reverse complement strand
GAAAGGAAAAACGCCGGTGACCACCATGAAACCTATCCTGTCGCAGATGCCCGTGAGTCAATGCTCCAGTTTTTTTGATTTTATCCATCAGACTCGGCCCGAACTGACACCCGTTGCGCGGTGGGGGAGCGAGGGGCACGTCTCGGGGTCGGTGGACGAGATTCAACGGCACGTTCTGTCGCAACTTGCTCACGGGACGACCGTGTTGGCCGTGAAATACGAGAAAGGCGTGGTGATCGTCGGGGACCGCCGTGCCATCGAAGGCTACCAAGTGGCATCGCGTCGTATGGAGAAGGTCTTCAAAACCGACAGCCATTCGGCCATTGCCATTGCCGGGGCCGCGGGTCCGTGCATGGAAATGGCCAAGTTGTTCGGCATCGAACTGGAGCATTATGAAAAACTGGATGGCGTGCCGTTGTCCTGCGAAGGGAAGGCCAACAGGTTGGGGCAGATGGTGAAAGCCAATTTGCCCATGGTCATCCAAGGGTTGGTCGTGATCCCGCTGTTCGTGGGGTTTGACCTGAAACAACGGGAGGGCCGGATTTTCAAATATGACGTCACCGGCGGAAAATACGAAGAAACGGAATATCACGCGGTTGGGTCCGGGGGAAAAGACGCCCGGGTGACCATCAAGGAACGGTTTCGCAAACACCTCTCCCAACCCGAAGCGGTTTCCCTGGGGCTCCAGGCGATCCTGAGCGCGGCGGAAGAGGACCTGGGAACCGGCGGACCCGATTCGTTCAGGGGTATTTATCCCACGCTCAAAATCGTCGATGCCCAAGGCGTGCGGGACGTGGAAGAATCTGAGGTGGCGTCCCAATGCGGCCAGTTGGCTCAATCACGCCCCGGGGGTGAATCCTGATGACGCTGCCGTTTTACGTGTCTCCCGAACAATTGATGCAGGACAAGGCGGAGTATGCCAAAAAAGGCATTGCCAAGGGCCGGTCGATCGTGGCTATCGAGTACCGGGACGGAGTGCTGTTCGTCGCGGATAATCCCAGCAGTTCATTGTTCAAGATCTCCGAAATTTACGACAACATCGCCTTTTCAGGAGCAGGGAGATACAGCGAATTCGAAAGCCTGCGAAAAGCGGGCATTCAACACGCCGACTTGAAGGGGTTCATGTACAGTCGTGAAGACGTCACGGCCCGTTCCCTGGCCAACGGGTATTCGCAGACCCTGGGCACGATATTCAGCCAGGAATTGAAACCCTTCGAAGTGGAAATTCTTTTGGCTCAAATCGGAGAACAACCCGAACAGACGGAATTGTACCGCATCGCGTTCGATGGGACGATCATTCACGAAAAGGAATTCGTCGCCATCGGAGGCCGGGCGGACGCCGTGGTGTCCGCCCTGCGCGCAAAGGGGTCGGAACACGTCCCCGACCTGAAAACCGCCCTCACCCGTTGCATGAACGCCCTCGAAACCGTCACGGGCCAGACCGTGTCCTTGCAAGCCCTCGAAGTCGCACTCCTCGACCGCACCCGCACCGGCCGCAAATTCCGCCGTATCGGCGCAGAAGAAGCCAGCAGTCTTCTTTCATAATCTCACGTCATTCTTTGCCGTCATTCCTGCGAAAGCAGGAATCCAGTGTCTTTCTCTTCACGAGGAATAAGAAAGAAAGGGAAGACTCCACGATCCTGTAGGGGACGACCTGCGTGTCGTCCCGTGTCTTCACGAACGAAGAAAAAGCAAATCCTCCGGATCCCCGATCAAGTCGGGGATGACAGAAAGAGACAAAGAGGCGAGGCAGGCCGTATTGGTGTCGCGTAATCCGACATCCTCGCCCACAGTCGTCTGTTCCGTCTGTGCCGCGTCTATGCTAACATGAGTGCATGAAACGCATTTTCGGACTGGAGTGTGAATACGGCCTCACGTTTTCGCCAAACGGCCGGGTGTATCTGCCCATTGAAAAAATCCTGGGCTACATCTTCGAAGGGTTGATCCCGAACAGTTGGCCTTCCAACGCGTTTCTCACGAACGGGGCCAGGTTTTACCAGGACACCGGGTGTCATCCCGAATATGCCACGCCGGAATGTGACGACATTTTCGAGTTGGTGGTGCATGAAAAAGCCGGCGAGCGGATACTCGAATCATGCCTGCCGGCGGCTGAAGAACGTCTCCGGGAAGAAGGTCTCGCCGGCGACATCTATATTTTCAAGAACAACACGGATTCCCTGGGGAATACCTACGGGTGTCATGAAAATTTTCTGATGCAGCGCGACGTGGATTTTTGGAAAGTGGCAGAACAGCTCATCCCGTTTTTCGTGACGAGACAGATTTATTCAGGCGCAGGGAAAGTGCTGAAGGTATCAGGTAAACCGCACTACTTTCTGTCCCAGCGTGCCCAGCATATTCATGAAAAAACATCGTCTTCCACCACTTCATCCCGCAGCATCATCAACACGCGGGATGAACCACATGCCGACGCCGAACGGTATCGACGTCTCCATATCATTCTTGGGGATTCGAATATGTCGGAGTTTGCCACGTACCTGAAGATCGGCACTGCGGACCTGGTCCTGTCGATGATCGAGGCCGGGTATTTTATCAAGGGCATTGAATTGGAGGACCCCGTCAAGGCCATCAGGGAGATTTCCCGGGACCCCACCTTGAAGAAAAAGGTGAAGTTGGATGACGGGCGGGAGTTGTCTGCGCTGGAGATCCAGCGTATCTACCTGGAAAAGGCCTCGGAATTTCTCCATGCCCGGCCTTATGACAAGGTGCTGTCCGACGTCCTGACAGAATGGGAACGCGTGTTGAATGCGTTGGCGGATGACCCCATGCAGTTGGTGTGGGAGATCGACTGGGTGACAAAACGCTGGCTCATCCAGTCATACATCGAGCGAAAAGGATGTGAGTGGGATGACCCGCGGGTGGCGATGATGGACCTGCAATATCACGACGTGAACCGGAAACGCGGGCTCTATTACATTTTGGAGGCGCACGAAAAGACGGTGAAGATGGTGGAGGAGGAAGCCGTGGAACGTGCCATGTCCATGCCGCCTCAGTCCACCCGCGCCAAGGTGCGAGGTGACTTTATCCGGTTCGCCCGGGCCAAAAACCGGTCCTACACGGTCGATTGGACGTACTTGAAATTAAACGGCTATTGGGAAGAAACGATCTTGTGCATGGATCCTTTTTGTGCGTTCAACAGGCGGGTTGATGAACTGTTGGCCCAGATGTCTCCCGCTTCCCTCAGGATGTGACATGCCTTTCCCTGTCTTTTTGTTCCGTGCGACCGTTCGTCCGTGGCTTGTGGCGCTGGTGTTGGTGCTGGCGAGCGTGTTTCCGATCAGCCTGTTGTTCAAGGAAGGGCCGCAGTACTCCGTGGGGGCCGATGGGCAAGTCAGCGGCAAACAAGGAAAAGTGGTGCTGGTGACGATCCCCGTCAAGGACCGGCCGGACCGGGTCAACGGGCGATTTTTAAAACGCACGCTGACCTTTTTCCCCGTCGAGGAGCAAACGTATGCCGGATTGCTGGGATTGGATATGCAGGACCACCCCGGCCGCTATGAACTCACAATCGACGTCGTCTATCCCCAGCGGACGGAACGCCGGAGTTTGACTGTATTAGTCATGAAAGAGGAGTATCCCGAACAACGGTTGACGTTGCCCTCCAAAATGGTCGATCTCGATAAGAAAACCCTGGCGCGGGTCAAAACCGAATCCAAAGCCGTTCACGAGGCTTTTGCGAGTTTCGTGCCGCATCCCCTGTGGAAGGGCCGGTTTGTGGAGCCGGTCCGAGGGAAAATCTCCGGGCGATTCGGCAGTCGCCGGGTTATCAATGGCCAACCCAGAAAACCCCATAGCGGTGAAGACATCGCGGCGCCCAAAGGAACGCCCGTCGTAGCCATGAACGATGGAATCGTGCGCCTCACCGCGGATCAATTCTTTTCGGGAAAAGGGGTAATCGTGGATCATGGGGTTGGTCTCTTTTCCATGTATTTTCACCTATCCAGTGTGGACGTCGAGCATGGCCAAGTTGTGAAAAAAGGGCAGGTGATCGGGAAGGTCGGTTCCACGGGACGGGCAACCGGCCCGCATCTCCATTGGGGTGTGCGCCTGAACGGATCACGGGTCGATCCTTACTCGTTGCTTGCCGTGAGCGTTGACGTCCAATCGTAACCTGTTCCCCGGCGTATATCCATGAAGGAACCTCTGATTCATTGTGATAGCGGGATGCAGGGCAAGGCGTCCCGGAGCGAAACCCGAGGCTTATCATAGAGATAGGTGAGGGTTGAGTGAGGACACAACGCAGCCATGCGCCCGATAGTGCAGTAAACATGTCCTCGACGTCCTTAATCGGGGATCAGAGGTTCCTGAACAATGTCTGTGTGTTTTGTGGCTCCGGTACCGGCTCAAACAGCCGATATGCCGAGATGGCCGGGCTACTGGGCAAAGAACTGGCTACACGTGGGATAGGCTTGGTCTATGGGGGTGGCAACATCGGGCTCATGGAGGCGCTGGCGAACGCCTGTCGAGCCGGGAACGGCCGGGTGATCGGTGTCATTCCGGAATTCATGGTGCGCAAACAATGGGCCCGGCACGACGTGTCAGCGCTTCACGTCGTGGGATCGATGCATGAACGCAAGGCCCTCATGG
This sequence comes from Nitrospira sp. SB0677_bin_15, assembly GCA_009842645.1. Lineage (GTDB taxonomy): Bacteria > Nitrospirota > Nitrospiria > Nitrospirales > UBA8639 > Bin75. Next base: position 433 of record VYFB01000024.1, on the reverse strand, counting down.
CGGATCTGGCCGGTGCCTTTATCGCGTTACCCGGCGGCTACGGGACCTTGGAGGAATTTTGTGAGATGATTACCTGGAGCCAACTCAAGTTACACCGGAAACCCTGTGGCCTGTTGAACGTGGACGGATTTTACGATCTCTTCCTGGCGTTTCTGGATCATCAGACCCGCGAAGGATTCCTGGCTCCGGACAATCGAGCGTTGATTCGCGTCGCCGCTGACCCGGCAACGTTGCTGGATCTTTTGAATGACGCCTGAAACGCGGTGGTTTTTGTTCCGCGGGAGTTCTGATAAATAGAGAGGTAGAAAAAAGACACTGGATTCCTGCTTTCGCAGGAATGACGGTTAGGGGCGTTGTTGGCTATCTTCGTATCAATCCTTCCTTCTGTCATCCCCGACTCTCCCCTTCCGTCATCCCCGACTCTCCCCCTCCG
>VYFB01000019.1 GCA_009842645.1 Nitrospira sp. SB0677_bin_15 | reverse complement strand
TTCGCTCCGGGACGCCTTGCCCTGCATCCCGCTATCACACTTAATCAGAGGTTCCATACCTTCAGAATCCGTCATTCACGACCCCGCTCCGTCATTCCTGCGAAAGCAGGAATCCAGTGTTTTTGATCTTCACGGACGAAGAAAAACAACAACCTTGGATCCCCGATGAAGGATGTCGGGGATGACAGAAAGAGTCCTTAAGACGAAAAAAAGTTGTCGCGTATGCCATGTTAGTTTCTTGCGGTGTAGGGGCAAGCCAGCATGGGTAGTTTCTATTCAGAAACGTTATTCCTCTGATTTAGAGAAGTTGAAGTCGCTTCTTCAAACTTGAAAAGCCAGTTTCCAAGCGGACAGCCGATTACAGGTTTTGGAGATGTGTGAAGTTCACCGCCGTATTCTGTCGAAATCTTCTTCTGTAAATCTTCGTAACCGGCGATGTTTGACGACCAAATTTCTCCCGACGCTACCCACGATGAGTAACAGGAGAAGGTTTGCGTCGATGAAGAACCCTGCAGGGGCCATGATCTCATTGAGGAGTAGTCAGGATGCGATCCTTGAGCGAGACCACTTGACCGTCATTGTCATTGATGCACACGAGTTTATAGGAGCGTACCGTGGGCTGATTGATGCTGCGCTCGGCTAGGGGGTTGGCGAGTGCCTCGGCTATGGGATTTCGATTTTTTTCGTAATCCCACGGCCGGGAGAAGCCGATCGTTATTTCCCAGTTATCTGAACTGTCATTGAACTCAACCTCTTCAAGGCCGGCGTTCGTGATCGTTTCATCAGTGAAAAGTTCAGCAACGTATTTTTTTGCCGTTCGCACGGCTTCTTTGACATCCATTCAAGACTCCCATTCTATGCTTTGAGTTGTACAATCATAACAGCGGCAGAGGTCGCAGACAAAGGAAGATACCGTGAGGAGAATTCATGCCTGGAGTTGACAGAATCCATTTCGTCTCTATCTGAGTGACGATGTCTAATGAAGCCGGTTGTATCTGTTCCTGTCAGAGTGATATTATACGTGCAATATACGTGCAAGGGGAGGGTATGCAAAAGAAGCTGACAATTACGATAGATGAAGATGTCTACGCGGGTCTTCATCAAGTCGTGGGTAGACGTAAGATCAGCCGGTTTATCGAAACCTTGGTGCGGCCTTACGTCATCTATGGCGATCTTCAGGAAGGCTACCGCCAGATGGCGGCAGATACCGTACGAGAAGCCGAGGCGATGGAGTGGGTAGAGGGCACAGCCGAGGATATCCGGGATGAAGCGAGGTGAAGTCTGGTGGGTCAGATTTGTTCCGTCTGTGGGTGGGGAAATTCGTAAGCAGAGGCCAGCCGTTGTCGTGACGAACGACGTGGCATTAGCTCATTTGAACAGAATTCAGGTTGTTCCGCTGACCACCAATATCAGCAGGGTGTATCCTGGCGAAACCATCGTTGTGATACACGATCGACCGCATAAGGCCATGGCCGATCAACTGACGACCGTGAGCAAGGAACGCCTCGCAACGTTCTTCGGAAAATTATCTGATGACGATATGGAAAGTTTGGATGCGACCGTGAGGCTTCATCTGGGGTTGTAAGACATGACTTGCGATGCCGACCTCCGAAGCGCCATGAGATGGCGCAGCTACAAAATAGATGAAGAGAAAGATAGCGAGTAGGTTGGATTAGCGTAGCTCTTCGACTTCGCTCAGGAAAGGCGTAATCCGACATGAAGAAACCTCGCCCCCTCACCCCAGCCCTCTCCCTCAAGGGGAGAGGGAGTTTTTGCTCGTCTGGTTAGGCCCTTCGACCCTTCGACAAACTCAGGGCTCAGGGCTAGCTCGACCTACGGGACTCCTTAGTCTCTTCAAGGAGCCGGATGGTCTCCTCCGGTTGCTTCCAGCCTTGCTTCAACCGCAGAGGTTCAAACTCGATGTCGGCGGCTTCCGGTATGGCCAGCAATTCAGCGATACTTGCTTTCTGTTCCGTGGTCTCTTGATCGTCTTCCATAAGGGTAATGAGGCGTGGGGCGTCGCTGGTTAATTCATTTGTGGGTCGGCGGGCATGTCGGCGTAGAGGGCCATGTCTGTGCCCAGGGACCGGAGAATATTGCCCCACAGGCTATTGTGGTCCTGGCCAAACATCGTGGTGGAGTCGGCCGGGACCGTGAGCCACGACCCGGTTCGCATTTCGTTTTCCAGTTGGCCTGGCGCCCAGCCTGAATATCCCATGAAGGCGCGTAAATTGCCGAGAGACGAGGGGTTCTGTAGCAGGCCCTCCAGGGTTTTCATATCGCCGCCCATGTAGACGCCGTTGAAGACGTGGTGGGAATCTTCCGGCTCTTCAGACATCCGGTAGAGGAGCAGGAGGGTGTTGCGTTGGACTGGTCCTCCGGAAAAGACCCGGTGACGTTGGCCTTCCAGGACGGGAACTTGCGGGAGCACTTCGGTGATGTTGATCTCCGTTGGCCTATTGACGACGACCCCGAGCGCTCCTTCAGGGCCGTGCTTGCACAACAGGATGACGGTCTGCCGGAAATTCGGGTCGCGGAGGCCGGGACTTGCCACGAGGAAAATGCCTTTGCCAAGCGGGATATCCATGTTCTGATCCTACAGGGGAAACGCGGGTTCGACAAGCGGTCACGTCCGAAAGGAACAAGCCGTTCGTGGTCAATATGAAAAAGGGGCAGATCTGATGCGCCGGCTCTCCGGTGTGGCAGGGAGCCGGCTCAGGTTCGATAGTCCTTGAATTCCACGTCGGCGTCGGGCAGCTTGAAAAACGCCCGCATTTGTTTTTTGAGCGTGGCACGGCCGTTTTCGTCACCGAGGTTCAGGTGGTATTCGTTGATGACCATGGTTTTCACCCCGCCGGGTTTGTTCCATTCGTCCCAACAGGCCTGGCAGACGTTGTTCTTGATTTCTTTTTCAAGTTTTCCCATGAAAATGGGCTCGGTGATTTCTTCCGTGGGCTGTTCGCATTTGAGACAGTGAATCTCCGACATGAATGTTCCTCCTTGTCTGGCTATCCTTTGGACATCCTGGGGCATGTGCGTTGAACGAGCGTTCATCTTAGCATGCCGAATAAAAGCCTGAAAAGGAAAAGCCCGTTGATTGACGTGACTTGGCGATCATGCTAGAAAACGGGAACCCGGTATGTTCATGCCCGGATGGCGGAACTGGCAGACGCGCCAGACTCAAAATCTGGTTCTCGCAAGAGAGTCCGAGTTCGACCCTCGGTCCGGGCACCATTTTTTCAAGGAGAAACCCCTTGACACTGTTTGAGCAGATCACTATAGTTATGACACTTTAGGACTGAACAAACCCTAAGTCACGAAGAAGGACTGATTATTCCAGCTATCATTCCTTATTATCAGGTTCGATTATTAACTTACACTTCCTAAGGAGGAGCCACATGCGGAAGTTAGGGTATTTTGGAGCAGCAATCATTCTTGTAGGCTCAGTTAGCGTGGCAGTGGCGCAAGAGCGTGCGCCTCAACACTCCGGCTTCGGCACGGGTGTTGGTGAATCTCAAGGGTCTGGAACGCGTTCCCGTGTCTTCGATCAGGATGACATGGAACGTTACCTTTCAGCTCCTGAAACCATCATGGGAGAAGTGGTCGCTATCGATTATCCGGCCGGCAAAATGTACATCGACATGGGTGGCAGTTCGCATGATGAGCGGCAGACGCTTCGCGGCGGCTTGAACTTGAAGGAACTGTGGTTCGATGCCGAGACCAACATGGAAAACCTCAAGGCCGTCAACAAGGGCGATTATGTTTCCATCGCAGCCAAGGACGAAACCACTGCGTCGCAGAAGTTCAGTACGGGCCGGAAAATGGTTCGTACCGTGTACGTTCTCGAGGGATCGCAAGTGCTTGGTGGCGCAAACAACCCGGATTTCGGCGGTGGCTTGGGCCAACGTCCGGACCCGACCAATTTCCGTGGTATTGCGACTCCGACGGCCGGTTACACCGGCGTGCCTGAGGGTGGAATGCAAGAGGGTGCCGTACAGGGAGGGATTACCTCAAGCTTGGGTACCGTGACAGGTGCCGCGCCTTGCTGGCAATGCGCTCCTCAGCCGGATACGGTGAACAAAAGAGTGAGCGACACGATTGCCACCGATTATGGTGACAAACGGGATAACTTTGACAAAGGGACGGTGCAATAAGAGACTGATCCCAGCGGGAAAAGTTACAACACAAAGAGAGCGTGTTGGCGTGTGTGCCGGCACGCTCTCTTTGTTTCTGTACGTCAATCCCATGAAAGAAGCCATAGACGATGAGTCAGGAAGTTGATTCCCATGCAGTGTTGGACCTCCGTGGTGTCATCTGTCCCTACAATTTTGTCAAAACCAAACTGCGGCTGGAGACCATGCAACCCGGGCAGGTATTAGAGGTTTTCCTGGATGACGGTGAACCCATCAGAAATGTCCCGCAGAGCGTTGAAAACGAAGGTCACAATATTCTTCGGCGTGAGCTCGTTGGCTCCTATCATCGTATCTTCATTCAGAAGGCCGATGATTGAATCCCGGTTAGGAACCTCTGATTTCTTGCCCTGGCCTGCTGCGTTTGACCCGTTTCTCTTTTCCCTGTATGACAAGCGTCATTTCTCCTTTGAGTACGCGGGATGAATGTGAGAGAAGGATTTCCTGGACCGTGCCACGAATGATTTCTTCGTGGACTTTTGTGAGTTCACGGCTGATGGCGACCCGACGGTCGCCAAGGATTTCCTGAATGGCCAGAAGCGTGGTCTGTATCCGATGAGGGGTTTCAAAGAGGATAATGGTCTTGGTTTCCTCACGAAGACTATCCAAAAGGCGGGTCCTGGCCGACGATTTCCTGGGAAGAAATCCGATAAACGTAAACGCGTCCGTTGGTAATCCTGCAACGGAAAGAGCGGTAATCACCGAAGAGGGACCAGGAATCGGGACGATGGGCACATTGATGGCAATGGCGCGGGTCACCAGAAAATAGCCTGGGTCAGAGATCAGGGGAGTTCCGGCATCCGAAACAAGGGCGATGGACTTCCCTTCTTTTAAAAGTTCAAGGAGAACCGGAGTTTTTTCTTCTTTGTTGAAATCATGGTAACTCGTCAGGCGGGTATGGATCTGGTGATGGCGACAGAGTTTTTGGGTATGACGGGTGTCTTCAGCGGCAATGACCGATACTTCCTGTAAAATGCGGAGTGCCCGGAAGGTGAAATCTTCCAGGTTTCCGATCGGTGTACTGACGAGATACAACTTTCCCGGCATGGATGAGCCTCCGGCTGGTTTGGGTGTGCCTGGGGGCCATCATTGTAACCGTTCAGCCGTTCGTTGACAAAAACGAGGGACTGCACACATCAGAATTGTCATTCCGAGGTTTGGTAGGTCGGATTAGCGTAGCGTAATCCGACAGCAGGGCTGATGGTCAGGGTTTGGAATCGTCGGGTTACGCCTTCGGCTAACCCGACCTACGGCTCTACAAATACAAAAGACATGATGAGGAATTGCCGTGCAAACTGGTGATGCCGTCCACGAAGGGAGGAAACTGGTGACGTTGAATGGTCGTGTGGCGATTGTCACGGGGGGCGGGTCGGGAATCGGTAGGGGAATAGCCCTGGGGTTTGCGGATCAAGGCGTTCGCGTGGCCGTGTGCGGGAGGCGCGCGGAATTGCTCGAGCAGACGGTTGAGCAGATCGTGAAGTCAGGGGGCAGCGCCATGAGCGTGCCTGCCGACGTGACCGACCGTGGCGAGGTGGAGCGATTTGTGGCCTCCGTGGTCAATGAATGGGGACAGGTTGATATTTTGGTCAACAACGCCGGTGTCTCAGGCAGAACTCCCATAGACGATCCTGATGATACGCGTTGGTTGAATATTCTCGATGTGAATTTGACCGGTTCTTACCTTTGTTCAAAAGTCGTGTTGCCCCATATGAAGGAGCCGGGTCGTATTGTGAACATGTCTTCGGTTCTCGGCCGGTTCGGCGTCCCGGGCTACGCGGCGTATTGCACGGCCAAACACGGCATCATCGGGTTTACCAAGGCTTTGGCGCTCGAAGTGGCCGGGCGCGGCATTACGGTGAATGCCATCTGTCCGACCTGGGTCGATACCGATATGGCTCGTCAGGGCATTGAGGAAACAGCAGCGATCCTGGGGATGTCAGCAGAGGCATTCCGAACTCAAGCCGTAGCGTCGGTACCCATCAAAAGGATGGCGGAGGTTGGAGAGATCGTTGCTTTGACGATGTATCTTTGCCAAGCGGATGCGGCCTCGATAACGGGACAGGTCATCAACGTGTGCGGCGGTGCCACTGCAGGGTCCGGCGGCTGACCATCTTCCAGCTCATTGCAAGCTGCTGTCCTGTATTCTGCCTTTCCTTTGTTGCTATCTGAAAACAGCCTATCTATACTTCCAAGCTAGGTACATTGCACTATTTGCTGGTGATGCCGATGACCGTTGCCTTTTTGCAACTGACGTTGGGGCTGTATTTTATCGGGATCTTGCTGTCCCTGGTCTATTTGCTCCGGCGATCTGACGTGCTTGCCCGGGTGGCGCTTGCCACGACGTGTATCGGGTTTGCCATCCATACCGTGGTCCTGGCCGTGCAAGTGTTTTCCGGAGAAGTCGGCGTCACGTTCCACAAAGCCCTCTCGTTTTTTTCATGGTCCCTGATCCTTGTCTTTTTGTTGGTCGTCATCCTCCAGCGGCTTTACGTCCTGGGAGCCTTCATACTGCCTATTGCCTTTCTTTCGCTGGTCTCGACTGCTGTCCTGCCTGCGGAAACCCCGGTCCTTCACCCCATGTTGCGAGCCGTGTGGGTCCACGTCACCCTCAGTATGTTGGGAGCCGTCGGGTTTGCCGTGGCTTTTGTGGCAGGGGTTATGTATCTGATGCAGGAGCGGCTGCTGAAATCGAAACAGTTCAACGTCCTGTTCTTTAAGCTGCCGCCACTGGATTTTCTTGACACGTTGAACCAGCGTTCGATGTTGTTGGGGTTTCCTTTTCTCACCCTGGGTATTCTGACTGGGGCCATTTCCGCCCAGCTCACACTGGGTTCCTACGTGAACTGGAATCCCGAACAGCTTTGGGCGCTTGTGACGTGGGTGTTTTATTTCGTGGTCCTGATGGGCCGGGTAACCGTGGGCTGGCGGGCAAAAAAGGCGGCCTATCTGACGATCGTGGGATTTGCCGGCGTGCTGTTGACGTTTCTCGGGGTCGTGCTGAAAGGAAACGGGATTCCCGTAAGCTGATGAATATCATCCTCGTTGGATTGAGTCATAAAACCGCTCCCGTCGAGCTTCGGGAGTTGCTCGTGGTTCCCGACAGCCGGATGGGCGAAGCCCTCAACCGTCTTATGGATCATGAAGGTATTCGAGAGGGGATGTTGTTACAGACCTGCAATCGCGTGGAAGTGTATGCGGTTGTCGATCACGTGGAACAGGGATTTTCCGCGATCCAGGAATTTTTCGTGGATACGCACCTGTCGGTGTCCGCGGAACAATTAATGCCCCGCCTGTATTGTCACGCGGAAGATCGGGCCATTATGCACCTGTTTCGCGTGGCGTCGAGTCTCGATTCCCTGGTCGTGGGAGAGCCGCAAATCCTGCGTCAGGTGAAGGATTCTTTCCAGGAGGCATTAACCCACAATGCGACCGGGGTCATCCTGAACAAGCTGATCAAAAAAGCGATTTCCGTGGCCAAACGCGTTCGTACGGAAACACGAATCGCGGAAAACGCCGTATCGGTGAGCTATGCCGCAGTCGAATTGGCCAAGAAAGTCTTCAGTAACCTGCCGTCCCGGACGGTTATGCTGGTCGGTGCCGGAGAAATGGCGAAGTTGGCAGCACGGCATTTGGTGAATCATGGAGTTCACGAGGTGTTGCTCACCACGCGTGACCCGGTCAGGGCGTCGGATATGGCTGCCCGGTTCAACGGCACGTCCGTTCCCTTTGAAGATTTTCGCGCGAACATGCACCGGGCCGATATTGTGCTGTGTTCCACCGGGGCGTCCCATTACCTGATCGGTCCCGATGACGTGGAACGGGCGGTGCGCGCACGCTGGAATCAGCCGATTTTCCTGATCGACGTCTCGGTCCCCCGCAATATCGATCCCGACGTTCGTCAGGTCGATAATGCGTTTCTGTTCGATATCGACGATCTTGAGTCGCATATCGAACAGAACCGTGAAGAGCGCCGGCTGGAAGCCACCCGTGCCGAATCCATCGTCAAGGACGAAGTTGAAGTGATCCTGAAATGGCTCCAGTCCCTCAAGGCGACTCCCACGATTATTGCCTTGCGCAGACGGGCGGACGCCCTGAAGCAGGCGGAGTTGCAGAAAGCTCTTGGCCGGCTCGGGACGTTGACTCCGGAGCAGCAGGAGGCCGTGGAAGGGCTGGCCTCCGGGATTGTCAATAAACTGCTTCACGGCCCATTGGTGGCCTTGAAATCCGCAGCCCAATCATCCAACGGGCTTGTGTATATCGAAGCAGCGAGATTGTTTTATGATTTGAGTCTTCCTGAGCATCAATCCGTGACGGTTGAAGACGTCCGGGATGAGACGGACGTGACGACCGTTCCTCCCGCGTCAAAAGAGGAGCCGGAACAGGACGGGATTTCCAGGCAGGCTTCGGGTTTGTAGGGTTGGAGGCATGTCCAGGCTGATGAAGGAATCAGAGTGAGCCTTACGCATGGACGGCGGGTGTCTCTCGTCATTGGCACACGCGGCAGTCAATTGGCCCTCTGGCAGGCAGAGTGGGTTCAGGCTCGACTCCGGGAAATCGCTCCGTCCGTGTCGGTCCGGCTGGAACGGATTCGAACGAGCGGCGACAAAATTCTGGACGTGCCGTTAGCCAAAATCGGAGGGAAGGGGTTATTTGTCAAGGAAATCGAGGAGGCGTTATCCAGGGGAGACATCGATCTCGCGGTCCATAGCATGAAGGACGTGCCTTCGGTGTTGCCGGAGGGATTGGCCATCGTTTGTATCCCGGCGCGGGAAGACGCCCGGGATGCTCTACTGACCGGGGACCGCGTGGCGTTCCGTGACCTTCCGGTTGGTGCGACGGTAGGGACCAGTAGCCTCCGACGGCAAGCCCAGTTGTTGGTTCACCGGCCGGACCTGAACATTGTCATGCTTCGAGGTAACGTGAACACCCGGTTGCGAAAGCTTCAGGAAGGCGAGTTCGACGCGATCGTTCTGGCTGCGGCGGGTCTCACGCGGTTGGGTTGGACCCGGCACGTGACGGAATATCTCCCTCCGGCCTTGAGTCTTCCGGCCGTTGGTCAGGGCGCCTTGGGGATCGAATCGCGTGCGGATGACACGTTTGTTCGAGAGTTGCTCAACCCCATCAACGATTACCGGACGTCTCTTGCGGTTTCGGCTGAACGAGCCTTCCTGGATCGACTGGAGGGTGGCTGTCAGGTCCCGATTGCAGGCCATGCGGTTATCGAGGATCAGACGGTGCAATTCGACGGGCTCGTCGCCCGTGTCGATGGAACGCAGGTCATTCGTGACCGGATCGAAGGTCCGGTGGAACAAGCGGCCCCGCTCGGTACAGCCTTGGCCGAACGAATCCTGGAGGCGGGGGGGAAACAGATTTTAGATCAAATCTATGGGCGCGTGTACAATGAATGATCGAAAACGTCCCTGAGGAGAGTTCCGTGGTTCCGGTGAAGACGTTCATGATTCCCGTTGAAAAAATCATTGCCGTGGAGCGTTATACGAGTGTCCTGCAGGCGGCGAAATTGATGCGGGACAATCGTATCGGCAGTGTGTTCGTCACCTGGGAGAGGGCCATCATTGGAATTTTGACCGAGACGGACATCGCCAGGCGGTTGGTGGGAATGGGCTTGGATGCGGACCAAACGTCCGTCGAACGCATCATGACGGCGCCCATTATAAAGATTGATGAGAACAAGACGATTCGTGATGCCAATGTCATGATGGCCAGGGAACACGTCCGGCATTTGGGCGTCTCGCGTGACGGAACCCTCGTTGGGATGATCTCCGTAAGAGACATGGTCACGTTTGTGTCGAATCTTCCCAAAAGATGGCTCATGGGTTCGGGAGGAAGACATATTTTAGAGCAAATCTATGGACATCCGTAAATGGTGGAGTTTCGATCGAAAATCTATCTGGTAGGAGCGGGTCCGGGAGATCCCGGTCTGCTGACGCTACGTGGCAAAGCCTGTCTTGAGGAAGCGGACGTCGTGTTATACGACCATCTGGCCAACCCGGCGTTGCTGGATTACGTTTCCTCGGAGGCTGAGCGGATTTACGTGGGACGGCGCGGGTGCGGGACCTATCGGCCTCAGGACGAAATCAACAGGTTGATGCTGGAGAAGGTTCGTGAAGGGAAGTGCGTGGTCAGGTTGAAAGGTGGAGACCCGTTCGTGTTCGGACGGGGCGGGGAAGAAGCCGAGTGGATCGTGGAACACCGGATTCCTTTTGAAGTGGTGCCCGGTGTGACCTCTGCGGTCGCGGTGCCGGCGTATGCGGGCATTCCCGTCACGCACCGAACCCTGGCCTCGACCGTGGCCTTTATCACGGGTCATGAAGATCCGGACAAGGACGAGACGGCATTGGAGTGGCCGCGCTTTGCTGCCGCAGATGGGACCTTGGTGTTTTTGATGGGTGTCAAAAATTTATCCATGATCGTGTCCCGGTTGATTGAGGAAGGGAAAGCCGTGGATACTCCCGTGGCGCTGGTCCGGTGGGGGACTTATGCCGGACAACGTACGGTGGTCGGAACGTTGCGGGACATTGTGGACCGTGCGAAAGCGGCTGATATTCGCCCTCCCACGGTTGTGGTGGTGGGGGAAGTCGTCCGGTTGCGGGAGCAACTCAATTGGTTTGAGACGCAACCGTTATTCGGGAAGCGCGTGCTGGTGACACGTGCCAAAGATCAGGCGCCGGAATTGTCGAGTCTTATCCGGGCTCGCGGCGGCGAACCGATTGAATGCCCGACGATTGCCATCGATCCTCCGGATGATTGGGCAGAAGTCGATGAAGCCATCGAGCAACTGGCCGCCTATCAATGGCTTGTGTTGACCAGCGTCAATGGGGTAAAGGCATTTATGCAACGCCTGTGGTACCATGGGCGCGACGCACGGGCTTTGGCTGGTTTGCAGGTCTGTTGCATCGGCCCCCGAACGGCCGAGGAGGTGAAACGATTCGGCATCGAGGCCGATCTGGTGCCGGACGCGTTTCAGGCCGAAGGAGTGATCGAAGGACTGAAGCAGGCCGGCGTGTCAGGCCGGCGGGTGTTGCTTGCCCGGGCCGCACAAGCCCGTGAGATTCTGCCGGAGGAGTTGGAGCGATCGGGGGCGGTTGTGCGAGTCGTGAAGGTCTATAAGACCGTCGTCCCGGCGATTGAACGGGCTCGCGTTCAGCAACTTTTTCGTGACCATTTGATCGACGTGGTCACGTTTGCCAGTTCGTCTACCGTTCGCAATTTTTTTCAACTTTTTGACGAAACACGTGACTTGAAACAACGTTTAAATGGGACGATTATTGCGAGCATCGGGCCGATTACGGCCAAAACCATTCGGGAAATGGGGCTGGACGTTCACGTCATGGCTTCGCAAAACACGATTCCGGCGTTGGTTCAGTCGCTGGTTGACTACGTCCGGCACGAGGCAACATCTTAACGGCGCATGAACTGTGACTTCCCGGCGGCTAGGGCATTTTTGTTTAATGAGGTGTAATAATCCAAGGAGAATTTTATGGTTCCAGTGAAATCGTTTATGGTCCCCGCTGAAAAATTTATTGTCGTTGATCGTGACACCAGTGTCCGGAAAGCGGCGGAAATTATGAAGGATAGCGGTATCGGCAGTGTGTTCGTCAGCCGGGACAAGGAGGTCATCGGGATTTTAACCGATACGGATCTTGTCCGGCGGTTGGTGGCGGCGGGCTTGGATTCGGACCGGACGACCGTCGAACAAATCATGTCGGCACCAGTGTTGAAAATTGATGAGAACAAGACGTTGTTGGATGCCAATGACCTGATGGCCAAGGAACACGTCCGGCATTTGGGAGTCTCAAAGGGCGGAGAACTTGTTGGGATGATCTCCGTGCGGGATCTGGTGGTATTTCTGACGAATCTTCCCAGGAAATAACGGTGGCGCATGGGATTTCCTCGTCAACGAATGCGGCGCTTGCGGGAATCCGGGCCTCTTCGCCGGATGGTGCGCGAAACCACGCTGTCGCCGAACAACCTGATTTATCCCCTATTCGTCAGGGAAGGAACGGATCAACGGGAACCCATCCAGTCGATGCCGGGTCAATTCCGGTGGTCGATTGATCTCCTGATCAAGGAAGCCACCGACGCGAATCTGCTGGGCATTCCCGCGGTTATGCTCTTCGGTATCCCCGATCACAAGGATGAACGCGGGTCTTCCGGTTATGATCCGGACGGGATCGTGCAACGGGCCGTCCGTGCGCTCAAGGATCACGTGCCGGATCTTTTTGTGGTGACCGACGTCTGTATCGACGAATATACGTCCCATGGCCATTGCGGCATCGTGGAAGACGGGCGCATCTTGAATGATGAAACCCTCGACTGTTTGCGTCTGATGGCGAAAACCCATGCAGAGGCCGGGGCTGACATGGTGGCGCCGTCCGACATGATGGACGGGCGGGTCGCGGCGGTCCGCGACGAATTGGATCAGGGGGGATTCACGCACCTTCCCATCATGTCCTATTCCGCCAAGTATGCGTCCTGCCTGTATGCACCGTTCAGGGAGGCGGCTTCTTCCAGCCCCGCGTTCGGTGACCGGTGTTCATATCAAATGGACCCCGCCAATGCGCGTGAAGCCGTCCGTGAAGTGCTGGCCGACGTGGAAGAGGGTGCGGACGTGGTCATGGTCAAACCGGCGCTGGCGTACCTGGATATTATTTCGCGGACGCGGGCCGAGGTGAACGTACCCGTGGCGGCGTTTCAAGTCAGCGGCGAATACAGCATGATCAAGGCTGCGGCCCAACAAGGGTGGCTGGACGAATCCAAAGCGACGCTGGAATCGCTGCTGTCCATCAAACGTGCCGGTGCTGATCTCATCCTGACGTATTTTGCCAAGGATGCCGTTCAGTTATTGAATGCCGCTACCCCATGAAGGTTTCGCACGGGCTTCCAGCCCCTCCTTTGCCGTCCCATCCGGTCCTGACCATAGGCAATTTTGACGGGCAGCACGTTGGGCATCGGGAATTGCTGGCCACCGTCGTTCAACGTGCTCGTGAACAACGGGGTACGCCGATGGTGTTGACCTTTGATCCTCATCCGGTGTTGGTGTTAAGTCCCGGAACCACCTTTCAATTCTTGACGTCCCCTTCGGAAAAGTTGGCTTGGTTCGAGGCGCAGGGCGTCGAGCATCTCGTGGTGTTGCCTTTCACCAAAGAGTTTGCCGCTTTGAGCCCACGGGAGTTTGTGCGGTCGATCCTCAAGGATGGACTGGGCGTCAAAGATCTGTTTGTGGGGGAGCATTTTGTGTTTGGCAAAGACCGGGTGGGCAACACGGATACCCTGCGGGAGTTGGCCGGACAAGCCGGGTTCAATGTTCATTTCCTCAAACCCGTGAGTTCCCTGGAAACGGTCGTGAGCTCGACCCGTATTCGCCAGTTTGTCCGGGCAGGGAAGATGGAACAAGCGATGCAATATCTGGGACGTCCGTATTCTCTGAAAGGCACGGTGATTGAAGGCGAACGTCGCGGGCAAGGGTTGGGCTATCGCACGGCTAATCTTCGTCCTGACAAAGACCGTGTTCTTCCGCCGGATGGGGTGTATGCCACAAAGATGGTGTGGCAGGATGCGGTCTTTCCCGCGGTGAGTTATATCGGGACACGTCCCACGTTCGGAGAAGGCGAACGATTACTGGAAGTTCACGTTCTGGATGTCGCCTGTGAACTGTATGGACAAGCCGTTGAAGTTCAATTCTTACAATACATTCGAGGCGATGAGCGGTTTGACAAACCCGGGGAGCTTGCCGAACGAATCGCTCAGGACGTTCGGCAGACTCGACGCGTGTTTGCCGCATAAATCGAGCCATACGGCAATTTTTAGTGGTGGCGATGATGCGCGCCCTGACAGCTTTTGAACACAACCTATTGAAACACGTCAGGAAACTCGGTCTCTTGTCTCCCGGAGACCGGGTCGTGGTTGCCGTGTCCGGTGGAGCGGATTCTGTTGCTCTTTTGCAGGTGCTGTCTGCATGGCGGGACCACCTCGATCTGACGTTGTCCGTCGCTCACGTTGAGCACGGGTTACGGGGAGAGGAGTCCCTGGAGGACGCGACGTTTGTCGAGCAGCTCGCCGGGCAGTTGGGCCTTCCTTTTTTCTTGAAACGGCTTAATCTGAAATCGTTTCTCCGGAAACGAAAAGGGGAGTCGCTCCAGGCCGTTGCACGGGAGAAGAGATACGCACAGTTGCGGGCCGTCACCCGGGAATGGGGCGGCACCAAAGTTGCGATCGGGCATACCCAGGACGATCAGGCGGAAACCGTGTTGCTGTCTATGCTTCGCGGGGCCGGGCTGGCCGGACTATCGGGCATGCCGTCTCAACGAGAACCATGCGTCATCCGGCCGTTCTTGACGGTGAGCCGGTCTGAAATCCTGTCTTACCTTGATGGGAAACGCTGTGGGTTCCGTGTCGATTCGACTAATGACAGCCCGAAATACACCAGGAACCGCCTTCGCCGCGAATTGATTCCCCTGCTGAAAACGTTCAATCCCAACGTGGTACGTGTTCTATCCCGGCAGGCTGGTATACTGCGAGAGGAGCATCAGTATCTGGATGAGGCGGCGAGGGCTGCGTTAGAATCGGTGGAGGTCAGCCGCGCGAAGGATCGCGTCGTATGGAACCGTTCTCATTTTTTGACCTTTCCCGTTTCCATTCAACGGAGAATGATTCTTTTAATGGTGGAAACGTTGTGGGTTAAGCCGGGTCCGCTTGGATTCGAGAACGTGGAGACGCTGTTGCAGCACGTCGTTCACGGAACATCAGGTTCATCCGGTTGTTTTGCCGGTTTGGAGGCATTCAGGGAATATGACCGGGTGACGTTTGTGAAAGCAGGCCGGAATACTCGCCTGCAACACGGATGGTCTTGTGCCTGGCCTTTCCCGGGGGCGATTCTTTGGCCGGTTACGGGGCAGACGATTGAAGGAAAAATCACGGCGACAAAGACGATCCCGTCCCGGCGGAACGATTCCGTGGCCTACCTGGACGCGGATCGATTCAGTCACGAGTTGATCGTTCGATCATGGAAACCCGGAGACTACTTTTTCCCTTATGGAATGGGAGGACGACGAAAGAAAATTCAGGATTTTTTCTCTGATGCAAAAATTCATCAAGCCGAGCGAAGTACGGTGCCTCTCGTGGTCGCGCCTGAAGGTATCCTGTGGGTCGGGGGGTATCGTTCCGATCACCGGTTTCGAGTGACTGGGGAGACCATGCACGTTGCCGTAGTCCGGCTTCGTACAGCCGGAAGTCGTAGGTCGGGTTAGCCCTGAGCTTGTCGAAGGGCGTAACCCGACACCCGCGTCGGATTACGCCTGTCCTGAGCGAAGTCGAAGGGCTACGCTAATCCGACCTACAGGACCGTCACGCACCATCAGGTAAGGGCTTACGTAAAGGGCAGTAGGTTGCAGATGCTCGGTCCTCATGGTAGTATTTCTGATATTTTCCGAACGATTCCGGTTTGCTTGGGAGGGTTGAGAGAGAGAAGGAACGCATTTTTATGAATTCTCGTGTCAAGAATTTGCTGTTTTGGGTGGTGGTCGGGCTGTTCATGATCCTGTTGTTCAACCTGTTCACCGTGCCGTCCCAGCCTCCCGAGGAGGAAGTGATCTTCAGTGACTTCATGGCCCATCTTGAGCGGGGAGAGATTTCCAAGGTCACCATGAAGGACAGTCATATCAGTGCGATTTTAAAGGATGGCAACCGGATTCGGACCTATACTGTTGAATATCCTGACCTGGTCAAAGCCCTGAGAGATCAGTCGGTGCAGATTGAAGCCAAGCCGCCAGATGAAAGTCCTTGGTATATCACGTTTCTCGTGACGTGGGGACCGTTTATCCTGTTCCTGGGATTGTGGTTTTTCCTGATGCGACAAATGCAGATCGGCGGCAATCGGGCCCTTTCGTTTGGGAAGAGTCGGGCGCGTCTCCTGACCGAGGAAAAGAAAAAGGTGACGTTTGCCGACGTGGCCGGCGTGGAAGAGGCCAAGGAAGAAGTCGTTGAAATCATTGAATTTTTGAAAGATCCACAAAAATTTCAAAAACTCGGTGGGAGAATCCCCAAGGGGGTGCTGATCGTCGGCCCTCCGGGAACGGGAAAGACTCTGTTGGCTAAAGCCATTGCCGGAGAAGCGGGTGTGCCGTTTTTCAGTATCAGCGGGTCTGATTTTGTGGAAATGTTCGTGGGCGTGGGCGCGTCTCGCGTGCGCGATCTGTTTGAGCAGGGGAAAAAGCATGCGCCCTGTATCATTTTCATAGACGAAATCGATGCCGTCGGTCGGTTGCGCGGCGCGGGCCTGGGGGGCGGTCACGATGAGCGGGAACAGACCTTGAACCAGTTACTCGTGGAGATGGATGGATTCGATACGACCGAAGGCGTCATTCTTGTTGCCGCGACGAACCGTCCCGACGTCCTTGATCCTGCCTTGTTACGACCGGGCCGGTTCGATCGACAGGTGGTGGTCAATCGTCCCGACGTGCGGGGTCGCGTGGAAATTCTCAAGGTCCACACGAAGAAGGTGCCCGTGGCGTCAGACGTGAACCTCGAGCAAATTGCCAGGGGAACGCCCGGTTTTTCAGGAGCCGATTTGGAAAACCTCGTCAACGAGGCGGCGCTCTGGGCTGCGCGACTGGATAAGAAGTTGGTGGAACTCATCGACTTTGAAAATGCCAAAGATAAAGTCATGATGGGGGCCGAACGCAAGAGCCTGGTCCTGAGCGAAGACGAAAAGCGCACCACGGCGTATCATGAGGCAGGGCACGCTCTCATGGCCAAGTTGTTGCCGGGCGCCGACCCGGTCCACAAAGTGACGATCATTCCCAGGGGGCGTGCGATGGGCATGACCATGCAGCTTCCCATCGATGACCGGCACAGCTATTCCGAGGATTTCTTGTATAACACCCTGTCAATCTTACTGGGTGGTCGCGTGGCCGAGGAACTGATTTTAAAAAACGTTACCACCGGCGCAGGGAACGACATTGAACGGGCTACCGAGCTTGCCAGGAAAATGGTGTGTGAATGGGGTATGAGCGACAAATTGGGGCCGTTGACCTTCGGCAAAAAAGATGAGGAGATTTTCCTGGGCCGGGAGATTACGGCACGTCGGGACTTCAGTGAGCAAGTGGCCCTGGAAATCGATCATGAAGTCAAACGTTTGATCGTGGAAGCCTACGAGCGGACGAAGCGCATGCTGACGGAACATATTCATACCCTTCGGGCTTTGGCTGAAGCCCTGTTGGAAAAAGAGGTTTTGGATTCCTTGGAGATCGATCAAATCATCAATCGAGGAACCATCGTTCGAGAGCCAGCGCAAGTGTAATGGAACCATTCCGGCCCTGATTCCCATCATTGGCATCAAAAGACCCTCACTCACACTCCGCGTACCTGCAAGCCTGCCACGTCAGGATTTCCTGCTCCCGTCGCGTCCTGGTGATGGGCATACTGAACGTGACCCCGGATTCCTTTTCCGACGGCGGGCACTTTCTCGATCCTCAACGCGCGCTGGCTCACGTTGAACGCATGGTGAATGAAGGGGCCGACCTGATTGACGTCGGCGCCGAATCGACGCGCCCCGGTTCGCAGGCGATTGACGAACAGGAAGAACTTCGTCGATTGAAGCCGGTTCTCGACCTCATTGGGAAACGCGCCACGGTTCCCTTATCGATCGATACCAGGAAAGCCGGAGTTGCCGAACGGGCTATCGAGTGGGGCGCGGTGCTCATCAACGACATCAGCGCGTTGGAGCATGACCCTCGCATGGGTGAAGTCATTGCACGCACCAAGGCCGGGTTGGTGCTGATGCATATGCGAGGCACGCCGCAGACGATGCAGCAGTATTGTCAATATGACAACGTGGTGGAGGAGGTGCGGGATTATTTGGGAATTCGCTTGACCTATGCCGAGGGTATTGGCATTGCGCGCGAGCACGTGTTGATCGATCCGGGGATCGGGTTTGCAAAAAACGAACACCAGAATCTATCCTTACTGAAAGGACTCGGCTCATTGCAGCGGTTGGGCCGTCCCATCCTGATCGGCGTGTCGAATAAATCCTTTATCGGGACGGTCACGGGTCAACCCGTTGATCAACGCATCATGGGAACTGCCGCAGCCGTGGCGGCCGCAGTTTTGGGTGGAGCCGGGATCGTTCGCGTGCATGACGTTGGGTCGATCCGGGAAGTGGTGCGAATGTCGGAAGCGATTGCGCAGGCTTGAGGGGAAACGTTGTGTCAGGAGGTCACGTGCGGAAACTATTCGGAACCGACGGGGTGCGGGGCGTTGCCAACCTGGAACCCATGAACAGTGAAACGGTGCTGAAGTTGGGCAGGGCCGTGGCCTACGTGTTCAAGGGACGGGCAGGGCACCATCAAATCGTGATTGGCAAAGACACCCGGCTTTCCGGCTACATGTTGGAATCGGCACTGGTCTCGGGTATTTGTTCCATGGGGGTCGACGTCTTGCTGGTCGGACCGATGCCTTCGCCTGGCGTGGCGTTTTTGACGCGCAGCCTCAGGGCCGACGCAGGGGTGATGATTTCCGCCTCTCACAATCCGTACCAGGATAACGGGATCAAGTTTTTTTCGCACGACGGCTTCAAACTTCCTGATGAACTGGAATCACGCATTGAAGAATTGATCTTGACGAACGAGATCGAACATCTTCGTCCCACGGCCGCTGAAATTGGTAAGGCGTTTCGTATTGCTGATGCCGAAGGACGCTACATCGAATTCGTGAAACGGTCCCTGCCGCGAGAAATGGATTATCAGGGGATGAAGGTGGTCATCGACTGTGCCCATGGCGCCGCGTATTCGGTCTTTCCCAAAGTCGTACGGGAATTGGGTGCCGACGTGTCCGTCATCGGGGATGAGCCTGACGGGACAAACATCAATGCAGGGTATGGGGCCCTCTACCCGGAGCGGCTGCAAGAGGCCGTTCGCGCACGTCGAGGCGACGTGGGGATTGCCTTGGACGGCGACGCTGACCGGGCCGTGTTTGTGAACGAAGAGGGTGACGTGGTGCATGGAGATCAGACCTTGGCCGCATTTGCATTGGATTTGCAACGACGCGGCAGGCTCAATCGCGATACCGTCGTCGGAACGGTCATGACGAATTTCGGGTTTGAATTGGCCATGCACAAGAACGGAATCAACCTGATCCGGACCCCCGTTGGCGACCGGTCCATCCTGGAACGCATGTTGGCCGAGGGTTACAACCTGGGGGGGGAACAATCGGGGCACGTCATTTTTCTCGACTATAATACGACCGGAGACGGTTTGATTTCCGGCCTGCAAATGCTCAAGTTGGTCAAGCGGTCCGGTTCTCCTGTCTCGGAGCTGACGCAGTGCATTGAGACTGTTCCCCAAGTGTTGTTGGGCGTGAAGGTGAAGCGGAAACCCGACCTCGGCTCTCTTCCCGAGTTGCGGGAAGCGATTCGATCCGGTGAAGAACGATTGAACGGGACGGGACGGATTCTGGTTCGGTATTCCGGAACCGAGCCGTTGGTCCGGGTCATGGTTGAGGGCCGGGATGATTCGCAGATCAAAGCAGTTGCGGATGACTTGGCCGTCGTAGTCAAGGCCGTCATCGGATAAGGAACCTCTGATCCCCGATTAGATCCCCGATTAAAAATGTCGGGGACAAGCGTCGGGGACAGGCTTACTGCACTAATTGACCAGTTGATCCAAATTTCTGTAAATTAACAAAGTGCCTTCCTGACGTATTTCTCTCCGGCATTATTGCCTTCCTCGTGGGACTCCTGCTCGGGTCCTGGCTTTTGTTTCTTCCGCTCACCATCGTTGTCCTGCTGATCTTCGTCGCCGTCGCATTGTCCTGGTGTGAGAAGACGGCGCATTTCTCCAGGAAACAGGGACTCATCCTGTATGCGTGCGTCTTGACCGGCTTGGGGTATTGGCTGCTGGACGCGAGAACGGATCAAGGTATTGATCTGCCGTTTCAGACGGGCCGGCAAGAAGTGATGCTTTCCGGCGTCGTGACGGCGCCGGTCGAACGTGGTCCGGGCCGAATGACGATGATCGTGGCCGTGGAATCCGTGGAACAGGGTACGATGAGACGTGAGGTTCATGGAAATCTGCGTTTGACTTGGCGTCCATGCGAGTCCGGTAGCGAGTGCGAACCGGATACGGACGTGTTTCGGGGAGACAGGATTACCGCGCGTGTCCGAATGCGTCCACCCTTTGGTACACGGAATCCCGGCGGATTTGATTATGGTGCCTACCTCATGGACCTCGGGGTTCACGCGGTCGGGACCGTCAGGGGCTCCCAGGGAATACAGGTTCAACCTCCTGGTATCTTCGACTTTCGTGAATGGATATGGTCGCAGGTTGATCGTGGGAGGAATCAGGTGCGGCAAGCTGTCATTTCAACGCTCAGGCAACCGGCCCGCGGCTTATTCCTGGGCATGATCGTCGGAGAGCAGAACGATATTTCCTTGGGCGTGCGTGACGATTTCATGACGACGGGGACGGTCCACATCATTTCCATATCAGGTTCGCATTTGGGATTGCTGGCCTTTGTCTCGTTCCTGGGCGTGCGAGGGGTCACTCGCCGCATGCCGGCCCGGTGGCTGGAAAGACTCTCGTGTATCCTGACTCCCAGGCAACTTGCCGTGCTGGTCACCGTCCCCATGGTCCTGTTTTATACGTTCTTGTCAGGCGCCCACGTCGCGACCGTTCGATCACTGTTGATGATCCTGCTGTATCTCTTCTCGGTGTGGATCGGTTATGAGCGACAGATTCTCATTGCATTGGGCATCGCCGCGTTGTGTACGACGTTGGCCGATCCCAAGGCGCTGTACGCCCTGTCATTTCAACTCTCGTACGTGTCCGTCCTGGCTATTGCCCTGGTATTTCAATGGAGTACAAGCAACGACGAGGACGAGATCCCGCGGGCCTTCACGGACAAAGTGAAGCATTGGGGAAAACAGTATGCGTTGATGACCCTTGCCGCCACCGTGGGGACCGTGCCGCTCGTGGCGTACTATTTCAATCAAGTGGCGTGGTTGGGACTTTTTGCCAATGCGGTTGTCGTGCCTTTCGTCGGCATGCTGGTTGTGCCATTGGGACTCGGTGCGTCGCTGGTTGTTTTGCTCGGCGGGCTGGAGCACTTGCCTGTTGGCTGGGTTCATCAGGAAATCATGGACGGCTTGACAGCCGTTGTCGGCATGCTGGCCGTGATTCCCGGTGCCGAATGGCACGTGGCGTCGCCGTCGATCCTGTCCATGGCAGGCTTCTATTTGTGTTTCATGACGGCGTTGCTCAGCCGGAAAAGGACGGTCCGGTTCGTGAGCGTGAGTGCGCTGATCTTCTGTCTGTTGTGGTGGACGTGGTCGCCGGGACACGTATTTGAGGACGATGCGTTGCGCGTGACGTTTCTGGACGTGGGGCAGGGCGACGCGACGGTGATCGAGCTTCCCGGCGGCGACGCGATCCTGGTTGACGGCGGGGTTGCCTATGAACGGTGGGATATCGGCCGAATGGTGGTGGGACCGTATTTATGGGATCGAGGCATCAGGCGGTTGACTCACGTGATTGCCACTCATCCGCAATTGGATCACGTGGGCGGGCTTGCCTGGATCATCGATAACTTCGAGGTGGATCATTATTGGAGTAACGGGATTCGGCGAGCGAAACCCTTTTATCAACGTCTCCAAAATGCGATTACGCGACAGGGCCTCATTGAACGTATTGCTTGGGAAGGAGAAACTCTGGCGCAGGAAGGGCATTGTCGAGTCATATCGCTGAACCCGCCGTTGGCAGAGAATGACGCCGCGTTGAACGACTTCCGGGGACCGGAATTGAACAATCGCTCCGTGGTGCTGAGTCTGACTTGCGGAAAGCACTCCGTTCTGCTGACGGCTGACGCGGAAGTCGAAGCCTTGGCCAGGTTGACCAACCATCCGTTGGTGGAGTCAGCGACCCTGGTCAAAATTCCACATCATGGAGCCAAAAGTTCACTGAATCGACGATGGATTCAACAACTGAACGCGAAGACCGCGGTGGTGTCCGCTGGCCAGGGAAATCGTTACGGGCATCCCGCGGATGACGTGTTACAAGCGTACGAGCGCATGACCATTTACCGCACGGATTCCCACGGCGCAATCGTATTCTCCGCAAAGCCGGACGACGAAAAATTTCAAATCCGCCGCACAACGGATCGTCACCCCGTTCCCCTCGGCTTGAGCGACTATTCACCGGCACGCGAATGGGAAAATGTGTCCCGTTTGTGGGAGACCTGGGTGCGAAACGACTAACAGGTCGGCTGTCTTTACCTCTAACTCCCTCGCCCCTTGAGGGAGAGGGCCGGGGTGAGGGGTCGCCGTGTCCTTGTCTTTTGTCCTTATCTGTCATTCTCGACCATATAAACTGGATCCCCGATGAAGGATGTCGGGGATGAATCCAGTGTCTTTTACTCCCTCTCCTTGATTCAACCCCCCTCGTTGTATATAATCCCCGACGGTCTGCCCATCCCGGCCAAAAGCAAACAAGGTCTCAAACCATGGCCCTCATTGTGGGTACTACGTTTAGTTTCACCACCTACAATACCCTACCATCTGGCTCACGATATAAGCGATCTTTCCAAGACTGTAGATGAGCTCTCCAAGAAGATAGAAGACGCCTCTGCGATCGTTCAAGCAACCCCTCAGAAAGTCGAGGCTCTTTCCAGGACTACCGAAGAGATCCTCCGCATAAGCAGCAATCCGAAATGCCCACCCCCTCCATGCCCGGATAACACGTGCCGGTCCGCCTGTCCATCCAACGCCTCGATAACGGTCCCTCCGTCGCAAACTGATTTAGTACCAAGCCCCTCTGCGACATCGACCCTGGAAGCGGACGGCTGGGTGTACGTCGGCACCCGGTCGGGCCAGAAATGGGGCGAGAAATATTTTGACTGGAACGGCGAGAAGGATCGCCTGCCCCAGAAGGGCGAGACCCTGACCGCCACCGGGTCGGTCCACCTGCGCGAGGCCCTCGGATGTCGGGCGCCCATCATCGGTGCCATTGCTCCGGAGGAACAGGTGCGCGTGTTGCAAGCCCGAATCGTGGCGAATTGCCATCACTGGGTACAGGTGAAACGGATACAGAAGAAAGAGCACTGAACGTGCCAACGAGTCCGGCATCGGAAGATTGAAAGGAGTACGCATCATGAAGAATATTACGAACCCCGTAGCCCGTATCAAAGCATCCTTGGCCGGGTCCCTGATCCTGGGAACCGTCCTGCTTCTGCTGACTCCGGCTCAGGCTGGGGTCATGTCTGCGGATGAACAGAATCTGTTCAATGTGGCCAACGACGACCGGTGGCACGACAAGGTCCAAGCGTTGTTGGCCAAAGGCGTCAGCCCGAACGTGCTGAGTTTCGAATCAAAAGCCGCCATGCACGCCGCCGCTGAGGGCGGTGCGATGAAAAACCTGACGGTCATGCTACAAGCTGGCGGGGACCCGAACCTGCTGGATGGAGAGGGAAATACGCCCCTGCACTGGGCCAGCGCGGGCAGCGGCGGCATCACCGTGAACTATCCTGCGGCCAGGATGACGCCCGGCACCACCTTCCGGGATTGCGAGGAATGTCCGGAGATGGTGGCGATCCCCACGGGCAGTTACCAAATGGGTGATGTGTCAGACGGGGTGTATAGCAAAGAATTGCCGGTGCATGAGGTGATGATCTCCAGGCCGTTTGCGGTTGGCAAATACGAGGTCACATTTGCGGAATGGGACGCGTGTAGGGCTGCCGACGGTTGCACGCATCAGCCGAATGATATGTTCTGGGGTCGCGGGACGAGGCCGGTGATCAATGTTTCCTGGGAGGATGCGCAGGAATACGTGAAATGGCTATCACATAAGACGGGGAAGCCCTATCGGTTGTTGAGCGAAGCAGAATGGGAATACGTGGCCCGGGCGGGGACAACGACAAAATACTGGTGGGGCAACGAGATTGGCACCAACAATGCGAATTGCCTCGACTGTGGCAGTCAGGGGGATATGGAGGGGACGGCACCGGTGGGGAGTTTTGCTGCGAATGGGTTTGGAGTGTTTGATACGGCAGGGAACGTATGGGAATGGGTGGAGGATTGCTGGAACGACAATTATGAGGGAGCGCCAACGGATGGTCAGGCGTGGATGAACGGGAATTGTCACCGGCGCGTGGTGCGCGGCGGTTCCTGGGTCAACTTTCCAGAGTACGTGCGTCCCGCGGACCGCATCAGGCTCGATCCCGGCCTCCGGAACAGCAGCTACGGCGGGTTCCGGCTTGCCCGGACGCTCACTCCATGAATCCTTACCTCCTTACGTCCTGGATTTTGGGGGTCCAGGGGGCAATGCCCCCTGGTTCGGGTGAGCCGAAGTTTGTGTACGGTCGTTCTTTTTACAAACGGGACAAAAGACTCTGGAGCCGTCCCCGACATCCCTAATCGGGGATCCAGTTTATATGGTCGGGGATGACAGACAAAGACAAAAGCCAAAGATAAAGACACGGAGACCCCTCACCCCGGCCCTCTCCCTCAAGGGGCGAGGGAGTCAAAGCCAACGAAAATGAGGTCTGAGTTGGACGTTGCAAGACCGGGCACGTGAGACGGGGGCTGCGCTGGAGGCGCATTACAGGTTTATCCTGTGGCTGGTTCCGGCGGTTGGGCGGTTCCCGCGCAGCCAGAAATTTCTCTTGGGGGATCGGATTCAGGGGACAGCCTTGGACGTGCTGGATGCCTTGATCGAAGCCACCTATACTCGGCAACGGGAGATGTTGCTCGCCCGTGCTAATCTTGGGATTGAGAAGTTGCGCTTCTTGTTCCGGTTGGCCAGGGATTTGCAGTATCTGGATGCTCGACGGTATGAGTTTGCGGCCCGTGCCTTGGATGACACCGGACGCAGGATCGGCGCGTGGAGAAAGACGCATCGTGATCAGGAAAGCCCACGACCTGTTTGACGCCATTGCGAATTTTCCGGCGTTGGTGGCTGCCGGGCGGCGCGCGGCAAATGGAACAAACCCGGAGTCGCGGCGTTTCTCGCAAACCTGGAGACCGAAGCCTTGCGCCTGGAGCGGGAACTCACGACCGGCCGGTATCGTCCGGGGCGTTACACCACGATTGAACTCTTCGATCCCAAGCACCGGATCGTGTCCGCTGCGCCGTTCCGCGATCGCGTGGTGCATCATGCTTTTTGCGCAGTCTGTGAGCCGGTCTTCGAGCGCGGCTTTATCTTCGACAGCTACGCCAACCGCAAAGGGAAAGGGACGCACCGTGCCGTGGCCCGCTACGAAACGTTTCGTGACCAATACCGGTACGTGTTGCGGTGCGATATCCGGCGGTATTTTCCGGCCATCGACCACGATCTGCTGAAACGCGACCTGCGTCGCCGTCTCACCTGCCACCGGACCCTGGCTCTGGCGGACCGGATCATCGACGGGTCCAACCCCCAGGAGCCGGTCAACTGCTATTATCCCGGAGACGATTTGTTCACCCCGTATGGCCGGCGGCGTGGCCTGCCTATCGGCAACCTGACCAGCCAGTTCTTCGCCAACGTGTACCTCGACGGCTTGGATCATTTCTGCAAGGAAGTGCTACGGGCCAAGGGGTACCTCTGCGTTACGTGGATGATTTTGCCCTGTTTCACGACGACCCTGATCGTCTGGAAGACTGGCGGCACCGGATTGCTGTGTTGCGGCCTCTGTGCTGGAAATACAGGAAATACGAATACCCCTCACCCCGGCCCTCTCCCTCAAGGGGCGAGGGAGTCAAAGCAAAGCAAAAAACGCCGGAGACCCCTCACCCCGGCCCTCTCCCTCAAGGGGCGAGGGAGTTAAAGCAGAGATAAAAGATGGAGGGGATGTTGGATTACGCTTGTTCTGAGTGAAGTCGAAGTGTAAGGGGAGGGAGTAATGGGTTTGTTGTGGTTACTGCGTTTGTATGCTCTCGAAAATTGCCCGGGGATTTTGCAGGGGTTTCCATCCGAGGATCGTCAGGGAGTCCTCAACGTACTCCGTGGTGCGGATGCCGTTCAGGACGCAGGTGACACCGGGGGTGCTGGTCAAACACCACAGCGCCTTTCGTGATAATGGTTCTCCGTGTTTTTCTTGCGGAAGGAATCGGTTGACCGTCGCAGTGACGGATTGCAGGCGTTGCTCGCTCTTCTTTGCCGCTTCCTGCCGGATGATTTTGAGTAAAAGCAGCAGCTTGGAGACGTACCGGGTTTGCCAATTTTGCCATTCTGTCGCTTTGTCCTGGTTCATGTGCCTGGTGCTAACCTGAAGGGCCTGATTGATACGTGGTGCAATCATCTGTGACTCGATCTGATCCCAATGCTCCAGGTTGTGAATTTGGGACCGGAGGCGATCGAGTTCATCAGCCAAGGAAAAGAAGTCCTTGGGTTCCAGTCCTTTTCCCGAATAGGGGATCAGGGGTGCAAAGTCTTTACGAAACGTGTCTTCCAGCGCCAGGACGGTCTGATGTTGCGTCTCAAAGGGCGTTTCCACCGGCTCATACCGCGGAGCGGCCAGTCGTATCATTCCCCGTTGGCCGGAGGTTATGGCGTTGAGCGGCCTGTTGACGAGCACGGCGACGCGACGTTCCCGGGCAAACTCCAGCACGGTGTTTTCCTGTCCGGTATTGGGTATGAGCAAGGCTCCCGACTCGAAGAGATTCATGGGCAATTGAAGCACTTGAAACCCATGGTGGGACTTGCCGGTCCGTTGCGCCGCCCGTTGGGCGGCTTCGAGCATGCGGGACAGCGAGGTTGCTTCCGGATTATCCGGTTGGGCTGTACTCGTGTTGGAGGAGGCGCCATAATACCGGATGCGGCCTGAGTCGATCTGTTGCTCAAAATAGACAAACGCCTGCTCGATTCGCCGGTACAATTCGGTCCGCAGTTCATCCAGGGTGGAGGCGTTGACGGTCAGCTTTCGTTGTTTCGCGTCGGAGAGGAAATATTCCGGGTTGTGCAGGAGGCAGACGTCCAGCGTGGCGAGTCCGAGGCGGTCGAGGGAGCCCGTGAGTTGATCCTCGAGAAACTCGGGGTGGAGGCAATGCCAGATGTCTTCCCCGTATTTGACCACGTCGGGATAGGCGCGTCCGGCTTCTTCCCTGGATTTGGTGTATTGCAGATTTTTCCCTTGCACGTAGCCGATTTTTGAAACCACGATCACGTTCTCGCGAGTGATTTCTTTTTGGGAAATCAACTCCTGAAGCACGCTTCCCACCAGGCGTTCGCTGTCGCCGTCCGCATAGTTCGTGGAAGTATCGATGAGGTTGCAGCCTTCCCGAATGGCCTTTATCAATGCGGTCCGGTGTTCTTCGTGCTCGATACCCGTCCTGTAGCCGCCGAATCCGATCCGGGAGTTGCTCAGACCCGTGGAACCCAGGGTCGTATAACCGTGGGCCGTGAGAACTGACGAGCGCGCCAAGCTGCCTGACACGTAGGCGGCGGTGCCCTGAACGGTGGCTGTCCCCGGTATGCCTTGAGAGGCCAGCGTGCGTGGCTGCGAATCCTTGCCGGGTGTGCCGGTTAAGGCCCGCGCCACGTCGTTCGGGTCGGTGATGGGTGCCTGACAAGCATAGTTTCGACACACGTATAAGGCCGCTTGTCCCTCAACGAGGCTTTTGCCTTTGAGAAGTGGATGCTGCTGAGACTCGAGCGCACCGGGGTTGTCGTGGGCGATGATGCGATGGGGAATGAAGTGACGGGCGACTGCATCGAGCAACCGGGCGTGCCTTTCGTCGCTTGGCGACCCGATGAACGCCAATTCCAGCGGGCCGTTCAACAGGAACTCCGCGGCCATGATGGTTTTGGGAAACCCCCTGGGTATGCGACTGATTTGTTGGCCGTACGCCCGAACGGCATGCGTGGCGGCGCTCCGAAAATCTTCACGGTTCTCGTGGAACGAGAGCCGCGCCAAAGCCATGGCCGCCACGGCGTTGCCGCTCGGCGTGGCGCCGTCCGGCCCTTCGCGTCCTCGCAGGATGAGGATTTCATGGTCATTGGCCGTGGTAAAGAATCCGCCGTGCTTCTTATCCAGAAAATCGCGCAACAGACGTTCGCCCAATCGGACGGCCTCTCCGAGGTATCGCGTTTCGCCGCCGGCTTCGTACACGTCGATAAGGGCTTCCACGAGATAGGCGTAGTCCTCCAGGTACGCGTTGAGGTGGGCTTTACTCGCACGACAGGTACGGTACAGGCCTCCATCGGGACGGGAGAGCGTAGTGAGTAGAAAATCAGCGGCCCGGCACGCGGCTTCCAGGTAGGGGGCACGTCTCAAGACCCGTCCTGCTTCGGCCAGGGCGCTGATCATCATGCCGTTCCAGGCCGTGATGATTTTATCGTCCAACCCCGGGGGCACGCGTTTCAGGCGTGCCTGATAGACAAGCGGTTTGACCCGGTTGATCGTCTCTCGAAGCTCTTCCGGGGGACAGGAAAGTTTCTCCGCCACGTGTTCGAGAGAATGGGGGGTATTGGGAATGCTGTGGCGCTCCCAATTGCCGCCAGGGGTCACGTCGTAATACGCGCAGAAGCGGGCTGCGTCCTGCTCCGATAGGACGATTTCCCGGATTTGTTCGGGGTTCCATACGAAGAACTTTCCTTCGACGCCCTCCGAGTCTGCGTCCGTGGCGGAATAAAAGCCACCCTCCGGTGAGGTCATTTCCCGCAGGATGTAATCCAGAATTTCGCAGGTGACGCGCTTGTAATCGAGGTTGCCGGTGACTTGAAACGTTTCGAGATACGTCTTCGCGAGCAACGCATTGTCGTAGAGCATTTTTTCAAAGTGGGGAACCAGCCAGCGTTCATCAGTGGAATAGCGGGTAAACCCTCCACCGATATGGTCGTACATGCCGCCGGCGGCCATGGCATCCAGGGTTTTGCAAACCATGCGCAGGACTTGATCCGTCCCGGATCGTTGGTATTGCCGGAGGAGAAACGCCAGCCCTGTGGCAGGCGGAAATTTGGGGGCTTGGCCAAACCCGCCGTAGATCGGGTCGAAATCGGCTGAAAATTGTTCGACTGCGGAATCAAACTCCTGTTGCCCGACTGTTGTGGGGGCGGGGACGCGCATAGCCGTTTGCAACCGTTCGGTGAAACGCATGGCGCTGTCGGCAATGGCGGGGCGGTCGCGTTCCCAGCCTTCGGCAATTTTTTTGAGGACCGTGCCGAAGCCGGGCCTGCCCCATTTGTCTGTCGCTGGGAAATAGGTGCCGGCGAAAATCGGCTGTTGGTCGGGCGTCAGAAACACCGTCATGGGCCAACCGCCGTTTCCCTGATTCATGGCGATGGTGGCCTGCATGTAGATTTCATCAAGGTCCGGGCGTTCTTCCCGGTCAACCTTGACGCAGACGTAATAGAGATTCATCAGCGAAGCGATCTCATCGTTCTCGAACGATTCCCGTTCCATCACGTGGCACCAATGACACGCGGAGTACCCGATCGACAGGAGCAAAGGTTTATCCTTTTCCTTGGCCAGCTTAAGCGCTTCCGGACCCCAGGGATGCCAATCCACCGGGTTGTAGGCGTGTTGCAGGAGGTAGGGGCTGGTCTCGTGAATGAGGCGGTTCGGGGAACGGGTCGGGTGCGAATCAGCCATGGTCCGGACAGTAACACCGGGCGAAAAAACGGGTCAACTGGCGTCTCTTGATCTTTGTTCTTAATATCCTTTTCGCCGGCGCTGCAAGACGTTGAGAATCTGAATCGGCGAATTTGAGAAAGAGAATCATTTATAGGTATAGATACCTAGTATTTTCTATTGACATCTGCATGGGAGGCGGGGTATCTTGAAAACAGGATGATGATCCGGGATGTTCTTGATTCAGGGGATTTACGAATAGACGCAACCGGTGCCCAGGAAAGGAGGCAGCGATGAAAGCCAAACAAGGAGTCGTCGATCTTCTCAACAAACTGTTGACCGAAGAATTGACGGTCATCAACCAGTATTTCCTGCATGCCAAAATGTGTAAGAACTGGGGGTATGACCGCTTGCATCATCACGTGTTGGACCGAAGTTACGGGGAAATGAAGGACGCGAAAGAGGTGATCGATCGCATTCTGTATCTGGAGGGTCTGCCTAACATGCAGCGGCTTGGAACGGTCAAAATCGGGGAGACCGTGCCGGAACAGTTGAAAGCGGATTTGGACAAGGAAAAGTCCATGGTCAAAATGCTCACCGAAGGTATCCAGCATTGTACGAAGGTCGGTGATTTTGCCACGCGCCACATGCTGGAAGACATGGTCAAGGATGAAGAAGAGCACATTGACTGGATCGAAACGCAGTTGGAAACCATCAAGCAAGTCGGGCTGGAAAATTACCTGAGCGAACAGATCCACAAAGAAGGCAGTTAATCGATCACTCGTTTCGTGTGGGCCGTGAAAGGGAAAATCCGGAAAAGGAGAGGAAATGCTCTCCACTCCCTCTCCCCTTGCGGCAGAGGGTTGGGGTGAGGGGTAAATGGGGCAGGCGGTAAGTCTGCATGAGCGG
>VYFB01000154.1 GCA_009842645.1 Nitrospira sp. SB0677_bin_15 | reverse complement strand
GAGCGAGGACACAACGCAGCCATGCGCCCGATAGTGCACTGAATCAGAGGTTCCTATGAATTGTATGTTAAACAGAAGATGAAGGAAGGATTGGCGGATATTGAGGCAGGACGCACAATTCCGCACGAGGCGCTGAAGGTTGAGATTCCAGGCAATGCGGATTAGATGGTCACACCGTTTTAGCCGGCACGAATTCTCTGACAACTCGAATTGGTATGAAAATAGCAGCCCGAATCCGTCATTCCTGCGAAAGCAGGAATCCAGCGTCTTTATCCTCCGGAACGGAGGAAAAGCAAAGACACTGGATTCCCGATTAAAGATGTCGGGAATGACGGATTGGGGCGAACCGTCCTCTTTTCATCACTTGGGGTGCAGGCAACAAGCTTGCATGAGGGTTCTTGCTCATGCCCAAGGCCAATAATTTTTTGCATGCCAAGTATTCCCGTTCGGATCCGGGGGACCGGGCCAAGTACCTGTCGTTTGAATCCGGGGCTCCGCCTTTGTCCCCTGCCTGGCGCGATGCGCTCGGACTTTTGGGCGCGCGCATGTGGGACGCGGGGGTCCGGGCGGTCGTCCTGGTGTATGGCTCCTACCTGGGAGCCGACCTCTTCGGAGCAGGACGGCTCGATGAAGTCGGCGGTCTCAAACGGGGCTACTCCCGCGGCATTCCGGGACTGGAGTCTCTCCTTGCGGCCCTGCGCCCCAACGATTATCAACGCTCATCGCAAGATCCCTCCTGCCAACCCCCTTATGCTAATGACGACACCAGCAAAGCAAAGCTGGACAACCTTCTCCGCGACAAGGGAAATTTTTCCGAAGAGTACGTCAACGGCCTCCGGGATGGCCTCTCTCAAACCCACGCAATGCCGTTCACGGTCCAACGGTATCTGTGGTCTTCCAGGCATCATCATCCCGGTCGAATGGAAGGGGCTTTGGCTCTCCTGCATGAACTCAGCCTCCTCAAAACCGATAAAGGCTTACAGGTCGATGATCGGATATTAATTGTGGCCCATGGCCACGCCGGCCAGTTGCCGGCGCTGCTTTCCAATCTGATGGCTCCGGGGGAATCATCGGTTCGGGAAACCGTGTTTGAAACCCTGGCCTATTTCTACGAGCAACTTGAGACCCCATCCGCAGCCGTTCAACATTTGCAGGAACTGGACAGGTTGTTGGCCGAGAATCAATTTGCCGCCTGGCCCTCGCTCGACGTGGTGACACTCGGCACCCCAATCCGCTACGGCTGGGACACGGATGGTCCGGGCAAACTCCTCCACGTCGTCAACCATCGCCCGATCCGGCAGGACGGAAAACGATGGCTGGCCAAAATGGAGTTGCCCCAAATTGTGATGGAAATGCCCATGGCGTCCGGCGGCGACTACGTCCACCAGCTTGCCGTCGCCGGCACCGATGCCGTCCCCGCTTTACCGTGGGAAGTGGAACTGGATCAGGCTTTGCGTGAAAATTTAGAGCCGTATGACGGGTTTGAACGGTGGTTGGAATGCGCTCGTCGCGTGACCCGTTGTCCCAACGACGGTCAGTGCTTGCTGATCGATTACCACGATGCGACCGGGGGCGACCCTGACAAGCACCTCTTCGGCCATGCCTGCTACACGCGGCTCGACACCATGCTGTTCCAGACCAGCCACATCGTGGAAACACTCTATGGTGCCTGAGCACCATTCCGACTTTTCGGTCTCGCTTCCTGAAAAAACCCTTTGATTCCCATAAAATGTTTATGCTATTCGTTTCCAGTTTGCCACAGCCGTCAGCTTCCATACGGTCATAAGGCATAAACTTGGATCATGATTATCGGTGTTCCCAAAGAAACCTATCCCGGAGAACAGCGGGTCGCCCTGATCCCCGCCACCCTCCCGTCTTTGAAAAAGGAAGGGATGGACGTGCAGATCGAAACGGGAGCAGGGGCCGCGTCCGGCTATCCTGATGCCGCCTATACGGAAAAGGGGGGCACTATTGTCTCCTCCCGGGCGCAACTCTTTGAAGCCGCCCAAATCATTGCCCAGGTCCGGCTGTTGGGCGCAAACCCCGAACAGGGCAAAACGGACCTGCCCTTGATGCAATCCGATCAAATCATCGTCGGCATGGCTGATGCCCTTGCCAATCCCCACGGCGTTCGGGAATTGACGACTCGACGGGTCCGGGCCTTTGCCATGGAATTGATGCCGCGTATCACCCGCGCCCAAAGCATGGACGTCCTGTCGTCCATGGGCACCGTGTCAGGATACAAGGCCGTGTTGCTGGCCACCAATGCGCTACCGAAGATGGCGCCGATGCTGATGACGGCAGCCGGAACCGTGGCCCCGGCCAAAATCTTTGTCATCGGAGCCGGCGTGGCCGGATTGCAGGCGGTTTCCATGGCGCGACGGCTCGGCGCCGCGGTCGAGGCGTATGACGTGCGACCTTCCGTCAAGGAACAGGTCCTGAGTCTCGGAGCCAAGTTCGTGGACCTGCCGTTGGATACCCAGAACGCCGAAGACAAAGGGGGATACGCCAAAGCGCAGGATGAAACGTTTTACCAACGCCAGCGTGAACTGCTCACCAAAGTGATCGCCGCAAACGACGTGGTGATCACCACCGCGACGGTGCCGGGGGAAAAAGCGCCCGTCCTGATTACGGCCGATATGGTGGCGGGCATGACGCCCGGTTCGGTCATTATCGACTTGGCAGCCGAACGAGGCGGTAATTGCGAATTGACCCAAGCCAATCAGACGCTGGTGGTCCATGGGGTCACGATTATCGGAACGGAAAATCTGCCTTCCCTGGTTCCGTATCACGCCAGCCAAATGTACAGCAAAAACATTGCCACGTTCCTGCTTCATCTGGTGAAAAAAGGCGAACTCACGATTGACCGGGAAGACGAAATCACCAAAGGAACCCTCGTCACGTGTGACGGCGACGTGGTTCATCCCCGAATCCGTGAACTGTTAGGAGCTCCCGCGGGCGGGGGAGAGGAGCAATAAGCCATGGAGATGTTGATTTCCGGCATTACGATTTTCGTCCTGGCCATCTTCGTGGGCTTTGAAATCATCACCAAAATTCCTCCCACCCTGCATACTCCGCTCATGTCCGGGGCCAATGCCATCTCAGGCATCACGCTCGTCGGCGCCATTCTCTCGGCAGGCAGCCAACAAACCTTGGTGACGACCGTGCTCGGAGGGCTCGCCGTCGTCTTTGCGACCATTAACGTCGTGGGCGGCTTTATGGTGACCAACCGCATGCTGGAAATGTTCAAGAAAAAATCATGACCGCTTTACTCATCAACGCAGGATATCTCGTCGCTGCAGTTCTCTTTATCTTCGGGCTGAAAGGTCTGACTCATCCCCGCACCGCCGTTCGAGGCAACCTGCTCGGATCGTGCGGCATGCTGCTGGCCATCGTGATCACGCTCGCGGACCGAAACATCGTCGGCTTTGAAGTCATCCTCATCGGGATTGTCATCGGTGCGGCGATAGGAGCCGTCCTGGCCGTCAAAATTGAAATGACGGCGATGCCGGAACTCGTGGCGTTGTTCAACGGGTTTGGCGGTATTGCCTCGGTCCTGGTGGCCGGAGCCGCCCTGATAGAAGGCACCCTCAACGATGGGGTCCCTTTCATGCAGGTCTCCGTGGCCATTGCGGCCTCCGGGCTGATCGGAGCCGTCACGTTCTGGGGCAGCCTGGTGGCCTTTGGAAAACTCAGGGGCCTCATCAATGAAAATGCCGTCCTGTTTACGGGTCAACAAGTCATTAACGCGGCATTGGCGATTCTTGCCCTCGCGTTAAGCGCAGGGGTGCTCATGGACCCCGCCAATATCCTTCTCTACTGGCTGTTGGTGGCTGTGGCTTCCCTCCTGGGCGTCCTGCTCGTGATTCCGATCGGTGGGGCCGACATGCCGGTCGTGGTCGCGCTCCTGAATTCCTACTCGGGATTGGCGGCTGCCGCCACGGGGTTTGTCTTGTCCAATAACGTCCTGATCATTACCGGATCCCTGGTGGGTGCTTCGGGACTGATCCTGACACAAATCATGTGTAAAGCCATGAACAGGTCCCTGACCAACGTCCTGTTTGGCGTCCTGGCTCCCACGGGTGGAGGGGCGACCGCGGACGAGGTCTATGCCGGCCGGGTCAAGGCGGCCTCACCGGAAGAAGTCGCGCTCCTCTTCGACGCGGCTCGCAGGGTGGCCATCGTTCCGGGGTACGGCATGGCGGTTTCGCAAGCCCAACACCCCGTGGCCAACCTCGCCTCACTCCTCAACGAACGTGGCATTGAGGTGGAATACGCCGTGCATCCCGTGGCCGGTCGAATGCCGGGCCACATGAACGTCCTGTTGGCCGAAGCCGACGTTCCGTATGAAGCCCTCAAGGATATGGATGACATCAATCCCTACATCGATCAG
The DNA here is from genome assembly GCA_009842645.1 of Nitrospira sp. SB0677_bin_15. GTDB lineage: Bacteria > Nitrospirota > Nitrospiria > Nitrospirales > UBA8639 > Bin75. The sequence continues at coordinate 26,665 of VYFB01000154.1, read as the reverse complement.
ATCGACGTGGCCCTGATCATCGGCGCGAATGACGTGGTCAACCCCCTGGCGAGAACCGATCCCGCCAGCGCCATTGCCGGGATGCCGATCATCGACGTAGACAAGGCGAAAACCGTGGTGATTATCAAACGGAGTCTCAGCCCCGGCTTTGCCGGAATCCCGAACCCCCTGTTTGCGTTGGATAATTCCCTCATGTTGTTCGGCGACGGGAAAAAGATGGTACTGGACATTATCGCCGCGCTCAAAGATACCTGATATAAAAATTCGTAACTTATTGAATTTATGAGATTTTATCGTATTGCCCTGTCTATGAGAGGCAACCTTGTCTCTCGCGAAAGAAGTATGATACGGTAGTTCGCAGGCTTGGAACGAGAAACAAAGAACTGCTACCTATTACGAGGGACAATGGAAATCAAGGTCGTCAACAACAACGTCGAGAAAGCGCTTCGGGTTGCAAAGAAAAAACTCGCAGCCGATGGCCTGTTTCGTGAATTGAAGCGCCGGCGTTTTTACGAAAAACCGAGCGTGAAACGGAAAGCCAAAGAACGGGAAGCTGCCCGTCGACGGCAAAAATGGTTGGCGAAGCGTGCATTTCGTTAATTTACACCCCCTCGTGATCTTCTCATCTCTTCCCTTTCAACGTTCTTCCATCTTCAATGCGTGATTCCGATATTCACGCAGTCGTGTCCGAAGTCAAGAAAACCATTCGCCGCTGGAAGGAACCCGTGCTCGGCGTCGTCGCCCGGGAAACCCGCGACCCTTTCCGCATTCTGATTGCCTGCCTTCTGAGTCTCCGGACCAAGGATCAAACCACGGCCGATGCCAGCCAACGGTTATTCCGGCTAGCCGACACGCCGGAGCACATGAGTACACTATCCTTGAAAACCATTGAAACAGCCATCTATCCGGTCGGATTCTACAAAAACAAAGCCAAACAGATTCAGGCGATTTGCCAAAGCCTGCTCAGGGACTTTGGAGGACGAGTGCCGCATACGATCGAAGAGCTTTTGACGTTGAAAGGCGTCGGCCGCAAGACGGCCAATCTGGTGGTGACTGTCGGATATCAAAAGCCTGGGATCTGTGTGGATATCCACGTACACCGGATCAGCAACCGTTGGGGTTACGTTCAAACCAGGACCCCCGAGGAAACCGAACGCGCACTTCGACAAAAGCTCCCCGCAACGTACTGGATCACGTTCAATGACTGGTTGGTTCCGTTTGGACAACACCTCTGTCGTCCCGTTTCGCCGTTTTGCAGCCAGTGTCCGGTCAGCCAATACTGCAAGAGGGTCGGCGTGCGAACCTGCCGGTAGGCATCGTGAGTCCTTGCTCCTGAAGGTGCAAGGATTGAAGGGCACATCGACAACCCGCGATTTCTTGACAGAATCCGGTACTGTCTCAGTTTGAATTCTGCTCTTTCCCTCCGAGACGGGACCTCCTTTCTGTCATCCCCGACCACGATCGGGGATCCAGTGTATATGGTCGAGGATGACAAAAAGGGCATGACGGCGAAAAGGGAATTTCAAATTGAGGCACTCCCAGAATCCTTGAGACCCGTCTGCAAGACGGCTATAGTATATGGGAATATTTCCCCGTCAGGTTCGGGACTCGACGGGTGGCGTGGCCGGGTCCCGGTTAGAAGAAACGGCAACCGATGTTCGGCAATCCATTTCTCCGGGAATCCGGAAACAGGAACAAGTTCCAGCAACTCGACCATCTACTGAGGGTCACGGCGCCTCACGAACGCATGATCCTGGCCGGCATCGGCTTGGTCATGCTGGCACTCGTGGCATGGGTGCTGTTTGGCAGCATCATCCGTAGCGTGACGGTCGATGGCATTCTGTTCGAGCCTGGAGTTCGTCACGAGATCGTCTCCGGCGAACCCGGATATCTCAAAGCCTATCTGGTCGTTCCCGGAGACCACGTCGAAGTCGGAGATCCGATTGCTCGGCAAAGCGTACCGGAACTGGATGGCGAGACCGCAGCTCTGCGCGACCGGGTAGAAATGCTCAAGCTGGAACTCCAACGGGTTGACGGAGAGGACAAAGGCTTCTCTTCGTTGTTGGCCGCAGCCCAAGTGGCATTGTTGCAGATGGAAGCCCGGCGCTCATCGAGGGAATTGATCGTCAGCCCAGTGGCCGGCATAGTCACTGCCTTGCGTTCCGCCCCCGGTCAATACCTGCAAGCCGGCGGTGCCGTCGCACAGCTCCGCGAAACGGAAGACCAGCCACTTCAAGCGGTGCTGCAGGTCGCCCCACGCATGGCGAAACGCATCCAACCCGGTATGCGGGCATCGGTCGAGATCATGATCCCCGACGATGCCCGGCGACGGTTCGACGGCGAGGTCTCTTCCGTGACCCCCGGAGCGTTGCCCAACTGGCTGGCGACACGACGGCCCGCAGTCCCGGACGCCACTCATCGAGTGGACGTGGTCCTCCGCCACGCATCAGACCTTTCCCTGCCTGGCGTCACTCCGTGTCGAGTTCGAATCGTGCTTGGCCAACAACCCTTAACAGCCTTCCTCGGTTTCGGACAGTCCTGAATGTTCTCATCCGTTCAGAGAGAATCAGGGCAACCAGGCAGAGGAATCCCTTGAGAGAACGCGCCAAACAACGCGTCACCACTCCACTTCTGCTGCAGACGCATGCCACCGAGTGCGGTGCGGCGTCCCTTGGCAGCGTGCTCGCCTATTTTGGGCGTTGGGTGCCGCTCATCGAACTGCGTGGCAAGTGCGAGGTCAGCCGGGACGGGTCCACCGCCGCAGGCATCGTACGGGCAGCCAAGTCCTATGGCCTTGAGTGCCAAGGCCTGAACGTGCATATCCGCCAACTCAAGGATCTGTCGCTTCCGCTTATTGTCTTCTGGGAATTCAACCACTTCCTCGTCCTGGAAGGCTATGATCGAAAATTCTTTTATCTCAACGACCCGGCTACGGGACGCCGCAAGCTCTCCGCTGAAGAGTTCGAACCGGGCTTTTCGGGAATAGTTTTGCAATTCAAGCCCGGCCCGGAGTTCCAACGAGGAGGCGTCCGCCCCAACCTCCTGGAACGCATCCTGCTCTGGCTTCGCGACTCCTTGGGGACACTGGCGTACGCGTTCGGATGCGGCCTGATGCTGGCCATGCTGGCCCTCGTCACGCCGGCCATAATGGGCATATTCGTGGACCGGGTGCTTGGAGAAAATGAGCCTTGGGGCCGGCATCTGGCCGGGACGCTGGCCGCTGCAGCCATCCTGGTTTACGGACTCACCTGGTTGAAGCAATGGTGCCTCCATCGCCTGTCCATCAAGATTTCCATTATTGCCGGCAATCGTTGCCTGTCGAAATTGCTCTGGCTGCCGATAGAATATTTCAACCACCGGCTTGTCGGTGAATTGACTGACCGGGTGTTGTCCATCGACAAAATCGCCAAGGGTTTGTCGGAGCATTTTCTCGGCGTGCTCATCGAAATCACGATGAGTGTGGTATTTCTGGCGGTCATGGTGGCGTACGATCCGACGCTGGCACTGATCGTCCTGAGCCTGGCAATGCTGAACGGGCTGCTGATGCGCGTGATCACCCGCATCCAGACCGACGAGAGCCATGCATGGCGGCGCGAGCAGGGGTTGCTGGTTGGTGTGGGCATGCTCATGATGAATCAGAAGGACCGCCTGCGGATGAACGGCGAGGAGGGCCGCTTTTTCACGCGCTGGAGCGGCCATCAAGCCAGGGAACTGGCCGCACGGCAGCGATTCTCCGAACTCAGCCACTTCAACGAGGCCATGCCGAACCTCTTCATGATTTTGGGCCACGGCGCCGTTTTGACCTTCGGGGCAACCCAAGTCATGGCCGGCGAGTTGACACTGGGCGCGCTGGTGGCGTTCTATCTCGTGGCCGCCATGTTCCTGGAGCCCGTCGGGCGATTCGTCGAACTCGCGGACAAGCGTCAAGCTCTTGAGGCGAATATGCAACGCTTGGACGACATCATGGAAATCCGTGAAGACCCAAGGTTGACGCGCCAAAATGGGGCAGAAAAGGATATCGCAACGTTCGACGGACGGCTACGGCTGACCGGCCACGTGGAGATGCGCAGCGTGACCTTCGGGTACAATCGCGGCCGGCCTCCGCTGATCAAGGATTTCTGTTTGACTATCAAACCGGGACAGCGGGTCGCGGTGGTCGGGCCAAGCGGTTCAGGGAAATCGACACTGTCGCGCTTGATCTCCGGCCTCTATCAGCCCTGGTCGGGCGAAATCCTGTTCGATGGCCGTCCGGGACACGAGATTCCCGTAGAAGTACTCTCCCGTTCCCTGTCGCTGGTGGACCAGCATTGCATCCTTTTCTCCGCCACAGTACGGGAAAACATCACGTTATGGAACCCCTCCTTTCCGGATGAGGACGTGGTGAACGCGACCCGGGATGCCTGCATCCACGATGAAATTCTCAGCCGGCCTCTCGGGTATGCGACGCGCGTTGTGGAAGACGGAGGCAATTTCAGCGGAGGACAGCGGCAACGGCTGGAGATCGCCCGGGCATTGGTCGGCAACCCAACGGTCCTCGTTCTGGATGAAGCGACGAGCGCCCTTGACGCCGTAACCGAAAAGTCCGTCGATGAAGCCTTGCGACGTCGTGGGTGCAGCTGCCTGATCGTCGCGCACCGGCTCAGCACGGTTCGGGATTGCGACGAGATCATTGTTCTCGACAAGGGAGTAGAGGTGCAGCGTGGCGCCCATGACGAACTGATGAAGGACGAAACCGGGTTGTACTACCGGCTCATCCAAGAGGAGTAGCCTGATGTCGAATCCGGAACGCCACTCGCTCGCCGGCCTCGCCGTTGAATCCGGAGTGCCCGTGCCCTGTGCCGGCAATCTGCCGCTGGCGATGGATGATCCACAATTCGTTTGGTTCATCGAGAAGGGCACCATCGACCTGTTTCTGGTCGAGCACCGGGATGGGAAGGAACAATCGGCGCCACAGCACCTGATGCGAGCTGATTCGGGCCGCCTCCTGCTCGGTGTTACACCCCAGGCGGGAAACACAACCCTCAGTTTGATCGCCAAAGGGTTGCCGAACACCTTGCTGCGGCGTCTACCAATCACCAGCCTGGCTGCGGTCCGGTCTGCAGAATTGGCTGAGCACGTCGACACGTGGGTCATGGACGTTTCGACCATGCTGTCACGAGACGTCGCGCCCCGACCGCGCCCGGACGTACTCGTTGGACCCACACAGAAACCTGAGTCGAGAAGCGGCAGACTCTCAGCGCAGCGAGGAGTAGTATGGGTGTCAGAGTTGACGCTGGGTGCGGGACTATTCATGAGCCTCATCGACGCGGCGCAGGGCAAAAGCGGAGACTCCCCGGCAACCATAGCTCTCACGCCCGTCAGTTGGCTCACCCTGACGGAAGAGATGCCGTTGTACGCCCGGTCCTCCCGAACGCTCGCCGAAGAAAGCCTTCTGCTGCCCGCTCTGGCCCACTTCCACTCCGTGGCGTTCTCCCTGGAGCGACTCAACCGCCGCCTGGCAGTCGTGGATCAAGCAAACCTGGACCGGGAACGGGCGACCAATCGCCGTGCCGATGAGGAAGGCGCCCGGCGGCGGCTGTTCAACCTGTACGGCTTGTTGGAACCGGAAGAAGTTGGCGGGAGCGACTCCGCACTGCTCGACGTGCTACGGATTATCGGTCGCCACGAGGGAATTGACTTCAAGTGGCCAGCCAGGACAGACGTGGCCGGTACCGCTGCAGCTCTCAGCAAGGTGCTGGATGCGTCCGCTGTACGCGGCCGCCAAGTGCGGCTCGACCAAGCGGACAGATGGTGGATGAGTGACAGCGGCGCGATGTTGGCGTTTCGGAAAGACGATGGACGGCCGGTGGCGTTGTTACCTGGCTTGCTGGGACACTACCGGGAAGTGGATTCCTTGGGCTGCAAGACCAAGGTCACGCCAGAACGCGCCCAATCGCTCTGTCCCGAAGCATGGCTGTTCTATCCACCACTGCCGTCCGGAGTCGCCGGACCGCGTGATCTGTTCCGGCTCGCCAGAAAGAGGTTGACTATCGACTTCGTACGCTTCGGATTGACCGGTCTGCTGGGTGGTCTGATCATGTTGCTGCCTTCAGTGGTAGCCGGTTTCATCCTCAACGAGGTGATCCCGACCGGCGCAACCAGCCTGTTATACTCGGCAATCGCGGCACTGGCGGCATTGGCCTTGATCCGGGCACTGCTGCACGTCCTTCAGGGAACGACCCTGATGCGCCTCGAAGGACGCGCAACGTCCCGGGTTGAAGCCGCGTTCTGGGATCGTTTGCTCCGGCTTCCTCTGAGTTGCCTTCATCGCTACTCGGCCGGTGATCTCGCCATGCGGGGCATGACGTTCCAGAATCTTCGCGATACCGTGCAGGGCGTGGTCGCCAACGCCGTGCTCTCGATCGTTTTCCTGTCGCCTGCGTTCGTGCTCATATACTTCTATGATGCCAGGCTGGGTGCCATCACCGCCGCCTTTGGTCTCCTGTCCTTCGTTGTGACCATCATGCTTGGTCTGGGCCAGATATCGCCTCAAAGCAGGGCGACCCGGACGATACATCATCTCGCGGGCCGGCTCTTCCAACTCATCAATGGCATTTCCCAGTTGCGCGTCGACGGCGCGGAAGGGTCGGCGTTTGCGGTCTGGGCACGGGACTATCGTGAACAGAAACTCGCGGAGTTGCAACGCGGGACCTTCGAAACGCATTTGCTGGCATTCGGTGCGGCACTCCCGCTTCTTGCCGGAGCAGTCTTGATCCTGGCAATCACGCTTCCGCCGGGTCACGTGACCATCACGGCGGGAGACTTTTTCGTCGTCTACCTCTTGTTCATGTTGTTCCTGACGGGGATAGCCCGCCTGGGTAGATCGTTCAGCACCGTTGCCGCCATCATGCCGGCCCTCGAACAGGTCCGGCCATTTCTCATCGAGCCCCCCGAGATCAGCGTCGAAGGAGAATCCGTGGAGACCCTGGGTGGTGAAATCGTATTCGACCACGTCAGTTTCCACTACGATCCCGATGGTCCGTTGATCCTGGATGACGTCTCTATTCATGCTCGTCCCGGGGAGTTCATTGCCATTGCCGGTGAATCGGGGGCCGGCAAGAGCACGCTCTTCCGTCTTGCGCTCGGGTTGGACCAGCCGTCAGGTGGAGCCGTGTACTATGACGGGCGCGATCTCAAGCACCTCAACGTCAAGCAGGTGCGCCGGCAGGTCGGCACGGTTCCGCAGACGGTGCAACTCCATCCGCAAGACCTGTGGGATAACATCGTTGGAGATTACGAAGGAGCGACCGCCAAGGATACGTGGCACGCAGCCAAGCTCGCGGCCGTCGATCGCGATATCGCGGCAATGCCGATGGGGATGTTCACGAACGTGGGCGCCAGTGCCAGCGTCACGTCCGGAGGCGAAAGCCAGCGCATCACGATCGCCCACGCGTTGCTCCGAAATCCACGGATCCTGTTGCTCGACGAAGCCACAAACTGGCTCGACAACGAAAGCCAGTCCAAAATCATGGCCAATCTCGCGGGATTGTCATCGACGCGGATCATCATTGCCCACCGCCTATCAACGCTACGCCAAGTGGATCGCATCTACGTGATGCAGGCCGGGAAGGTGGTTCAGGATGGGACCTTTAAGGAACTGGTGGCCACCGAAGGCGTCTTCCGTGATCTTGTTCGCCGCCAAATGGCTTGACTTGAAACCGATCAAATTCTGTTCAGGAACCTCTGATTTACACGAACAGGGTCGTCTCGGCACCAGCCGCCAGCGAAAGAATGGCGGGAAGCCCCATGACCTCATCCACCTGTTTGGCCACGGCTTCCGCGTCGACTCCCATGTATTCCAGGCCGGCGCTGCACGCGACGAGACGGAATTTCCCCACCTTCTTCGCCTCTTCAAGCATTTCCGAAATCAGGGGAACCTTGCGTTCGGCAAGCAAGCTGGCCACTTCATCATGGTAGGGTTGATACTCCGGCGGAAAATCGACGTCATCAAGCTTCCCCTCGGCGAGCTTTCGAATGGTCCAAAACAACAGCACGACCACGACGTCTTTTCCCATGGCCGAGGCCGTGAGGGCCAGGGTCGCCACCTGGTGCAGTTTGTCATAGGTGGCGTTATGGGCGTAGATGATAAAGCGAGGTGGGGCACTCACCTGAAACACCTTTTGAGACTGTGGCCCGTCTGACTGTGGGACAGAACCCAATTATGAACGAGTGGGTTGAATGAGTTGTTGACCTGTCGCCTTGGAAGTGGGCCGTTCGTCGCTTTCAAACATCAGACAGCATTTCAACCGTCCACAGACCCCGATGCGATGGGCATCATTGGACCAGATCGATTCACGACGGGATAACTTGAGATTCACCGGTTTAAAGTCCGTGAGAAAGCGCGCGCAACAGAGGACAAGCCCACAGGTATCGACTCCGCTCAGACGACGAGCTTCATCCCGGCTGGAAATTTGCCGCATTTCAATCCAGCAATTGAACTCCCGCGCCAAATCCTTGACCAGTTGTCGAAAATCAACGCGAGATTCCGCGGTGTAGCTGAACGTCAGGGCCCGCCGCCGAAGCGACCCGTACACTTCGACCAGCTTCATCTGCAAACCCAGCGCCTGAGCCCGCTCCCGACAGAACGCGATGCCGGAGGAGGACAACTCTTTCTGGTGGGCAATGGCGGCTTCGTCTTCCGCTGTCGCTTTCCGCAGGATACTCCGCATCACCCGCATGGGAGGAAGGAACGGTTGAGAATACGGCGGGGAAAAGACTGTGCCATAGGTGGCATCGTTCTCCAATTCCAAGAGCACGTGGTCCCCGGCCTTCAGGCTAAGGTCTGTCGTCTGCGCGACTTTGACCTCACCATGGTCGCGGATTTTCAATCCAACGACCGTGACCCATTCAGGAAACGACTCTTCCTCACCAATCCCGGAGACGGGAATTGATTGATCGGTCATCACCAGTCCTCCACCCGTCAAAAGCACGTATTCCTATCACATTGAACGGCCGGAGGCAAGGAACGGGTTAGCCGCCACCCTTTACCTTACCTTGGAAAGTTCATGCACCGACCTGCATGTCTTACAAACAGAATTATATTTGGACAAATTTGAGGATCTACTCCCTGTTTAGTATGCTGTTTCGAATACTGATTGAAGCCATTTTACGAAGTGCATGGCAATCAGTGGCCACGATGAATAAAGTTCGAACGAAATATCCGGTGGTGGATGTTTTTGCGGGGCCTGGCGGACTGGGTGAAGGATTTTCATTGGCACTTGGCGGACGTGCTGAACCTTGCTTCCAGACGGTTTTATCCTTTGAGCGGGAGGAATTTGCTCACAGGACTTTGTTTCTCAGACATTTCCTCCGACATTTTCCGAATAATGAATTTCCCGAGGAATACTACCGCTATTTGAAGGGCGATATTGTCCTTGATGATCTTTACCGTCGTTACCAGAATGAGTTTCATAAGGCGAGACAAAGTGCTCTAAAACTTTCGATTGAGCAGAAAAACCACAAACAGGTAAGTCAAATAATAAGGCAGCGTATTGCAGGTCAAAAAAAATGGGTGCTTGTTGGAGGGCCTCCATGTCAGGCCTACTCATTGGCAGGACGTTCACGGATGATGGGTGATCCTGATTTTGAACAGGATGAGCGCCACTTTTTATATCGCGAATATCTGGAAATCATCATTAAGCATCAGCCACCTGTCTTTGTTATGGAAAATGTGAAGGGTTTGTTATCTGCCAAGGTCAAAGATGAACCCATTATCAGGAGGATTCTTTCAGATCTATCCAACCCCGGTTCAGCACGGGGCAAAAATTTAAACGGGCTGGGCTATCAGCTTTTTCCCCTGACAGAACAAATAGCTACTATCGACGAAATTGATCCTCGTATGTTCGTGGTAAAGGCCGAAGAGTATGGCGTTCCCCAAGCCCGGCACCGCATTTTTATAATTGGAATCCGAAATGATCTGCATGTCCGGCCAAGACAGCTTCGTCGTCATGCTCCACCTACGGTTCATCACGTCATTGGTAATCTTCCCAAAATTCGAAGCGGCCTTTCCAAAGGTAACGACAGTTGGCAAAACTGGCTCCACGCAATTGACGGGTTTTCAGGATCGGGATTGGGCAAGCAGCTTAACGGACATCATCATGCCAATGTGAATGGCTTAAAATACCCCGAATGCCGCATCTCAATGAAATATCCCGGCAAGTGCAAGAGAAGTCACCCTGCCCTTGATATCCTGTTTGACTCCCGCCTGAATACCCTGATTGGCCATGAATCCAGAGAACATATGGCATCTGATCTGAGACGTTACATGTTCGCCTCAATGTACGCACAGAGGAACAGAAGAAGCCCACAACTGAGAGATTTTCCCACTCTTCTACTTCCGGCTCACCGGAATGTCAGTTCCAGCCTATCAAACCTGCCGTTTCCGGACCGATTCAGAGTGCAGTTGCCAAATCAGGTTGCCACAACTATCACTTCCCACATTTGCAAGGATGGTCATTACTTCATTCACTATGATCCTGCACAGTGTCGAAGCCTGACAGTCCGTGAAGCGGCGCGTCTTCAGACATTCCCGGACAATTACAGTTTTCAGGGAACACGAACCGCCCGGTATCATCAGGTGGGTAATGCGGTACCTCCATACCTCGCGCGTCAGATTGCGGAAATCATAGCTGAAGTTCTGGATGCTGTACCAGCAAGTGACTGATGGTAGATCGGATTTCAGAAGAGCAGAGAAGCTGGAACATGTCCCGCATTGGAGGGGCAAACACCAAGCCGGAACTTCAACTCAGATCGCTTCTTCATGGGGCCGGCTATCGCTTCCGGCTGCACGACCCGAAGTTGCCAGGCCGTCCCGACATGATTCTCAAGAAATACCGTACAGTTATATTTGTACACGGTTGCTATTGGCACAGGCATCACAATTGCCCGAATGCAACTACACCCGGTACGCGAACGAACTTCTGGCAAGCTAAATTTGACGACACAGTTGAGCGGGATAAACGTAAGACTGCGGAACTGAGAGACCACGGCTGGCGCGTAATCACGGTCTGGGAATGTGAATTGGAGAAAGACCCTCAAGGAGTACTTGACGATATCCGTTCTGTGCTGGAAAGAGGCGTGTAATGGCACGTAAGCGCAAATTGCCACCGCGTGCTTCCGCTCTTTCCGCGTCAATGCGCGACTTGGGGTATTTACTTGAAACCGCTGTCGCTGATTTGCTGGATAACAGCATTTCGGCGGGGGCAACCGTTGTCCAAATCTTCTGTGACTTGACGCGATATTGTCCGACCCTTGCAATAATTGACAACGGCAAAGGCATGAATGCCGAAGAAGTTGTTACTGCAATGCGTTACGGTTCTTCCAATCCCGCAGAAGAACGATTATCCGGTGATCTTGGCAGGTTCGGACTGGGCCTCAAGACAGCATCTTTTTCACAATGCAGGCGACTTACTATAGCAAGTGCACAGCAAGGTGTTCTGAATTCCACGGAATGGGACCTCAACCTTGTTGATGAAAAAGACGACTGGGTGATTTCGGTTCTGGAAAAAGAAGAGATCAAGGGATTACCTTTCATTAACGAGCTTGGCAGAAATGGAACTCTTGTTGTCTGGAGGGAACTTGACCGACTTCTCGAAGACACAATTGGCCCCAAACAGCATGAAATCATCAACGAAAAGCTTGACGCTCTCGGAAAGCACTTGTCCCTTGTTTTTCACCGGTATCTCGCAGGAGAGATACGAGGAAGGAGCAAGTTGTCCATTTCTGTCAATGGCCACGATCTCGCGCCATTTGACCCATTTTGCCGGAACAATTCAGCCACTCAAAGGCTTCCTGAGGAAATCGTTTACGTTGATGGAGTCCGTGTGCGGATGCAACCGTACGTCTTACCGCACCACAGCAAGCTCTCGGCAAAGGAGTATGACTACTACCAGAATCGAAGTGATTTCATATCAAATCAGGGAGCCTACGTTTATCGGAGCGGGCGGCTCATGGCGTGGGGCGATTGGTTCAGGTTGATCCCAAAAGGGGAAAATACCAAGCTGGCCCGTGTCCAGGTAGACTTTCCCAGTAAGCTTGATGAATCTTGGACAATCGATATCAAGAAATCACGAGCCTGCCCACCACATCAGGTCCGAGAGCGCCTAAAGCGGGTCATAAAACGAATCTCGGACAGGAGCACGACAGTTCATCGTGGGCGCGGCAAAAAGTTGTTCGATGAGATCAAAGCGCCGGTTTGGGAACGCTACGCCGATCAAGGAAAGATCCGGTATTCGCTCAACAGAAAACATCCGCTTGTTCAATTGCTTGACTCCAAGCTAGAAGAAGGGTCGCGCAAGCAACTTAATATGCTTCTTGATGCGATCGTATCGTCGCTCCCAATAGAGATGATCTATTCAGATTGTTCCACCCATCTGAAGGATGTCGAACAATCTCAGATCGAAGAGAATGAAGCAATTGAAAAGTTGAACGCTTTGAAAGGCTTTCTTTTTGATGGAAAGAAAACTGATGCAGAAATTTTCCGTGAGGTAATCCGTTCCACGCGATTTTTTGAATCACATATGGACGTTGTCGAGCAGTTTATCAAGAAGGAATTCATATGAAAAAAACAAACCCTATAGCAGATGAAAAAGACTTAGTGCGGCAACTGATTGCTTGGATTTTGCGGCAAGAAGAGGTCCCCACAAAAGATAAAGTCGAAGAAGTGGCAAGGAGTTTGTCCTCTCTTTACAGCTATGAGGTCAACTCGGATTCCGTCATAGCAGAGGCCATGACCGAAGTGGATACCCGCATGGGAATGGGGGTTTCGCTGGTGAATATGGAAACTCCCCATGATGAAGAATGGGTTTCCAAACGCAAAGACATCAATTGGAGGTATTCAGAGGCTTACGAAGAATACCTTGAAGGGGAGGGTCGGTCGCCGTCTTTTGTTCAGTCTCTGAGTGAAGTTTCGGGAAGAATCCTTGGGCATCTCCAAGATCCGGCCAGTGAGGGAGAATGGGATCGCCGCGGTCTTGTAATCGGTCACGTTCAGTCAGGTAAAACCGCTAACTACATGGGGCTCATCGCTAAGGCAGCCGACGCGGGTTACAAGTTCATTATTGTTATTGCTGGTATTCACAATAATCTCAGAAAGCAGACACAGGAACGTATTGATGAGGGTTTTGTGGGACGATCAAGCGATCCAGGCAGCCGCGCCAATGTTGGCGTGGGTCTTAAGGCCAGCTATCTGCATCCGGCCACCCTCACAAATGTACATAGTGACTTCAACAAAAATACAGCAGCCCTAAGTGGTTGGAGAATCAATGATTTCACGAAACCGGTCATACTCGTTATAAAAAAGAACGTACGGACTTTGGATTCGTTGTACGCATGGCTGAGGGAAATGAATGCACAAGGGCATGGCAGAATCTCCGATGTGCCGATGCTTATGGTCGATGATGAGGCGGATCATGCCTCGATAAACACGAACAGAGAGAACAATGATCCTACACGAACTAATGCAATGATTCGCAAAATATTGAGACTCTTTGCAAAGTCATGTTACGTCGGTTACACGGCTACTCCATTCGCAAACATCTTCATCAATCCTGAATCATATGGTGATGAAGAAGTTCATGAAGAACTGTTTCCGCGCGATTTTATCTATAGTCTGGACCCACCAACTACCTATTTCGGGCCGGAAAAGGTTTTCATTGACGAAGAGTCCAGCGAAAAAATACTGGAACCGATAGCCGATTGCGAAGACTATTTGCCGTTAATTCACAGGAAAGATTTTGAGGTTACTGAACTGCCGCCCAGCCTCTACTTGGCCATTAACCGGTTTATAGTGGCAATAGCCATCCGTAATATTCGTGGCCAAGAGAATAGACATTGTTCGATGATGGTGAATGTTTCGCGCTTTGTCATGATTCAGCGCTCGGTTCGGGACCTGATCAGTGTTCACGTAAGAAAAATGCGCGAGGCGGTAAAGGCAAATTACAGGATGCCAGACTCTGTTGCAGATCGAAACGAATATATGTGTGCGCTGAGGAATGCCTTTGAAGACTATAGCAATTGTGGTCTTACTTGGGGCGATGTGAAGGACAAATTGTTTGCCGGCTTGGATCGTCTTTCTGTCTACACCGTGAATGCCAAATCGGATGACTTGTTGGACTACAAAAGATATGAAAAAGAGGGCTGCGGTCTGACCGTAATTGCAGTGGGTGGACTCAGTCTTTCCCGTGGTCTTACCATTGAAGGGCTGTGTGTCAGCTACATGTACCGCAATACACGCATGTATGACACACTGATGCAGATGGGTCGGTGGTTTGGCTATCGGCCGGGTTACGATGACCTGTGCAGAGTTCATCTGCCAGAGGATTCGATCAACTGGTACACCCATATTGCAGATGCTTCAGAAGAACTGCGACAGCAAATCCGCAGAATGCGCCAAGCCAGCCTCAGTCCGAAGCAGTTTGGACTCTACGTCAAGGCACATCCCACCAGCTTGTTGATAACTGCTCCAAACAAAATGCGGAGTGGCGAACAAGTAAAATTCAGACAAAATTACAGCGGGAAACTAACGGAAACCTCTATCCTGCCGGAGGACAGAGATATCAATCAGAAAAATGAGAAGCTGATCGCTGAATATTGGAAATTCGGATTTGGCGGCGGCAAGCTAGAACCGACCAAAAAGGGTTGGACGATTAAAGACATACCTATCGACGTTATAGAAGAATTCCTTATGAAGTTTGTTACTCATCCGGATTTTTCTGTAACTAAAGACGCCCTTGTTCGTTATCTTCAAGCGATTTCCGGCAGATGTCCCAAAGGTGACGTATTACTAATCTCATTGAAAGAAAACGGTGAAATCCCTGAACCATATTGCCTCGGCGCACAGCAACGGAAGCCAGATAAATCAAAGCCTTGGCCGGGGGGCTGGCACATGCGCAAAGGTCGTGTGGCAAGCCGTGGGGATGAAGGTCTCGGCCTTGAACCTCAGCAAAGGGAAAAAGCAGAATCCAAGGCTGCTATGGAACGTAAAGAAACTTCGGATCACCATTTTCGGGAGGTGCGCGAGAAGCCTTTGCTGATGATTCATGTAATTGTTCTGAAAGATGAAGTTCTGCAACGCATTCCGGCCTTTGGTATCAGCTTTCCTTATGGTGACTACGAAACGGAAATAGAAATTGTGGCCAACACCGTATGGATGAAGCAGATGTATGATATTTCCACTGACATCCCTGATCAGGAAGAAGATGACTATGACGAATAGAGTAATGCCGTGGGACCAAATCAAAATTCCTGACGCAGAATACAATGTTCGCCTACTCGCAGCAGGAACCGATTCCATTCCTCTTTATTGGGGCAAGGACACAGGGGGCCATTGCCTGTTTATCATAGAATTGCAGGGCGACCATAGTGAACAATTTCAGAAAGATAGCACTACAGTCCACGGAATAAGTCTTGACCTGAGAGCATTTGATAATCCCTCCAAACAGCGGCTCGTTCTAAAACTGGAAAAACATGTCGATCAGGATATTTTTCTGAGCCTTTGTGAAACTCTGATTAGAAGCCTTCATCCCCTGACAGACCCCGTTGTGGCACTAGCGGTTACCCTGACGCATATCAAACGCTGGAAGACGTTTATGTCCGGCAGGAAAAGTCGCTTTCTTTCCCATGAGGAACTCAGAGGACTCTTCGGCGAGTTGCAGTTTCTCCGTTTTCTGTACCAAAGACGTTTGGATGAAAAAGCCGCTGTCGAGGCCTGGGTTGGGCCCGAAGGGGGTCATCAGGATTTTATATTTGGCAATACTGCGGTGGAGATTAAATCAGTATCAGGAAAAGAACGGAACACTGTTCGGATTTCGTCTGAGGATCAACTGGAAACCCTTTGTGACAATCTTTTTCTAGTGATCTTCCGACTTAATGAAATGTCGGAATCTAACCAAACCATGTCGTTGAACGCATTGGTTCGTCTTATCGAGGAGGAATTGAACGATACTGATGCTGTTGCTGTTGAAGAATTGCTGAGACGCCTTGCAGCATACGGGTACATAGAAATCGACGAGTATGACGCGCCCAAATTCGTGGTCGCCACGCGACAGGCCTATTGCGTTGATAATGGCTTTCCGCGCCTTATCTGTTCCAGGATACCTGAAGGTATTGTGAGAACTACATACGAAATAGAGTTGGAAAAAATTTCGGCATTTAAATGCGACATGGTAAGGGTGACAGAAAACTGATGGACCCAACGGTACAGGATTTTTTCCATGATTTCCGGCAGGAACTTCTGGCTGGAGCAGAAGCAGGGAGTCAGTTTCAGCTTGCAGAGTTCATGCGTTTGATTGCGGATGAACTCACAGAGACAGGGTTTGTGGAAGGTTTTGAGTTTTGCCATTATCGTGCACCCCGCGGAATGCGCGTTGATGGATACTGGTTCAATGACGAAAACGCGCTCTGTCTGTTTGTCGCAGACTTCGATAACAGAGATGAACTTGACTCACTTACAAAGACAGAAGTGGAGGCAGTCTTTAAGCGGGTGACAAACTTTTTTGAAGCCAGCAGAAACAGGGAACTGTATCGTGAACTTGAGGAAACGTCGCCCGAGTATGGACTTTCTCGAGACATTTCTGATCGTAAAGACCAGATATTGCGAGTCAATTTCTTTCTTCTGTCGGAGCGTGTCCTGAGTGATCGGCTTCAGGTTCTTAGCGATAATGAGATCGCGGATACATCTGCCACTTACCACATCTGGGACATTTCGCGCCTGCAACGCCAGCAGGCATCCCGTGGGCAAAAGGAAGCACTGGACATCAACTTTTGTGAAATGTTTGGCAGAGAAATTCCCTGCCTGCGTGCGCATATGAGTGGGAATTCCTATCAGTCATACCTCATCGTCATGCCGGGTGAAATTCTTTCAACTTTGTATGAGAAGTACGGTGCGCGGCTGTTGGAACAGAATGTCCGTTCCTTCCTTCAGGCCAGAGGTAAAGTAAACAAGGGGATCAGGACTACCATTATCAGCGAACCTGGTATGTTCTTTGCCTACAACAACGGAATTACAGCAACTGCACAGGAAGTGAAAACCGTAGAGAATGAGTCCGGCTTGCAGATAACGCGAATCAAGGATCTGCAAATTGTCAATGGTGGCCAGACGACTGCCTCATTGTTCCATACACACCGTAAGGATAAAACTTCTCTTAAGGAAATCTTCGTTCAGATGAAGCTCTCCGTTATCGATAGCGAGAAGATCGAAGAGACAGTCCCTCTTATTTCCGAGTACGCCAACACACAGAATAAAGTAAGCGCAGCCGATTTCTACTCGAATCACCCGTTTCATATACGCATGCAGGAATTTTCACGAAGAATATGGGCTCCTGCTCGACATGGAGAACAGCGCGAAACAAAATGGTTTTATGAACGGGCAAGAGGACAGTATGCGGATGCGCAATCGAAAATGACACCAGCTGATCTGCGTCGTTTCAGAACAGAATATCCAAGATCGCAAACGTTCACCAAAACCGATCTCGCGAAGTTCGAGAACGTATGGGAAGATCATCCAAAATTTGTCAATTTTGGCGCACAAAAGAACTTTGTCCGATTTGCTGAGCGTATCGGGAAAGAGTGGGAAAAATCATCGGACTCATTCAATGAGTTTTATTACAGGCGGGTTATCGCCCGTGCCCTCATTTTTAAGCAGACTGAAAAACTGGTATCTGCTCAGCCTTGGTACAACGGCGGGTATAGAGCAAATATTGTGGCCTATGCCATTGCGATTATCTGTGAAATTTGTTGTCGACATAAGAAGTCTGTTGATTTTATGGATATATGGAAAACGCAGTCTTTGAACTCGGCGCTCGTTAAGGCACTCGAAGTGGCTGCAAAGTTCGCAAATGACAGCATCGTGCAAACTCCGCCCGGCATTTCAAATGTCACAGAATGGTGTAAGAAGGACGCCTGTTGGACAGGCTTGCAAGCAAAAATCGGTGAACTGGAGACTTCTTTTCCGTCTGGATTCTTGAACAGACTTATCTCTCATGCAGAGCAAGAAACAAGAATGAAGGACGCAAAAAAAACGCAGAAGATTGACAATGGAATTGATGCGCAAAAAAGAGCAGTAGAAATTGGATCCCATCAATGGAAAAAGATCGCTCAGAGTCTTTCAGAAAAGAAGGCGGTTTCACTCAAGGAGGTTGGAATTCTGAAAATAGCACAACAGATACCACATAAGATCCCGTCAGAAAAACAGAGTTTGGTGCTTATGGATATTCTGGAAAAGGCTCGCGCCGAGGGTTTGCATGTCGGGTAATCCTCTTTTCAACGGGATGCGGGTAGCGTTTCAGTTTGAACATGATAGCGCATTTCCAATCCCACGACCGTAGCCTACTCTACAATTGACCCGCACGGCATCCCTCTCTAAGGCCTTGTGCGGGGAAGCGGTTGCGGGACCTGAGGTTCATTACATAGAATAAGACGGTACGGGTTACTTGATTTTTGGGGAGTCAAATTTGCGGCAGACATGAGCGACCGTGGGGCAGTGGCACGAGTCGTATCTTCCCATACCCCTGAGGATGAAGTGGGGTCGTCTGATCGAATGTGAAGAGATGTGGACAGAAGCCCAAAAGACGTATCAGGCCTATGCACATCGCATTGATGAACTGCGTGAATTTGCCTCAGAGGATGATGAATGTTCAGACATCAATGAAGCATCGAAAGAAGATTTCTGGTGGTTTGTCGAATCCATGCCATGGGTCGGAGAAGCGGAGTTAGTGCTCATGGACAACGGAAATCTCCGCGCCGTGTGGAAAGGAGATGACAAAACGCACATCGGGCTTCAGTTTCTCGGGGACAAATTGGGAGAGTACGTGATATTCAAACGACGGCCTCATTCCAAGCAAGTTTCGCGAGTGGCGGGTATTGATACCCTTGAGGGATTGAAGAAACAGGTTTGTGCTTTTGATATTCCGCTGTTCGAGAGTAGATGACTGGCGACGACTTGCCCGGTGACAGCCACGTTGTTCACTACGTCAAACCAACTTGGATTCTTGAAGGTGGGAGCGTAGATGGTTCCGCCTTTCGCTTGCGTGCGGGGGAAAGTGGCCTCTCCGTTCATTGGCTGGAATGTTTTGAGGGTCTTGTCAAATCCCTGCAACTCGATGAAGTAAGGCGTCGTTCCAGGCTAAAGAGAAGCAGGAGAGGACAATTCGCTGAACTCCACGTAGACAGGACAAAACGCGACATCGGGGAGCAACTCGAGGGAGCCCGTTTTGTCCACAAACCGTCCGATGCCGAGGGCAATTATGAGGCTGACCCATCACATAGCGAAATTACAGGGTTGCCACCAGGGGATTCTCCGATAGGGGCCTTGATTGGCGATATGATTGCCGAATGTGTAGAAGACACTTACCCGGCGCTCGGTAGCTGATACGTACGTCGTAAACCCCTCCCCCAACCAAGCCTTCCAGCAGTTCGTGAAACGCACGCCATACTAACTTGCGTTCCGGTGCTATTGTTGTACGCCTTTGAAAAACGGGGGTACTTCATGATCGAGTTGATACAGGGCAAGCGGCGAAACAACGTCGTTCTTTTGGATGACCTGAACCTGCCCGGACGCCGGTACTCGAACAATGTCCAGGGCTTGGCCGTAATGGTACTGACGACCGGAGGCCGCCAGCACGTCGCGCAGGGATTCCGGGGGATCCCAGTGCGCGGTGAGTAACGACGTCCTGGCCGGATTGCGATCGCTGAACATGAACGATAAATGGTCCGGGTACCAATCGGCGCCACCCGTGGCATATGAAACGAACAACGTGGCCTGGGCGTGTTGCATCAATTCCGATAGATACTGGTTGGTGAGAAATCCGTTTTCTCCTACCTCCAGCCATTTGCCTGGATGGGACAGACTCGCGTGCGCCGCGTAGGAACGAATTTCTTTCAACTGTTGCTGCGAGGCATACACGGTGGCAATCGGACCATGCTGTTCCACAAGCCTGGCGATCACTCCATCCTCGATCGCCGAATGCCCGTCGTTCGTCGGCCCGCTGTCGGCGTGCACCAGGGTATTGTGTCCCCGGTCGCTGATCAAATAGCAATTACGGGGCAGCGCCAGGTCGCAAGGGTCCTCGCCGAAAAACGGAACCGACGTGACCTGCCCGCCTTCAAATTTCCAGGCTTCTCCGTGTGCCAGTTCAATGACGTTCGTAAAGCCCAACTCCCGCATCAGGGACAGGTAATCGAAATACCACGTCCCTCGGTTTTTCCGGCTGGGCACGATCACGGGCACCTCCTTGGGCAGGTGCAGCAACGTGCGGGGATCGACATGGTCGTCATGGTCGTGCGTCAGGAACACGGCGGCCGGTTCCGGCAACAACGATGCCCACAAAGATGGGACCGGCGATTCGGCAAACCAAGGTATCAGCCACGGATCAAACCAGAGAAACCTGTCTTGTTGCCGGTACATCAAGGCCGCGTGACCCAGGTGCACCGTGTCCCGGTCTTGTGTCGCGTCGAGCCACTGCGTGCGAACGGAGGAACGGTCAGTCACGGCCAGACATTCATGTGAATCGAGCTGCTCAAGCAGGTGCAGTAACAGCTCCGCGTCACGTCCGGCAGTCGTGACAATGGTGCGAATTTCCGAGATGGTCCGGGTCCCGTTCAAACAACCCAACAGTTTTCCCACTCCACGGGAACGCGGACCATCCAAACCCATCGGCAGGGCTTGCCGGGTTGCCGCGTTGAATATCCGCAGACCGGCGTAATGCATGACCGCCGACTTCTGGCGATCCTTGGGAAATTCCCAGACAAAGGTACCGTCGGGATTCCGGCCGCACCGGATATGCTGCCGGAGCCGGGGCCGGGACTGCACCACTTCCGCATAGGCATCCTCCAGACGGCGACCTGCCGCGGGATCATCGACCGGCGTTCGACGGGCAAACACGTCGCTGATGGCCGTTTCCACCGCACTCATGAGAATGCCGTGGACTTCATGGAGACTCGCCACGACCTCCGGAGTCACGCCGCCCATAAAGGGGAAAGGACCCGGCGGCTCGGCGCTTTCCAGTTGCACCCACACCCACGGCTGAAGTCCGACAAACTGATTGAGGCCAACGCGATCCCAGAGAGCCATAGTGCCTTTCCGCCAATCCTTACGTCTCCGTTGAAAACCGAATCGCACTCATCGTGGGTTCGTAGAGAATCTGGATAACAACGCGGTCAGGGTCCGCAAGATAAAACGAATAACTGCCGTCCCGGTGTTGCTTCGGGTGACGGATGATCTCCACGCCCGCTTCAACGACCCGTTCGTACAGCCGGTCCACGCTTTCCGGCGAACCCATGATAAACCCCAAATGGTCGAGAAATTGCCCGTGACCGTGTTGGTAAGCAGGCATCTGCTCCTTGGGAATTTGATGCAGCGCCAGGTTGTCGACGCCCGAACTCATATACACGTTACCGGCATCGGGTTCCCAGACAGTCGTCATCCCGAACCAGGTCTGATAGAACGTTTTCGAGACCTCCAGATCCGTCACGTTCAAGGCCACGTGGCGCAAGCCTTGCCCGCGCGGAATCTCTTGTTGCTCGGACATGTTGATCGTGGCTCCCGATTCAGGGTTGAACCCCGGACTGCCACCTGGTCCTCTCCCTCCCCGGGTCGCGGACTATGGCCGAGAGAGTGGGGGGTCCCGTGATTTATTGTAACCAGTTTTCGATCCAGAGGCCCTGAACCCGTGAAAATTCTTTGACATTATTGGTCACTAACGTGGCCTTGATTCCCAGCGCGTGGGCGGCGATGAACATGTCATTCGGCCCAATGAGTTGCCCCGTTTGCTGGAGTGCCGCCCGCGCCGGGCCGTATTCCATCGCCGCCGCCGCATCAAAGGGCAACACAGACAAATTGTTTACAAAGTCCAACACCTCGGCGAGATTGGCCTCTCGGCGTTTGGAATTTTCAACACCAAAAAATAATTCGGCTAAGGTAATCGAGGAAATACAGACGTGGCCCACGTGCCGATTCAGCTTCTTTTGTAACGCGGCCGTTTTTTCGTTAATGATGTAGATGCAGAGATCCGTGTCAAGCATGTACATCATCGCAAAGGTCTCCGGGCATCAACCGGACGCTGGACGCCTCGCTGCAGGCGATGGGCTTTCGGCAAGCGCGGTCGTGCAAAAAATTCGTCCCAGGACGGTTGAGGCTCCTGCAGGATAACCAACCGGCCCAATTTGTGAATGGTCACACTGGACGACTGAAACCGGCACGCCGCCGGCAACCGGACCGCCTGGCTGCCCCCGTTGGTAAAAATCTTGGCTTCTCCCAGGTACCCTTTTGTTTTCATCGCGCTCCTCCTTTTCGGCATGCCGTGGATTATAGGTAAGGTGGTTGTATATATCAAATGATATATACAGGAGAGGGGATGTTGCGGGGAGCGAAACTCCGCATCCCCCACTCCATCGTGGTTCCCCACGGGACGGGCCGTGTGGTACCATCGCACCCATGAATACGGCAACAAGCGGATTCGCTGTTCATCGGGATTCCCCGCCGAGCCGCGGGCGTCAAGCTCGTACTGCCATGATGCTGGCGTCCGTCCTGTGGTGGATGAGCCTGGTCTGGGGTGGATGCGCCTCGCCGGTGGCCATGCACCGTGCCGTGCTGGAATACGATTGGACGGTCAACCGGATTGAAACCGAGCTCCTGCTGCTCAATATTGCCCGCACCCGTTACCATGAGCCGATTCATTTCACGGCCGTCTCCAACATCGCCGCGACCTTCGATTTCCGCGTCAACTCCGGCCTGACGGGATTACTGGCCGGTGCCCCCGGCGCCGACTCGTTGTCGTTGACGTTGGGCAGCTCCGCCGCGGAAAACCCCACCGTGACGATCATCCCGATTCAGGGCAAGGAATTCACCACACGCCTGCTGACCCCGATTACCGAAGAGACCATCTTCTTCCTGGCGCAACAGGGAATCGATCCCGCGATCCTCTTTCGTCTGGTGTCTCGGGGGATCATTTTTGAATCAGAAGTCTTGTCGAACCAGCCTCACCGGCCGGAGGAGTACCGGAAATTCCGGCAGCGGGTGATGCATGTGTCATGGCTCCGGTCCGAGCGACACCTGTTTATCGGCCCGCTTCAATTCACCGACGGAGGCCAACGGAAGACCGGACGGATCGTGATGACCAACTTTGACCCCAATACCCTTCCCAACGATGAAAGACTGGCGTTACAGCAACAGGCGGAACGCTTCTCCCGGCATCATCTTCTGGTCGATATCCGGCAAGACCATCCGGGCGGTGATTTTCCCCTGTTCGGGGCAATCAGATTGCGGAGCTTCAAGGCGATCCTGGAATTCATCGGACGCGGCATTACCGAGGAACCGGAATTTCACGTGGACCCCGACCCGCGAACGGGCCAGGTGGCCGTCAATCCGGCCAGAACGCTGACTATCCGGGAATCGCGCATACAACCCGAAGAAGCCATCATCTCCGTTCAGAAACGCGGGTTGTCGTATTACATCGATCAGGAATCCGCAGAAGGAGAAGCGTTCGACCGGTGGAATCACGAAGCCTTCGATCTCTTGTACCAACTGTATCACCTCACCGTGACCGATATTTCCAAAATCCCCTCGTTGCCCATCGCGATTTCCAAGTAGGGAGCAACAATCGTTGTTCCCGCCTTTGAAAGACAACCCCCTCATTCCCCCTTATCAGGGGGACGATAAAACCCTTCTTGCCCCCTGACAAGGGGGGCAGGGGGGTTCCGGCATCGTCGTTCCCTACAAAACAGCCATGTGCTACCATCACCCCCATGAATACCAAACCGGATTCAACAAGCGGATTCGCAGGGATGACGGTCGCAGCCTTTGAAAGCCGGATGGCTGATCAGATGGCCAGGCTGATTGCCCGGCATGGGGGGAAGCCTCTTGTTGCGCCTTCCCTCCAGGAAATTCCCCTGGAAAACAATGCCGAAGCCCTGGACTTTGCAACACAACTCATGGCCGGGGACGTGGACCTGCTGATTCTGCTGACGGGCGTGGGCACCAGGACGCTGGTGGACGTCTGGAAAACGCGGTTTCCGCTCGACGCGATCAAGCAAGCGTTAACGAAAACCACCCTCGTGTGTCGCGGGCCGAAACCCATCGCAGCCTTGAAGGAGTTGGGATTGAAGCCCCACGTCATCGTGCCTGAACCCAATACCTGGCGGGACATCCTTCGCACCCTGGATGCCTGGAAGCCCGATGGACTTACGGGGCTCCGGATTGCCATTCAGGAATACGGGACGGCGAACGCGGACCTGGCGCAGGGGCTGATCGAACGGGGGGCACGGGTGAGGAGCGTGGCGGTGTACCGCTGGGCCCTGCCCGATGACGTGGAGCCGCTCAAACGCACGCTCCGCAGCATTGTGGACGGGAACGTGTCCGTCCTGTTGTTCACAAGCGCGGTCCAGGTCGATCACGTCGTGAAACTGCTCGACGCCACCAATCAACTCGCAGCCTTTCGTGACGCGCTGACAAAAACCATGGTCGCCTCGATCGGCCAAGTCACCAGCCAGCGGCTCCGGCACCATCACTTCCCCGTTGACTTCGAACCCTCTCACGCCAGGATGGGAACCCTGGTGAAAGAAGCCAGCGAACACGCCAGAGAGATTCTCGCGCATAAATGATGACAAGAAGCGCAGAATCGTTCATCGCATTACAGCGGTTCATAAACGATTTTCGACAATTCATTGAAAATATCTCACGAAACACGAGCCGGCCGTGTATAAAGCCATTTTCAGAAATAAGGACGGAATTGTATGTGTTCAGTAACTCGTTGACACATTTCATTGTCTCCTTCTGTCATCCTTGACATCTTTAATCGAGGATCCAGTGTTTTTGTTTCTCACAAGCAGAAAAAGCAAAGACCCTGGATCCCCGATTACAAACGTCGGGGATGACGGAGGGGAACCCCCTCTCCCCTTTTTGTGGGAGAGGGTTGGGTTGGGGTGAGGGGGAATTGTCAACGCCCATCCTGAGCGTAAGGCGCTCCGCGCCTGAAGTCGAAGGGAATGAGTGAGCACATACAGGAATGACCACTACAACAGAGGGGGAGAGGTTCGATGACGAGTTTAACGACTGAGTCCATCAGGCGGGCATGGGTTCTCCTTGGAGTTGCCCTTGTGCTGCTTTGGGGAGTGCCGCAGAGTGTCTACGCCGCTCCGGCCAGCCAGACGATAACCGGGTACGTGCAGAACGCGGACTTGCGTCGCACGGCACAAGCCACGGTGGAACTGCGGGATAAGGAAGGGACGTTGGTGACATCGGCCACGACGACCGATGCCGGCGCGTTCATACTGATTACCCCTCGCGAAGGGGTATTCTCCATCCATGCCGTCCAGGATACCTATAAGAGCGAGCACGTGGTCATCGAAATCAGTCAAGAAGCGCCGGCCCCCGTCGTGTTGACCCTGACGGAGACCAAGGACGTGGCTTTGGAAATCGTGGCGCCCCTCACTCCCGTCAAGCCCAACTCGTCCGGTGAGACCTATTCCGTCAGCCGGAAAGACATCGAAGCCCTGCCCCGGGGGAACAATGTGGACCTGCACGACGTCCTGGCGACGATCCCCAGTGCAATCTCCAGCAGCCTCAAACAAGTGCATATCCGGCAGGAGCATGCGAATCTCCAATTCCGGATCGACGGCGTACCGATTCCGGATACCGTCACGAGCCAGTTCACGGACCTGCTTTCCCCTCGTGCCTGGGAGCGGGCGGACATCTTGCTGGGAGGCTTGGAGGCCCAATACGGGGTCAGGACAACCGCCGTCATCGACATCACCAGCAAAAGTGGCACCAAACCGGGATTCGGGTCAATCGGCGTGTTCGGCGGCTCGAATGAGACCGTGCTGCCTTCGTTTGAATACGGAGGGACGGCAGGGGACAAGTTCCGATATTACGTGATGAACAACTATAAGACGACCAACCGGGCGATTGATCCGCCCACGTTGGGCCAGTCGATCTTTCACGGGGATGGCGAATCCAACCAGACCTTCCTGCGTGGTGATTACCAGATCGACAACCGCAATAACCTCACCTTACTACTCCTGAACAGCGTGGCAGACTCGGAGATTCCCACGCAACCGGGACAAATGCAAAATCAGCATGTTGTCGATCTGATCCGGGCAAACAACGATCGGAATTTTATGCCGGTGCCTTCGGAAAGGATTGATGAAAACCAGGTGGAGAGCAACCAGTACTCGCACCTGGTGTGGCGACATGACATGAGTGCCAACCAGTTCGTGAGCGTAGCCGGCTACTTCCGGCACAGCCGGGCGACGTTCACCACCGATCCCTATAACGTCCTGGCCTATACGGGTGGCGAAGACGGTCATGGCCATGACCATGCCAGTGCGATTTCCGCGGCCAATCAGGATCGGTGGGCTTATGCCGGGGGTATACGGCTCGATTACACGCACGCGCTCAATTCCCAGCATATGATCAAAGCCGGCTTCCAGTTCGACGGGACGACGACGAGGAACAAGAACCAGTTGTTTGCGTTCCTTCGTGGAGAAACAGACGAGCTCGACGGGCATGATGACCATGACGACCATGACATGCATGATGACCATGATGACCACGACATGCATGATGATCATGACGACCATGACATGCATGATGATCATGACGACCATGACATGCATGATGATCATGACGACCATG
>VYFB01000082.1 GCA_009842645.1 Nitrospira sp. SB0677_bin_15 | reverse complement strand
CCGGGACGCCTTGCCCTGCATCCCGCTATCACACTTAATCAGAGGTTCCTTTATTGGAGATTCGATGTCTAAATGTTTTCTCAGGGGATAATCGTAAACAACTTTATCGGTGTGAGGCAATTGAAACTTTCTGCCCAGGTTGGGTTTGCCCTTGACGACGACATTCTTTGTTCGTGAGGATCGAGAGTTCAACGGCTACTTAATCCGGCGCGTGAAGGTCAGGAAGGTTTGACGAGGGTTTTCGCGGCGATCTCATCATGGCGGTCAAACGTTCAATGCCCCTCTGGGGCAAGGTGGTTTGGGGGTTGGGGGTATTGGCGTCGCTCAGCCTCGTGCTTTGGATGCTTCTCCCCAGCGTGGTTTCTCATTTTGTGGAACGCCAATTTGAAGCCTTCGGCTGCAAGCATGTCAACGTGGAGATCGAACGTCCCGGTTTGCGACGAACGGTGGTCCCGCTGGTTTCCTTTCAAAAAGCCTTCGGAACGGAAACGGCTCACCTGACGATCAGGGGGCTGACTCTCGACTATGAGCTTGCGCGGTTACGGGAAGGTTTTCTCAATGAGGCGCGGATCGAAGAATTACACCTGGACCTGAGAGGCGGGCCGGGCGCTCAATCGGAGCCTGCACCCGGTGAACCTTCGCTCTCCACGGTTGCCGCGACTCTGGATTCTGTATCGGAATTCCTGCTCAATCCCCGGGTCGAGCGATTCGCTTGGACGAACGCGAGCATCTTTCGAGAGCAGGCGACCGGGCCATTCCGGCGCTTGAAGGTGTCCGGAACGTTGCGCCACGAAAAAGAAACACTGACCGGATCAATCACGTTTCAGGGAACGAAAGGAAAGCCGTATGCCCTGCAACTGACAATGAATCCTCATGGCAGGACGAAGGTTCTGTTGCATTCCGGCAAAGGCTCCGCCGAATCCCTGCTGGACATTGAGTCTACCGTACAGGTCTCCCAGGCACTGCACTGGCAAGGCTCCTTGAAGACGAATCTGAAGCGAGCCGCTCCCTTCATGGCCTTACTGCTGCCGTTTGGCCCCGATCTCGAACGGGTTGATGGGGTGGTGCAATTTCAGGGAGAAGGTTCGACGAAGCGAATCGAATCATTCGATCGTCTGCTCCGGGACGCTTCGACGCGCGTGCATGGCGCGTTTCAAGCCTCCGCGCAGCTTCCGGCTTGGGGAGAGAACAGTGAAGACATAGCCGTGACGCTCTCCGGGGAAGTCGATGCTGATGCGACCGGCGCCGCGTTGACGCTGTTCCCGTCTTCTTCCGCGAAAGTCCTGGTGCATCCTCCGGCCGATCTTCTGAAGAAGACTTCTTTTTTGATGCCACTCAGAGAGAAAGCGCCGGTTCATCTGCAATTGGAGGATACAGTCAAAGCCCGGGTTTCGTTGGGTGACGATCCGTCCTGGTATCTCGATGGTCCCATTCGGGTGCAATACGGCGCGAAGTCTGCACCAATCGGGATCGACGTTGTCGTGACCAGCGCCTCCGGTCCGTTCCGGGACCCGTTATCCACGAAAGCCGACGTGCATGGTCGTCTCTGGGGGGCGTTGCCGGTTCTCGAGTCGGAACCGGTCCACGCAAAAGATCTCCGCTGGAACGTGATGGGCAAGCTGGCGTTCCAGGAGCCGGCTATCCACGTGGAAGTGGAAAAAGGCTCCTGGGTCAAGACAGGTCCTCTTCGATTTGAGCAAGGCACGGCAGATCTTGCGGAGTTCTACGTCAGCCGCGCCTTGCCGGTTTCCGTGGAAATGCCGTCAAAAAAGTGGGAGATGGGGCCGACCACGGCGCAAGTCAGGCTTTCCCCGATTCACTGGGGAGGGCGCACCATCACCATGGAGAGAGTGGGGCTGCGTCTTCAAGAAGCGAGCGGACAAGGCAAGCAATGGCAAACCACCGGCACGGCGCACGTCAGGCGTCCCCAGCTTGACGGGGAAGGCCGCACCGTCACCATGGAGAGAGTGGGAGTGCACGTTCAGGAAGCGTGGGGGAACGGCAACGAATGGCAAGCCACGGGCACGGCGAAGATTTTGGGACTGTCATCAGAATTGGACGAGTTTGTTCCTCCGAAGGTCAATCTCGCCATGAAATTCGATGTCGCCCCGGCCTTGGTGAAGGCCGGTATTCTCGCGGAGACCGTGGATCAGTCCGTAAAGGCAACCGGGCGGGTGACGCACGATGCGTCCACGAACCAGGGATCTCTGCGCGCGACGTTGGCGCCCCGCCCGTTTTCTCCGTCAGGCACGACCTTGAGCCGGTTGATCACGCCTTGGGAGCATCCCTTTGACGTCACCGGAGGACGGCTCGCCCTGTCGGCGGCCGTGACTTGGGGAGCCGGTCCCCGCCGCGTGCCTGCGGGGAGCGACAATAGACGGATGCCGGGAGGCGTGATGGTTAAGCAAGGCCAGGTTGTCATCATGACCAAGGATCTGGACGGATACTACGAGGACGTTCCGGTCGAAGACGTCAATACGACCATCACCGTCAACGCCACGGGCCCGGATGACGTGACGATGGCTGGTCCGGCAACGGTGCGGATAGGCCGCGTCGCTCCCGGCGTCGCACTCGAAAATATCGCGTTGACCCTTCGACTCGGACGTCTCGGGTTCGGTGACAGTGCAGGACAACCCAGCGTGGACCTGAGAGACGTTTCGGCGCACACGTTGGGGGGACGTGTCTCGAGTCCGCGGATTCACATTGATCCGGCGCAACCCTCGACCCGGTTTACGTTGAACGTTGACGGCGTGCAGCTTGACCGACTGTTGCAGTTGGAACAGCAACAAGGGTTGGAAGGGAGCGGCGTACTTGACGGCAGTATTCCGATCACGTTGAATGGTAAGACGGTCACGATCCACGAGGGTCTCGTGGCAGTCCGGCCTCCGGGAGGCGTGATTCGTTTTGCGCCGCTTGATGAAACCAGGCAGATGCTGGTCCGGGCAAAACCGGAAATGGAGCTTGTTTTGCGGGCCTTGGAAAATTTTCGTTATGATGTGTTACGAGCCTTGGTGAGTTATCAGGAAGATGGAACGCTTCTATTGGAGACCCGGCTGGAAGGCAAAAACCCGGACATGAAAGAAGCCCCACCCGTTCATTTCAATTTGAACGTGCAAGAAAACGTCCCCGCGCTGCTGCAAAGCGTGCAGGTGGTCAAAGACATTGAGAACCAGTTGGAAAAGGCATTCGGGCAACCATGATTCTGAGGAAGAGCCGGACGCCTGCGAGCTCGTATCGCTCGTAGCGATCCGTTGCGACGACCCGTGCGAAAGCCCATGACAGAAAAGGATAAAACGAGGATGAGCTATTATCAGGTTCTCGGAACGTGGTTGCTCGTAGGACTGGGTTTCATGCTGTCGAGTTGTACGAAGCACACCGTGCAAGTGGAAGCCCCGGATAAACCCATTACCATCAATTTAAACGTCAAGATCGATCACGAAATACAGGTAAAAGTGGAGAAGGAGTTGGATGAAGTCTTTGCGGAAAACAGTGAACTCTTCTGAACGTGAGGGAGTACCGGTTATGCAGATGAACATGCGACGCACGCGATGTCTCGTTTTCATGATCCTGCTGGTGGTCCTGCTCGGAGGGCCGACCGGCCTCTGGGCGTTAACCTTGGGAGAAGCCAAGGCCAAGGGGCTGGTTGGCGAAACTCAAACAGGCTACTTGGGAATCGTCTCGGGAAAAGGGTCACGGGAAGTCCGAGCCTTGACGAAGGACGTGAACCAGAAACGCAAGCAGAAATATCGAGGCGTTGCCAAACATAATGGTACCAGCCTGCAAACCGTGGAAGTCCTGGCAGGGAAAAACCTCATCAAAAGAACCCGGCCGGGGCACTTCATCCAACTTCCATCCGGAAAGTGGACCAAAAAATAACGCACGGCCGGCAGCCCTGTGCAGCGGTTCCTTGCATCGGTCCCTCCCCTTTGCCTCTACCTCCCCTTACCCCTCCTGATCCTTCGCTACGTTCAGGACAGGCAAAGGAGGGGAATTGAGGCCCAGAAGGAGATGAACGGAGAGTCCCAGTTATAAATGGCCCACCATGATGGATTTCGGCAAACATGTCGCTGCGGTATGGCAAACGGGCGTATTCGGGGTCAGCCTGGATGCCGTCGTCACGTCGATTCTCGTGCTGTTGGCCTTTATGGGCTTGCGCCGCGTCTTTTTCCGGTTCGTGGTGTCCTCGCTCCGGACCGTGACCAGGAAGACCAAATCCGAATTCGATGACCTGTTGCTCCACGCCGTGGAAAAACCCTTGGAATTCGGATTTGTGGTCGTGGGGTTCTACGTAGCCGTACAGATTCTCCCCCTGTCCGAGGCCGCCAGTGATGCGTTCGACACCGTCATTCGTTCCCTGATCGCGCTGACGTTGTTCTGGGTGCTGTTCCGGTCGATCGATCCCCTGTCTTCCTTCATGGATCGCGGAATTGCCATGCTGGGCAGTTCCAGTATGCGCGATACCATGAAGGGTTTCTTCGTGAAACTCGCCAAGTTCGTCGTGATCTGCCTGGGAATCGCAGCCGTGTTTCAGGAGTGGGGATTCAACGTGGCTGCGCTGTTGGGTAGTTTGGGACTGGTCGGCATGGCCGTGGCCCTGGGCGCGCGCGAGTTCATTGCGAATCTATTCGCGGGACTCACCATCTTCCTGGATCGGATGTTCGAAAAAGGCAATTGGATACGCACGCCTGACGTGGACGGGATCGTCGAGGACATCGGCTTTCGCGCCACCAAAATACGACAATTCGACAAAGCCCTGGTGACCATTCCCAACTCGCGGTTGGCGGGGGAAGCCCTGGTGAATTTTTCCCGCATGACGAATCGAAGAATTTATTGGACCATCGGCGTCGAGTATCGCACGACCCGGGATCAACTGCGCACAATCGTTCATGATATTCTGGAGTACCTGAAATCCAGCGAGGACTTTGAAACGGACCCTGCGCGAACCAAAACGTTCGTCTTTGTGGATACCTTTGGCGCGTCCAGTATCAATATCATGCTCTATTGTTTTACCAGGACCACTCAATGGGGAGAATGGCTGGCCTGCAAGGAGCGTCTGGCCTACAAGGTCAAGGACATTGTCGAAGGCCACGGCGCGGCCTTTGCGTTCCCCTCGACCTCGCTCTACGTCGAAACGCTCCCTTTCGGCAACCCCGAAACGTTCCCCCTCCCCGGCAAGCCCCAGCCGCAACAAGTTCCCTGAGTTCCCTC
>VYFB01000088.1 GCA_009842645.1 Nitrospira sp. SB0677_bin_15 | reverse complement strand
GCGAGGACACAACGCAGCCCTGCGCCCGATAGTGCACTTAATCAGAGGTTCCTTATGTATGTGTCGAGGATGACAGCAGGAGAAGACGGGGCTCTCATCCTCTGTCATTCCCGGCCCCGATCGGGAATCCAGTGTTGTTGCTTTGTCTTTATCTGTCATTCTCGACGTTTGTAATCGAGAATCCAGGGTCTTTGCTTTTTTCTCCCTCGCCCCTTGAGGGAGAGGGCCGGGGTGAGGGGGAAAACATCCCTGGATTCTCGATCGGAGTCTGAGGATGACAGTAAAGCGAACGGGTTTGTCAAAGAGCATTACAGAACATCTACAATTCACCCGCCAAGTGCAGTATGATTTGACGTGCGTAGCTGAACCCGTACACCATGCGTTCCGTTGTGTGGACAGTAAGAGCCGGGAGGTTGGAGAAGCGTCGTGAAGTGCCTTGGGTTGATGTCGGGAACCTCGATGGATGGCGTGGATTGCGCCATCGTTGACGTCCGGCCCGGCCGTTCCACGTTACGCATTGCACTGCTTGCCCACCGGACTTATCCGTACCCGCCTGCGATTCGGGAGCAACTCCTGTCGCTGGTTCGAACCGGCACGGTGGAAGAAGTGTGCCGGCTGCACGTGGCCGTGGGAGAGGTGTTTGCCCGCGTCGCCAACCGGACCATCCGGCAGGCGAAGCTGCCGGCCAAAGACGTCGCCGTTATCGGTTCGCACGGGCAAACCGTGTGGCACAGCCCCAGTCGGGTGCCGGTGCCGGGGATCGGATCAGTCCGCTCCTCGCTCCAGATTGGCGATCCATCGGTCATTGCCGAGCGTACGGGTATTCTGACGGTCGCTGATTTTCGCGCCCGGGATCTGGCTGCAGGCGGAGAGGGTGCGCCGTTGACGCCGTACGTGCATTATCACGTGTTCCAGTCCCGGCGACGGTCACGGCTGATCGTCAATCTCGGCGGCATTGCGAACGTGACCTGGTTGCCACAAGGCGGCGCGTTGCGGGACGTGGTCGCGTTTGACGTGGGTCCCTGTAACTTGCTGTTGGACGGATTGATGACCCACGCCACACACGGACAACAGTCGATCGACCGGAACGGGACCTTGGCCTCACGCGGGTGTCCGCAAGACGTGCTCGTGACCGAACTCTTGCGCCATCCGTTCTTTGCGAGACGTCCCCCGAAGTCCACCGGACGGGAAGCGTTCGGTGAACGCTATCTCCAACGTATCCGGCGGGTCGCCGCGCGACACCGGCTTTCGTTGGAAGATACCCTGGCCTCGGCTTGTGCCGGTATTGCGCAAACGATTCGCCGGGCCGGGTCATGGGCGATTGACGAGGTGATTGCCGGGGGCGGTGGCGTACGCAACCGGGAACTCCTGGCAGCCCTGAAGCGGGAATTTGAGCCGGGTCGCGTCATGTCCATGGAACGGTCCGGTGTGAAAAGCCAGGCGTTGGAAGCCATGGCCTTTGCGGTGTTGGCCTATGAGACCATCCGGGGTGTGCCGGCCAACCTGCCTTGGGTCACCGGCGCGAAGTCGCCGGTCGTGCTGGGTACGGTGACCCCCGGACGGGGTCCATTCGTTTTAGAGACCTAGCACGTGCGGAGTAACGATGGATTTATTCGAGAGCCTTTTGGAACGACTGCTTGCGTGGCTCCCCTTTGCCACTCACCCCGTGCTCTCCCAAGTGCTGGGGCTGGGGCTGATTGTTGTGGTGGGGCTCGTGGTAGCCGTGTTGTGGCTTTGGCGACGGAGCCCCAAACTCGTGCCTGATCCCGGCATGCGGGTCGACGTTATCGGCAACCAGGTTTCGGCCATGATCCGGCCGCTCATGGACGGATCAGACGTCTCGATGTTCAACCTCCTGATCCTGGCCGTTCGCGAACACTTTTTGTTGCTGTCGAAGATTCCTTTGAGAAGTCTGATGCACCTGCGCATCGAGGACGATTCCGGCAAGCGGGCGTTGGCGCCGATCCTTCGCAACGTCACGGTGGACTTTGTCGCGGTCCATCCTGGGACCCGGCTGCCCGTCAAAGCCATTTTCGTCAGAAAACCGGAATCCAATGGCATGGCTTCGAGTTCACAAGATCGGTTGGTGGAGGCCCTCTTGCACAAGGCCGGGATTGACGTGCTCAGGCTCGATCCGGCCGTCCCGTACAGCGTGGAGCGATTGATCAACCTGTTGGGTCTCGAAGAAGACCCGTGACGCGAAGATTGTCAATGTTCAGTCATTCCCTTCGACTTCGCTTCGCTCAGGACAGGCATTAACCCCCTCGCCCCTTGAGGGAGAGGGCCGGGGTGAGGGGAAAAACAACTCTGGATTCTCGCGTTTGCAAGATGACAGAAGGAAAAGACAGGGATGATAGAAGAAAAAAGCGGAAACGTGTCAACGAATTATTGAATAATGATCGGCAGCATGGCGCGGAGAGATTGCAGGGCCAGGTGATGGGCTTCACCGTTTTGGACTGCGGGATCGCTGAATGGAACGAATCGGGCCAACTTGAAAAAAGGCCGATTCGCCAACACGGCCGCCACTTCTGGTGACCGTTCCCTGGTGAGTTCCAGCGTGTAGCCCGGACCCTGTTTCCACTCCCATGGGGAATGACTCAGGCAGAGATGGATATCACGTTCAGCCACGGAGGGGAAGCGGTTGATGAGGTTTTCCTTGTACTGCCGGAGATGACCGCCTTCCAGGATCAGGGCAAAGACCACGTGGTGGCCCCACCAGACGAGGGAGCGGAAGGAAAATTTGACGTCTCTTGTAAAAAACCGAGGGTAATCCAGGTATTGATACGGGAAATCCTCAAGGTGTTCTCCCTTGACGAATTGGCAGGCCGCCGGGTCGAAACCCTCCGGGACCAGCAGGCGATGGGCGTTGAGTTCACGTTGAAAGGATTCATGGATCTGTTCCAGCAGGTGCCGGATTTTGGAAGAGACGTGGACCTTGGCTGCAAAGAACTCGGTGTCGGACAGCAGGGCAACGTCTTTGGCGGTAAAATTCATGGGTCACAATAAATTATTCCCATGCTTCCTTCAATGCCGCCCCGCCAACTTCGTCGTCTGCAGCACCATGGATTCATTGAATGAGATTCGACCACGCCACTGATTGGAGGCGGCACGCTCCGCAGATGGATTTTTCTTCGTGGCCCTGTTATAACTACGACTTATGAGAATAGCCGGGCGATGATGTTCGAATGGGATGAGGCCAAAAACAAAGCCAACGTTCGCAAACATGGAGTCGATTTCGAAACCGCCAAACGCATCTTCGAGGGACCCGTCGTGACCAGGATCGATCATCGCAAGGACTACGGCGAGGATTGCTTTATCACCATCGGCCGGGTGGCTCGCGCGGCGCTGATCGTGGTTGCCCATACCAATCGAGATGGTCGTATCCGCTTGATCTCCGCTCGTCCGGCGTCCCGTAAAGAAAAGCAGGCCTATCATGAACGGATACGATAAACCCCTCACTCCCGCTCAGATTGCCGGTACTGAGGACGAGAATATCGACTTCAGCGATATTCCAGAGTTGGATGATCTCTACTGGCAGGAGGCGGAACTCGTCGAACCCGATCTCACCGAGGAGATCACCTTGCGTGTCAAGCGCTCCGTGTTAGCCCATTTTAGAGGCCCGGGCAAGGGCTACGAGACGCGGATCAACCGCGTGCTGGAAAGTTACGTGCGAGCACGGCGCGAGCACAGATAGCGCGAGTCGGGACGCTACACCACGTCGGCCCCATCAAGCCTATTCAATTTGACCGCTTGCACGCGAGTCTCGTCATCGTACGCGACTCCCTGCACGGACGCGGCGATTTGGCGATCGAGGCTACCATCATCGCTGCTTCGGGATGGTCACGCATTCATGCGCGGGAGTGGTTTCATGAAAGTGGCGACGTTCAACGTGAATTCGATCAGGAAGCGGTTGTCCGTGGTGAAACGGTGGTTGAAAACTCATGCCCCGGACGTGCTGTGTCTCCAGGAAACGAAGGTGCAGGATTCGGAGTTCCCTTTACAAGAATTTGCCGCTACCGGGTATCACGTGCGGTTTTGCGGCATGAAGGGCTACAACGGGGTGGCCCTCTTCACCCGGCGTGAACCCGAGTGGGTCTCGTCCGGGTTGAGCAAGGGACCGGCTGGGGACGGACCGCGTTTGCTTCACGCCGTGGTGGACGGCATTCCCATCATCAATACGTATATCCCGCAAGGCTTCAGGATCGACCATCCCAAGTATCAATACAAATTGGATTGGTTCAAGCGGCTGCGCCGGTATTTCAACCGCCATCTGTCTCCCGATGAACCCGCGATCTGGTGTGGCGACATGAACGTGGCCCCGGAACCGCGTGACGTGCATCACCCGGAAAAACACTTTACCCACGTCTGTTTTCATTATGAAGCCCGGAGAGCCTACCGGCACGTGGTCGAATGGGGGTTTGAGGACGTGTTCCGGCGTCTGCACCCGGACCGGCAACAGTTTACGTTTTGGGATTACCGGCAACCCGATGCGCTCAAGGCCAACCGGGGCTGGCGCGTGGATCACATCCTCGCGACCGGATCATTGGCCCGGCGCTGTACGGCCGTCGAAGTGGATATCAAGCCCAGGAAGGGGAAAACTCCGTCGGATCATACCGTGCTGTGGGCGGAATTTTCCTGGAACCTCTGATGTATTGCACTATCGGGCGCATAGCTGCGTTGTGTCCTCGCTCAACCCTCACCTATCTCGTTTGATAAGCCTCGGGTTTCGCTCCGGGACGCCTTGCCCTGCATCCCGCTATCACAATAAACATGTCCTCGACGCCTGTCCCCGACGTTTTTAATCGGGGATCTAATCGGGGCTCAGAGGTTCCACAACGTTTTTGCTATCTTTTGCTATGAATTGCTATAAAACTGCTATGTCATGCTATGTTTTTGCTATGCCTTGCTATGCTTTGCTATGTTTTGCTATGTATTTGCTATGTTTAGCTGCAACATGCGATGTTTTGCTATGTTTTCTGCCTTCGCGATCACTTCATCGTGTCGGGAATGTTCTCAAGCGGGATGAACACCGCCAGGGCCAACACGGTGCTCCACAACCCGGGTTTCCCGATCGCCGACTGGGTGATGTTCTGTGTCCGAACGATCTTTCCCCCCATTTTAAAGACCTGCTTGCGTTCATTCCAGGCCACGTCCGGATCAAAGTCAATTCCCAACGTCGTGGCCAGCATTTGAGCCGCAAGATCTTCTGTGTATTCGCCGGCTTCTTCGTCGGTTTCCCCGTACGCGTGATGTTCGGACAGATACCCATAGGTTTTATGCCGGCCTTGAGGGATGGCCACGCCGATAGATGCCGAGATCAACCGGTTCCGTTCATTGGTTTCACTCCTGGCCATAACGCAGTAGGTGATCTCACCGGGGTTCAACAGGCTTTCACCGCGCTTCCGCGGGATAATTTTGCAATTGGGCGGCAGGATGGACGACACGGTGACCAGGTTGCAATAGGCCACCCCGGCACTCCGCAAGGCTTCTTCAAACGAGGCCAGTTTTTCTCGATGGACGCCGACCCCCCGGGTCAGAAAAATATGTGTCGGAACCATGTCTCCTCCCGGTCATCAAGACAGGATGTGCCTGTGTATGGACAAAGCGAGTGTTATAGTGACAAATCTTTACGGGAAACTGCAAGGCAGGCGTGGAAATTAGGGGGACAGGTGCAGGACCAGCAGCTTTTGGTCCGAGAGTTCCTGGACCGCGTATTTGACGCCTTCACGTCCCAGCCCGGAATCTTTCATCCCACCATACGGCATATGGTCGGCCCGGAACGTCGGGATTTCATTGGCCAGCACCGTTCCCACGTTCAGGGCCTGATAGGCGCGGAAGATTGAATCAACGTTGCGGGTAAAAATCCCGGCCTGGAGCCCATAGGAGGAGTCATTCACCATGTCGAAGGCCTCGTCGAGATGCTGATACCTGGAAAGCGTGATGACCGGACCGAAGACTTCTTCGCAGGAAATTTTCATGCGTTGATCAACGTCGGTCAGGACCGCGGGGCGTAGCAAAGATTTATCGCGGGTTCCCCCGGTCTTGAGCGTGGCGCCCTGTCGGACGGCTTCCCGGACCCAGGTCTCCACCCTGATAGCCGCGCGTTCGTCAATCAATGGACCGACGACCGTGGCATCCTCGGCGGGGTTCCCGGCCGGCAGGGTTTCCACGAGCGGGATCAATCTGTCGAGAAAGGCGTCATACACGTCGTCGTGGAGATAGATGCGCTGGACGGAAATGCAGGTCTGCCCGGAATACGCGAATCCGCCTGCGACGCAGCGTTGAGCGGCCAGGTGCAGGTCGGCGTCGGGTTCGATGATGACCGCGGCATTGCCTCCCAGTTCGAGCAGGACCCGTTTTTTCCCGGCTTTGTCTTTCAGGCTCCACCCGACGGTGGCGCTGCCCGTGAAACTCAAGGCTTGAATTCTCGGATCGCGGACCATGGATTCTGCCAAGGCGTTTTCGCACGGCAGGATG
This sequence comes from Nitrospira sp. SB0677_bin_15, assembly GCA_009842645.1. Classification (GTDB taxonomy): domain Bacteria; phylum Nitrospirota; class Nitrospiria; order Nitrospirales; family UBA8639; genus Bin75. The sequence continues at coordinate 24,702 of VYFB01000088.1, read as the reverse complement.
CTCAAGGTTCCTTCCGGGAGATCGAGTTCCTGAAACAGCCGTCCCAACTGCAGGGCGGTGAGCGGGGTTTGCGGCGCCGGTTTCAGCAGGATGGGGTTGCCCACGGCGAGGCATGGAGCCACTTTATGCGCGACCAGGTTCAACGGGAAGTTGAACGGTGTAATACAGAGCACCGGCCCGATCGGTACGCGTTGCCCAAGGCCCAAGTGGTGCTCCATACCCGGGCTGCTGTCCATCGGGATGACTTCTCCTGGTATCCGTTTGGCTTCCTCGCACGCGATCGAAAAGGTTTGAATGGCCCGGTCCGCTTCGCGCCGCGCATCGGTGATGGGTTTGCCCGCTTCCAGGCAGATGGTTTGGGCGAAGTCTTCCTTGTGTTCTTTCAGCTTGAGAGCTATTTGCCGGAGGGCCGTCGCGCGCGCGTGGGACGAGGAGCGGGCGAGACCGGCAAAGGCTTGCAGGCTGAGCGTGACGGCTTCCTCAACGTCTTGCGGCCGGGCGAGACAGACCTCTGCAACGGGGTTGTTGGTATACGGGTTGATCACGGCTTGGCGCGCAGGCGTTTCACGCCATTCGGAACCGACGAGGATGGGAGCGATGGTTTCCACGGACACGGCAGGAAATCAGGCGCAACGTTGAACGATTTGCATGCGTATCGGCAGCATCTTACAGGGGTTCGGAAGACACGTTAGGGGAAGAAACCGTTTGGAGCAGCTTGTCGATCTCTTCCTTGAATACCTCGTAGGGAAAGGCGCCGGGGATTGCGACGGCCTCCCGAGGATTATCCGTGGCAAACAAAATGAAATGCGGAGTGCCGCGGACACCCAGTTCGCCCCCCTCCATGCGATCCTTGAAAATATCCTGGGTATAGCGTGACCCCTCGAAGCATGACGCAAATTGCCGGGCATCGAGCTTGAGCGCGTCAGCCTGCTGCCGGAGTTGGGGCGCTGAAAATTTGCTGCTGCTGGCGAATAACCGGTCGTGCATGGCCCAATACTGTCCCTGTTCTCCCGCACAGCGTGCGGCCAGGGCGGTATCCACACTCGGCCCGCTCGGGGCTCGAGGGAAATCACGATACACCAGGCGCACCTTGCCGGTATCGATGTATTCGGAGAACAGGATCGGCCAGGTTTCCTGGAAAAATTTCTCGCAGTACCCGCACGTAAAATCCGAATATTCCAGAAGCGTGAGCGGAGCCCGGGGGTTGCCGCGAACCCGGTCATCTTCGTCGGTAACCCCTGGAGCCGCGTAGGCGCCAATTGCAAGGCCGAGGCTCAAGACCGCTATGCCCAGCCCTGCTGCGATGTTCGAACGGCCGAATGTATATGCCGATGATGAAGATATTTTCATCGCGTCTCCTTTTTCATGATAAAAACGATTTCCTGCTTATAGTGTGGGTTGCCGGAACGCGTCTGTCAAGCCGAGGGCACGAGTTCCACTCCTTTGCCTGTCCTGAGCGTAGCCGAAGGATCAGGAGGAGCCAGGGGAGGTAGAGCCCTTCACTCCCTCGCCCCTTGCGGGAGAGGGCCGGGGTGAGGGGGCTGTCGGATTATGCCTGTCCTGAGCGTAAGGCGCCCTGCGCCTGGAGTCGTTGTAGGTCGGATTAGCGTAGCGTAATCCGACAATAGCGGCGAAAGACGAAGGGCGAAGATGTCGGGTTACGCCCTTCGCCAAGCTCAGGGCTAACCCGGCCTACGGGGCTACGAGGCATCCGATTGAGCCGAGCGGCCTTCGAGCAAGGCCATGAGCAGCAGCGGCCAGACGACGGTCGCGTCGCTCAACACTTCGGCGAATCGTCCGCCTTGTTCGGGCGGCACGAATTTTCCCCAGGAAATGCCTTCTTGATAGGTGCAGCCGCTCAGCCCGCCCCAATAGTCGGGTTCCGGGCAGATGCGAACGCCATAGTGGAACCGGGGAGGGGTGATGGTCGTGCCCATCCGCATATTCAGGATTTCGATGTACGGCGGAACCTGTTGCGCCCAATTTCGTGGCACGCCGCCGCCGATGGTAAAGATGCCCAGCTTCTTGGCGCCCAGGAGATTGCGGGTATAACTGTTGAGATCCAGAAATGGATTAAACGCGGGACGACGTTGTTGCAGGCGGTCCCAAATCGTCTGGTTATTATCGCCGGGTTCCGTGCCCGGCGTTGCCTGTCCCTGCTTTTTCATGGCCCAAATGGATGTATCGAGGCCCAGTTCGGAATCCGTAAACGCGGGAACGTACACCGGCACCTCTTGCAGGAAGGCGCTTTTGAGAATACCCGGACCGGAAAATTGTTTGGCCAGCGTGCGTCCCAACTCACGGTTCAGGATCTCCGACGAGAGCGGTTCATTGGGATCAAGCCGGTTCAGGGTGGCCGCGGCCACTTCCTCCACGTGGTTCAGGTTCAATTCCATTTCAAGCGTGTCATAGACCCGGTTGTATCCTTTTTCAAAAAGCTCCACGTCGTCCATGACCGGCTGATATTTGTAATGCGTCTGTCCCACGGCTTCACTCATGCCATGGGCCATCAAGGCCCCGGTCGAGATGATGGCCTGGACCATCCCCCGGTCCAGCATGGCACAGATGATTTTCCCCATTTTGGCAATGGTCATAGCCCCCGACAGCGTCATGACCACGAAACAGTCGGGGTCCTCGACCATGGCCTTGAGCACCTCGAAGGCTTCCCCAAGTCGCCGCCCCCCGAACGCGGTTTTTTTCATCGCACCCAGCAGGTCCGAGAAGGAATGAATGCGTGCGGGATCGAGGGCTTCCAGGGCCTCAAGCCCGTCGTCCGCTCCATCATGAAAGGCTCGCGTCATGGGATGTTCCGGTTGCGACGTTGCCCTGTACGAAGTTGGGATGTCATGTGAAAAGACGAAGCGGAATTAACTGAGGTCTTGCCCATCCTCAAGGACACGAGCAATGGGCCTGTGGTCATGAGGACATGTCGGAAGTTGGTGGTCCCAACGGGATTTGAACCCGTGTCTGCACCTTGAGAGGGTGCCGTCCTGGGCCAAGCTAGACGATGGGACCAGCCTATAGGTTATGCGGTTGTTGTCGTTTTGTTGAAACGGCAGCACTGTACCATTACCCAAACACACCGTGCAATCCGTGGCCGGGCTGACACGTATTGCCGAATAGCTTGGCAGCGTGTAGTATGGGTATTAATTGTCATGCTTGTATTGCAACTGATGGATACAATGCATTGATTATGGAAGGTGCAACATGGCGTCTCTTCGTTTGAACAAGGAACTGGAAACCAGGTTGGATCATCTGGCACAAACAACCGGGCGAACCAAAACGTTTTATATCCGCCAACTCATCGAAGACCATATCGATGAGTTGGAAGATCGCTACATTGCCGAGTCCAGACTTGAAAATCCTGCCGGTCGCCTGACGAGCAAAAAAATGAGGCAGGAACTTGGGCTGGAAAATTGAATATGACCTTCGGGTTCTAAAGGATATGAAAAAGCTGGACAAGAACGTTCAGCAACAGATCCTTGATTACTTTGACAAATACATCGCTCCTTCGCTTAACCCTCGCCGTTTTGGCAAACCGCTGAAGTCCATTTTCTCGGGTCTATGGCGCTATCGTATAGGCGATTACCGTGCTATCTGCCGGCTTGAGGATAAAAAACTCATTGTCCTGGTCATTCGCGTTGGACACCGGAGCAGGGTGTACAAAAAGCCGGTGTAGGCCGCAGATGAAGGAACAGGTCAAGACGGCCGGTGTTTGATCTGAACGCCGTCGGGTGAGCCGATGATGAGCGTGGAGGTTCGGTCGACGAAGAGGCCGTTTTCCACGACTCCGGGTATGCGATTGAGACGCGCTTCGAGTTGAACGGGGTCCGGGATCGAGTCCACCAGCCAGTCGAGAATGTAATGGCCTCCGTCGGTTTCGAACACCGTCCCTTGTTTTTTTCTGAGCGTGGGGACGCCGCCCAATGCCTCAAGTTGTTTGGCGGACTGCGGCCAGCCGAACGGGTTCACTTCCACGGGAACGGGCATGGGCTTGCCCAATACCGGCACGCATTTCGTGGGATCGATCAGGACGATGAACGCGCGCGCGGCCGCGGCCACGATCTTTTCCCGCAGTAAAGCTCCTCCTCCTCCCTTGATCAAATGAAAGTGCGGATCGACCTGATCCGCACCATCCACGGCTACGTCCAATTCCCACTCACCCTCTTCAGGGAGAAGCGGAATCTGGAGTTGCCCGGCCAATTCCGCGGTTTCTCGAGACGTGGGCACGCCGTGCACCCGCAGCCCGGCCTTGATGCGTTCGCCGAGGGCCAACAGAAAATATTTCACGGTGGACCCTGTCCCCAATCCCACGAGCGCTCCGTCTTGAATAAAGTCCAACGCGGCTTCGCCAGCCGCGCGTTTGCCGGATTCCCGTTGGTGAGGCGATGGCGGGGACGGCGTCATGGTTGGCTTATGATTCCGTTTCCATGCTTGCGGCTACGGATGCCGCACCGAGCAGCGCGGTTTGATCGTTCAGGATGACGTGGACCGGAATTGATGAGAGTAGCCGTTTATACCGGCCTTTGCTGATGAATGCCTGGGAAAAACGTGGATCGCGTAGCTTGTCGATGATCTTCGGTGGGATTCCTCCCCCGATGTACACCCCGCCCCGTGCCAACGTGTTCAGGGCGCAATTTCCGGCCTCCGCGGCGAGGACGGACACGAACAGGTCCAAGGCTTGGACGCAAATATCAGGCTTGCCCGCGAGCCCGGCTTCGGCGATCAGCGCCGGCGGGTCCCCGGTGGGAAGGCGTTCGGCAAACCACGTGGGTTCGTTTCTCTTGGTGTCACGGAGAAACTGATAGATGCCGTGCAGGCCGGTTCCCGACAGCACCCGTTCGTAACTGACGTGCAGAAAACTCGTGCGCAGGTACCGGAGCAGGTCGATCTCGAGATCACTGTTCGGGGCGAAGCTGGCGTGCCCGCCTTCAGTCGGCAACGCGTGATACCGCTTTCCGTCCCAATACAGCACGGCCTCGCCCAGTCCCGTTCCCGGCGCGAGCAGGACTTTCGTTCCGTCTTCCTGCGGTTCGCCGTGCACCACTTCGGTTTCTTCCGGCTCGAGGACCAGCACGCCGTGGGCCATCGCTTCGACGTCGTTGAGTAAGCGCACGGTTGAGGTATTCAAGGTGTCAGCCAGGGCGTTCCCGTCGATGGTCCAAGGGAGGTTCGTCGTGCGGCAGCGATTGTCCACGACCGGACCGGCGACACCGAAACAGGCCGCCCGGAGGGGCATGTTCGGAGAAATCTCGACGGTCTCCTTCTCATCCTCGCCCACGTCTTCGGCTTCTTCTCCTTCGTCCTCGTCCTGATGGGCGGGGGGCTGCAAGAATTCCTCAAGAATTTCCTCGAACGACTCGAAGTCCGCGTTCCAGAATTTTTCCTCCCGGACGGGGGCAACGCGGCTCTCTTGCCAATCAAACAATCCCAAATAGGTTTTAGTCCCGCCAATGTCTCCCGCTACAATCATGGTGCTCCTTTTATGTGCTCCAGATGTTGCTGACTCCGCCGCCTGCCATTTTCTCCATCACTCCCCCCTTGAGGGGGAGTCGGGGAGCCAAGGGCGTCAGCCCGCCGGTGAGCCGGTGGGGGGAAAGGCGGAAAGTCTGAAGCATAGGCTGTCAAGACAATACGAGTTTCTGCATCCGCCACCATAAAAGAAGCAGATGACCCTTTGCAACGGAGGTTCAGCGAGGCATGCGTTTCTGCCGTCACGTGCCCGTCTATCCCGCAGGAGAGGCTTCATCTCGACCCTGGTTCCTATGGCAAGTGTGCCCTTGCGTCTTTCAAGGTCATCATCAGATCCATCGGATCCGTGGGAGAAGACTGAAAGCCAAACCGTTCGTAAAACCGTTTGGCTTCATCGGAGAGGGCATGCACCACAAAGGCACGGATGCCGGCAATGTCTGCGGCTTGCAGGGTACGCCTGACGGCATCAGCAAGAAGGTCGCGCCCCAGGCCTTTCTTTTGCCAATCGATGTGGACGGCCAGGCGGCCAAGCACCATGACGGGAACAGGGTCCGGCATGTTGCGGCGAACCCGGCCGGGAGCATGCGCGCATTGCACGGCGCCGGTGGCCAACGTGTAATACGCAACCACGTGATCCTGGTGAGGCACCACGTAGGTCCGCGACGCACCTGAAGCTTCGTTTTTAAGGGCACGGTGCTTCAGCCAGTCATTCAGCGCATCATGACCACAATCAAAGTCGTCGAGAATATGGTGTGTGTTGAGAGCTTCGGGTGCGGTAAGTTTTGGCGCGGATGCGTCCGTGTTCAGTTTTCCCAAATCGGTTTCCGGCTCAGTAATTTTTTGAGTTCGGGATGGCGTCGCGTCGGGGCATCGAGCGCATCAACAAACGCCTGATATGCTGGTTCGTCCAGGTTGAACAGTCTTCGGTCGAGGAGCACGTCCTCGGCTTCACGACACGCTGCATCGAGAACAAAGTCCGTTATGCGTTTGTCAGTGATGGCGCAGGCGCGATCGATTAAAGCACGTGTATGAGGTTTCACCCGAAGATTGATGTTTCTCGGTGGACCCTTGCGTTGCGTTTTAGCAGTGTATTTGCGCATATGATACCCCGTTCGTTATCTGTCTCTGCCTGGAGTATCCTCCGGTGTGCGCACGATGTCAACATGTTTCTCTATGGAAGGGCTTCTTTACTCTTCAGCCAGCGGTCGCCAGTGCGAAAAGGTCGCGGCTTGCCCTTGGACGGCCCCGTGATCGTCCAGGATGTTCCAGACCGTGGCTTGCTGCACGAGAAACCGCCGGCCGGTGCGTGAGATGCGTATCCCCTGATAATCGGTAATGAATCCGCGTGTCGCCACCTGCTCGAGCATCCTGGCCCGCTCGGGTTGATTCACGGGTTCTGCGGTCAGCCGAGAAGGGATGCCGGTAAATTCCTCCCAGGTCCCTTCCCACAAGGCGAGGGCCTGTCGATTGCCGTAATTCAGGATGGGGTCCTCCGCGCCCTGCCCTGAGCCTGTCGAAGGGTTGGTATGAGAAGCCACCACAAAAGGCGCAACATAAAGCCGTTCGCTCTGCTCCTCGATCGTGCCCGCCCGATCGATGAGTTCACGCTTCAACCAGCCCGCATAACTGTCCAACAGCCACCGGACCCAAGTCAGGTCCATGGGAGGCAGTTGCTTCGGGGGCTTGGCGTTCATGTGTTCCGTCCGGACAAAAGGATGATCGCAGTAAAAGAATGCAGTCCAAGCAAGGACATGTTTTCCTTATGAAGGAGCTAGTAGTATAGTACAGCAGACAGGAATTCGGAGAAAGGCATGAATGACGGGCTTCTACAGCAACAGGAATTTGACTTTGATCAGATAGCGAGAGACGTCAGGTCAGATGGCTCTTTGCAGAAGGCTTTTCCGTTGCCCGTCGCCTTGTCCTCTAATGGGAAAAAGACCCAAGAGCGGAACGGCTTGTTTCGTCGATTCTGTGATCGGATACTCGTAGATGTCGGTCTCAACCGGAAACTGGTGTCCTATCAAGGGAATAAGCATGAACCAGGGTTCCGGTGGTTCAAATACAAGGAGGGGTTTTCCAGGTCCCTTGTTCGGACGCTTCTCCCTCAACAACAAGGAGCTCATGTTCTCGATCCATTTTCTGGTGTAGGGACGACGGTTGTGGCCGCTGCTGGTCTCGGACACGTTGGGACAGGGATTGAAATTATGCCAGTCGGGAATCTGGCTGCCATGGCGGTGGCGTATGCGTCGAATGGAATAGATATGGGTTGCCTGGAAAAACAAGCAAAGTCTCTTGTCCGGTATAGCGTTCGCGGGACAGGGAACCGTATGAAGCAGATGCCGATTACACAAGGCGCGTATCCCCGGAAGACCGAATCTGCATTGATGCGGGCGCAGGTGTTCATCTCAAAAATTGACGATCCGGCAATTGCAACTGTCTTGACGCTTGCTTGTGTCAGTATTTTGGAGGACGTGAGTTATACGCGGAAAGACGGCCAGTTTCTTCGATGGGACCCTCAATCCGGACGGGTCGTGAGCCCCAAGTTGGATAAAGGACCGCTTCCGACCGTGAGGGAAGCCTTGGGAAAGCGTCTATCCGAAATCATTGCGGACGTCCCCATACTGGAGAGGACATATGCCGGTCATATTCCTACTCTTGTTAACGGATCGAGCCTCAACGAACTCAAAAAGCTACAGGCAAACTCGATAGACGCCGTTGTCACGTCGCCGCCCTATGCCAACCGATATGATTACACGAGGACGTATGCGTTGGAGTTGGAATATCTTGGCTATGGACACGAACAGTTAAAAGCGTTACGGCAGTCGTTGTTGTCGGCAACCGTAGAGAACGGCTCAAAACGCACGTCCATCGAGAAAGACTACGGTGAAGACTCACTCGCAAGGGAAGCATTTCGGATGGCTGATGAGCAGCCCGCCCTTCAAGAAATTCTCGGCAATCTGACGGAACAAGCCCACGAGTTGAGCAATCGCAACGTGATCCGACTTGTGAAAAATTATTTTACGGAGATGGCTGTTGTCGTCAGGGAATTGGGTCGGGTGGTCAGACCGGGTGGAAACGTCTTCATGGTGAATGACAACGTTCGGTATCATGGGGAGGAGGTTCCGGTTGACCTGATTTTATCAGATTTTGCAGAGCAATCCGGTTTTCGGTGTCAGACCATTCGGATGCTTGAGCGCGGGAAAGGCAATTCCAGTCAGCAGATGGGGCGGTTCGGGAGGCACGAAATACGCAAATGCGTCTATCATTGGGAAAAGCCTGATGGATAAACTGCAAGAGTCAAAAACCCGTGCCACTATCATCTCTCGGCGAATACGGGAACGTGCTGAACTCAAGGCGAGGAAGAAAATCGACTCGTTTGCCTTGAGTGCGTCAGATTACGAACGAGACCTTGTGGAACTGGCAATCGCGCAAGAGGCTTGGCAGCATGTTATCTCTTCAGGGATAGACCCGAAGTTTGTCTTTGTCCATCCGATTATGTTGCAGCAGAGTCCGGATGTATCATTGTACTATCGAGGGATATCCCTTTTATCGCTGAAGCGGGTTCAGACAATTGCGGGAAGTGTGGTTTCCTGGGAAGACGGGTCATGGCCAAAGAACCGTCGTCCGACAACGGAAAAATGTCAAAAGATCGCACAATTATACAACTCGATTATCTCATCAATTATTATGGATGCAGACGATTGGGTATTGGAAAACGGATACCGGAATGTTTTGGCAACGATAGGTATTACGGCGGATGGTTCGATTCGGAATATCATCGGACGAGAGGGGGAAAAGGCGGTTCAGGATAAATTGGTTGCGTGGCTCCAAACGCAGAGTCGGATTGATCTGCGCCCCTACACCGGAACAGATGCGACGGAAACGACGAAGGATTGGATGTTGTCAGACGAGGTGCGGATGACTTTCGGTATCGACCCGGATATTGCGTTCAAAAGGAAAGTGCGAAATGGGGAATGGCAGATTGTCGCAACGATTGAAATCAAGGCCGGAACGGACCCAGCCGGGGCACTTGAACGGCTTGGGGCGTTTCAAAAGAGTGCGGGGGAAACACCCAACACATCAAAAGATTATTTGATCGTGGGGGTTTGTACGGCAGAGATGGGAAAGCGTTTGAAGGCCTTGGGATTTCGACTCGAACAGATATTTGATCTTTTCGAGATTATAAACGATCCCGAAAAGTGGGAACAATTCACACAGGAAATTTTTCATCATGGCCTGCGATTGCTCTGATTCGGATTTAAGACATCCGTATCAAGAAGACTCACGTTGCGGCTAGCGCGATTAATCGATGCCGTGGTTGTGGGCAATGGTCAGGATTTGAGAGACGATCTCCTCCGGTGAGAGGTCGTCGGTTGCAATGGCGTGATCGGCTGCGGCTTGGTATTTGGGCGTGCGTTCGGTCAGGACTTCCTGGATTTCCTCGACGAACGTTTTCCCGGCGGTGAGTGCCGGGCGTTGCGTGTCATCTGAAATCCGCAGGGTAATCGTCGTGACTGTGGCGGTCAGCCAGAAGATCAGGCTATTGGGCTTTAACGCTGCCACGTTCTCCGGTCGCAGGATCAGCCCTCCGCCGGTATCGATGACCAACTGGTCCTTCTCTTTGAGTGCGAGGCAGACCTCGGTTTCGAGATTGCGGAAGTGATCCCATCCGTTGCGGGCCACAATGTCCGGAATTTTCATTTGCGCCTTTTCAACGAGTTGTGCGTCCGTGGATATTGCCTTCCATTCGAGCCTTGTCGCGAGGAGTTCCGCTACGGTGCTTTTCCCCGTACCCCGATAACCGATGAGGACTAGGTTCATGCCCTCACCCTGCCCTCACCCCGACCCCCGGATCGAGTCCGGGGCAGGCTCTCTCCCGGGGGGAGAGGGAGCTACAGAGGGAGATGAAAAGCGGGACTCCAGGACTTGACGCATGACGGGGACCGGTGCGGGTTGGCCCGTCCACAACTCGAATTGCGCGACGGCTTGGTGCAGGAACATTTCCAATCCGCGGATTGTGGGTGATCCGGCGTTTCGAGCTTCCTTCAGCAATCGCGTATCCAATGGGTTGTACACGATGTCCATGACCGTCAGGTCGGGATGGAAAAATTGCTGGGGCACGCAAGTCTGATCGACGTGGGGATCCATCCCCACGGGGGTACAGTGAATCAAGACGTGTGCCTGGTCCAGGGCCGGTTCCAGGGTGTCCGCGTTGAGCGTGTGGTCTTCAACGCGCAGCGTCGTGCCTTCACGAAGGTTGCGGACCAGGGTTTGGCGCTCATCTTCTTCGATTCCCAGGATCGTGAGTCTGCTGACAGGGGTCTCCAGCGCGAGCCCGAATGCAATGGCCCGTGCGGCTCCGCCGGAGCCGATCATGACCACGTGTTTGCCGGCGAGATCGACGTCCGCGTGTCGCAGGGCCAGGAGGGCGCCGGAGGCGTCCGTATTGTAGCCGGACAGGGTTTGGTCTTCTTTCACGATGGTATTGACGGCTCCGATGTGCCGGGCCGTGGGTTCGATCGTATCCAGGTGGGCCATGACCGATACCTTATGGGGGATCGTGACGCTAAATCCCCTCATGTTGCCCAAGGCGCGGATTCCGTGGAGCGCATGGGGCACGTCTTCAACGGGAAACGCGAGGTACACGTAATTCAGCCCCAAGTGCTGAAACGCGGCATTGTGAATGGCCGGGGAAAGCGAGTGCTTCACCGGATGACCGAGGACGCCGCATAATTGGGTGTCGGTATTGATTTCCATGAAGGCTCCTTCGCGTTTCGCCGACCCGTGTCCGGGGTAGTGCGCCGGGGTTGATTTTCCGATGTTTGCGTAACTCTACCCCACCTTCACCTCCCCTTACAAAGGGGAGGAAAAGAATACCATCAAGGGAGAGGAGATTCTCTCTTCACCCCCTCGCCCCACGGTGGGAGAGGGCTGGGGTGAGGGGGAATTGTCAACGAATGACTGAACACATACGGGAATGACCGGTGCAAGACTGAAGCGCAGGTCGTGTTGGAAATCAGAACGAACGGGGTACGTCGAAATTCATGCGGAGATTCAAGGAAACTACGTGGATGGTGGTATCCCATACTCCGTGGACCCGAGGATCCTGATTATTTGAAATGCCGCGTGATTGGTAGAAAATGCCCTGATACGCCATGTCGAATCCCAGGGCGGCCAGACCGAGGCTTTCCTGACCAGTGCTGCAAGGAATCACGCCCAGAAAGGTCCCGCCGCGCCGGCACAGAAACCCGATTCCGGCGGAGTATGAATGTGAATTGGAATCCGGAACGTCAGGCTTGAACGTCCGTTCGGGCACCGGGCTGTCGGCAAACACGTACCCGCCCCGGATGGATACGTCCCAGGACGGCAACCAGGCCGGGTTGACGAATTTGTATTCGGTGCCGGCCATCACGACGTAAGAGTCCTGCCAGTTTCGGGGGTTGGGAAGCACCGCGCCATTGGATAGGGTCACGTCAAGGTGATCGAACGAGGTCCAATCCGCGTAGTCCACGTCGATTTCCACCTTCCACTCGCGCCGGGTATCCCTCATGGGCCACACCGCAAGGCCGGCCGTGACAACCTGCGGCAAGTTGAGATCAGCCTTGGCTCCCAACGCGAACCCTCGATTTTTGTTCAATAATTGTCCCGTCAAGTTCAACGTCACCCGGCTTCGATAGACCAACGCGACGTTCGCAAGCGGTTGCCCTTGCTCATTGCGCAACGGCGTCAAGAGCAATCCGGCATGATATCCAAGGGCCGTATCCCGGCCGTTCAGTTCGATATCGTCGTCCGGGGCAAACGGGAACCCGGCACGCGCCAGGTCTCCAGCGGTTTGTTGCAATTCAACGTGACCTTCACCGAATGCGTTGGAAAACGTATAAATATCCAACCCGGCGCCGAGTGCCAACATGGGATTGGCCCTGAACGCGACGGTCGGGGTCACGTCCAGGATCGGCGATGCCGCTCTTGTGAGAACAGGGGCGAGGCTGGACGTTCGTGGATAGCGCGTGATGTTGCCGAAGGGCGAATAGACTCCCAGCCCCAATGTCCAAGAATCGAACGAAGAGACCCTCAAATCACTGAGTCTGGCACTCACAAAGAAACTGCTGGGCGGAGGATTGGCAAAGGTGCCGCCGAAATCACCTTCAATGTATGGCCCGGAGGATGGCCTGAAATCAACGGACCCGTTTACGAGGAGCGTTCCCACCGTCATTTGCAGGCCCGGCAGGTCCGTGACGGCGGCCGGATTGTAATGCACGGCCGACGGGTCATCGGCCTGGGCAGCGAACGCTCCGCCTTGAGCCGTGGCCGACGCGCTTTGGTCCAGGATTCTGAAGCCTTCGCCAAAAGCCTGGTGAGAAAAGCTGACTGCCGCGACAAGGGCCAAAAAGGTCCCAAGTAGTGAAGTGGACAAGGAAGAGCGGGAATGATTGCCGTGCTGAATCATGAGAAATGGTGGATGCGTGGTTCGCTTCTGCACATTATTATATCGTTTGGTCTATTATTCGTCAAGCCGATGGAAAAGGGAAGGCAATATTGTTGGTTGCCGTGCGGTGCAGTACACTACTGTTGTAGAGGTGCCACCCATCATTCCCCTCCTTTGCCTGTCCTGAGCGTAGCCGAAGGATCAGGAGGGGTGAAGGGGAGGTAGAAAAGGGCAATATCTCTGACCGGAGCATGACAGACAATGGTCGTCAATGAGTTACTGCACGAATCGACCCTGGCGCACCTGCCCAACCAGCCCGGCGTGTACCTGCTGAAAGGCAAGGGCGGTGAAATCCTCTACATCGGAAAAGCCCGGGTGCTGGCGGACCGGGTGCGTTCGTATTTTCAGAAAGGGCACGACCCGAGCCCCAAGACCCGCGTGCTGACGTCCCTGGTCCGGGACATCGAAACCATCGTCACGCGCTCCGAACTGGAAGCCCTCCTGCTCGAAAGCAACCTGGTTAAACGCCATCGCCCCCGGTTCAACGTGGTGCTGCGCGATGACAAGCACTACCCGTTTCTTCGCCTGCCGGTGAAGGACAATTTCCCGCGTCTCTCAATCGTGCGTCGCGTGAAGAACGACGGGGCCCTGTATTTCGGACCCTACGTGCCCGCGGGCGCGCTTCGGGAAACGTTGAAGGTCATCAAGAAGGTGTTTCCGCTGGCCACGTGCAAGATCGACATCGACGGGACGGCCGAGCGCGCCTGTCTGGAATTTGAAATCAAACGCTGTATGGCGCCCTGTACCGGCAACCAGTCGCAGGAGGACTATCATCGCATCGTCGAACAGGTTCGCTGTTTTCTGGAGGGGCGAGACAAGGAATTGCTGGACGGGTTGCGCAAGGAGATGGAAGCGGCCGCCGACCGTGAAGAATTTGAAGAAGCAGCCAGGTTGCGGGATCGGATGGCGAGCATGACCAGGACGTTGGAAAAACAGCGCGTGGCGCAAATCGGGTCCATGGACCAGGATATTCTCGGCCTGGCCAGGATGGGACCGGCGGCGGACCTGCAACTGTTGTTTGTGCGTGGCGGTCTGTTGATCGGCCGCAAGGATTTTTTCTGGGCGGATGCGAAAGAGGCTGCAGATGAAGAGTTGATCCGGTCGGCCATTGAGCAGTTCTACAATAAGGACACCCTGCCCCCCAAGGAACTGTTGGTCTCCGAATCGCTGTCCGACCGTGAATTGCTTCAAGACTGGCTGAGTTCAAAAAAAGGCCGGCGGGTGCGGATCCTGACTCCCGAGCGAGGGGCAAAACGTCAACTGCTTCAATTGGCCGAAGAAAATGCCGCCGCGGCCATTGGGGAGCATTTGCGTAACACCGCGGTGGAACGCAGGGAGGCCGAGGAGTTGCAGCGGCTTCTCGGGTTGCCGAAGACCCCGGGCAGGGTGGAAGGTTTTGACGTTTCCAACACCATGGGCACTCATTCCGTGGCCTCGATGGTGGTGTGGGAAGACGGCAAAATGAAAAAGTCCGACTACCGCCGTTTTCGTATCAGGACCGTCGAGGGGGCGAATGACTTTGCGAGCATGGAGGAAGTCGTCACTCGCCGGTACGGCGGGACCCTCGGCACCAAAGCCAATAAGATGCTGCCGCTTCCCGATCTCATCCTGATCGATGGGGGAATCGGGCAATTGGGAGCCGCAGTGGATGCGTTGCGCGGCGTTGGTCTCGGCCACCTGCCCGTCGTTGGATTAGCCAAAGCCAAAGGCGAGAAAGAAGAGCGGATCTACACCCCCGGTCATCGCGACCCACTCATCCTGTCCCCCATGTCCCACGTCTCCCGCCTAGTCCAGCGCATCCGTGACGAAGCGCACCGCTTCGCCATCGCCTACCACCGCAAACTCCGCGGCCGGGCGCTGATCGTGCCATCGACAAAAATACCGGGAGTGCCGTTGTAATCCAAGGCGTCTTCCAGCATACGCAACTGCAAAAATTTGTCGGGGACTTCCTGTTCTCGACTCCCCGGGTTGCCCCTGTCGAACAGTTAGACTTGAATCCCGTTGCTTTCCATGCGGTTCCATAGATGGCGCATTTCCGGAGGTACGAACCCAGCAGCAAACGCCCGCTCTACCGGCCTGTTGGCGTGGGCCAGGCGCAACAGGTCGTCGAAGTTGATACGAATACGGTAACGGGAGGCTGGTCCTTCGTTGCGTTCTTCTGCGAGACGCTGGGCCTCCAGGAAAATGTTGGAGTTGTCCCAGTAGATGAAAACGCGCTCCATCGTATTTTCACCGCCGTGAGCTGTGAGGTGACGTTCAGTCGGTGCATTCATGACGTTTCAATCGACTTCCCTTGCCTCGACCCTGTCGGATCAGGATGCCAGAAAATTGTAGGCTTCGCACTACCTCTCCGCAAGTTCTATCTTGTGCTCCGGTCGGCAGTCGTGCAGCCGTCGAGTTCATCATGGCGCGGGTTGACGAATGCGTCATCGCGGGTGTCGGGCGAGATGACTGGAGAATGCTTCCCCGAAATTTTAAGCAAGTTGATTGCTGAATGCTGTCAACGAGGGCATAATGCA
This sequence comes from Nitrospira sp. SB0677_bin_15, assembly GCA_009842645.1. Lineage (GTDB taxonomy): Bacteria > Nitrospirota > Nitrospiria > Nitrospirales > UBA8639 > Bin75. The sequence continues at coordinate 9,225 of VYFB01000088.1, read as the reverse complement.
TTCATGCCAATACAGATCACTATCAGAGGTGTGCCCGAGAAAGTTCGCGATGAACTCGCAATGCGCGCGGTGCTCCAACGCCAGTCCATGCAGGAATTTCTCCGATGCGAACTGGAGCGTATCGCGTCCCGACCATCCGTAGGTGCGTGGCTGCAAGGCGTTCGCAACCGGAAGTCAGGAACCAGAACACGGATTCCCCCGTCTCTGATCCTCCGCGCCCGTGACGCGGACCGGACGTGACGGCTCTAGTGGACGGCTTCGTGCTAATGGCTGGTGCCTCTCGACTTTCCCAAATACTTTAAGGAGTTATCTCCGAGGAGGGTCGTCGGCAGGGGGACGATCCTGGCGTTTCGGGATGCTGTCTACAGACGCCGCACGTTGGACAATGTGGCCATCTTGCGGTCCAGCGTCAAGGTCTCCAACCCGGCCCGTGAGTAGTCATCGGCGATGAGTCTGTCGAAGAGGCCGGGACCGCCTAAGGTTGAAAGGGCTTCAGTGACGGCCGGTCCATTCAGAGGGGCGACTAGGCCGCTGTCAAATGCCCGCAGCAATCCAGTGCAAGCATCGTTCTTGGATGCGCCGTAATGATGTTGTAAAGCAGCGTAGGTTTCCCCAATGACTTGGTTCGAGGCATAGACCTCGCACCCCTGTTCTTCGATCAAAGTACGAAGACTTTTTACACATTGCAGGAAGGTCTCTTCCGGGTCTTGAGCAACCAACCTTACCAGGATAGAGGTATCAATCCCGATACGCCGCCGGATCATATCCCTCATCCCGAAACTTTCGGATGTCGAATGGCGGGGTTCCAGGCGGTATCTTGTCCCGTAGATAACCGAGCTTGGAGAGGTCGATCCGCCTGGGTCGCAAAATGAAGCCGTCGGGGCTTTCTACAAGTTCGAGCTTATCGCCGGGCCCCACGCCCATCATCTCCAACACCCTCGCCGGGAAGGTGACTTGGCGTTTTGAAGTGATTTTCACAACCATGACGTTCCTCCTTACCAAAATCTTATAAAAGTAAGGCGGAAGGGTCAAGTATGGTGTCGCGCATCAGCATCCGATTTTCCTTTACTTCTGCTTTTCCGGTTCCGGTATCTGTGCCTCAACGAAGGTTGAGCAGGTGCGATTCATCACGCGCTCCGGCGAACACCTCCTCCGCATGGCATCGCAGACGGCAATCTCGCCCAAGAGGGGAACCTGCATGCCACTTGCTTATGTTATCGAGTTCCGATAACATAGGAACATGATTCGGGAATTTGGGAACGCTCTGGCGAAAGATTTGTTCTATGACAAGCAAAGCAAAGCGACCAGATCATTTCCTCCGGAGTTGCGACGGACGGCCAGACGTAAACTGCTGTATCTCCACGATGCGGCAGACATGAGAGATCTGAGAATGCCACCAGGTAACCGGCTGGAGAGTCTGAAGAGAAACTGGAAAGGGTTCCATTCCATCAGGATTAACGACCAGTGGCGAGTGGTGTTTCAATGGAGCAGGGGCCATGCTTATGGCGTGCACATTATCGACTATCATTAGGGGAGCAAAAAACCGTGGACAAGCAACCGAAAAATCCTTTTCATCCGGGTGAGATGCTGCTTGAGGAATTTCTTGAGCCCATGGGAATGAGCCAGGCGGCGTTCGCGCAGAAGATCGGCTGGAGCCGAGCGCGTCTGAATGAAGTGATACGAGGCAAGCGAGGCATCACCGCCGAAGCGGCGCTCGATCTGGCTGACACCCTGGGGACCTCGCCAAAGCTTTGGCTGAACTTGCAGGCGACGTATGACTTGGCCAAGGCTGTCGCGGCAAGGGTGGCGTAAATCATTTGTTCCCAGCCAACGTGTCGCGCTTACTGAGATCGTCCTTTCCGTAAATTGTCTTTGATTTGCCCCAATTCCTCGATAATTTTATTCGGCATCGGGAGCTTTCGACTCATCCTCAGACAGCGACATCGGTTACTGCAACAAGGTCGATTTCGTCGAACCGTGCGAAATCCCCTGCGTTCTGAGTGACCAAGGTGGAAATGCCGTGTGTCGACATCGTGGCGACAATGTTGGCGTCATGGAGCCGCTTGCCACTCAGACCATGGGTCAAGGCGATCTGACGAAGTCGCCGGGCCACGTCTTCGGTTTCGTCGTACACGTGGAGCCGACGCAGGAACTCATTTACGTTTGCCGTTGCGTCACGCACGCTCAGGGCAAGACCGTTGACGTCCAAGGGGCGTGTTGCCACCACCAGATACTCCCGCAGAATCTGGCCGCTTGCCGCAAGGTGCATGCCGCTGGAAGCGGCCTCGGCGAGCAGCCGTATCGCGTCCTGGTGCTGCGGACGTGATTCGTCCGTCGCAATCAAGAGCACATTCGTGTCGACGAACAGGATGTTACCGACCGTCGGCGTCATAGATCTCGTCCCTGCTCCACGATGTCGTGTGGCCGGTCTTGACCGTCACCAGATCGAGCATCCGATTCTCCTCGTCCGGCGGTGCCATTCTGGCCGCACGCTCAAGGATGGCATGCAACTCGCCTTGCAGGGACCGATGATGACTGCGCGCCAGACGTTTCAGCGCATGAAGCGTGTCTGAAGCAATTTCTCGAATGTGTATCGAACTCATACCGGTAGTATAATGATATCTTCATTCCAAGGCAACTGCCCTATGTCCCACTGTAAGGGCGGATAAGCCCTGATTCACATGAGGAACCGCTGATTTACTGCACTATCGGGCGTAGGGCTGCGTTGTGTCTTCGCTCAACCCTCACCTATCTCTGTGATAAGCCTCGGGTTTCGCTCCGGGACGCCTTGCCCGGCATCCCGCTATCACGCTAAACCTGTCCTCGACGCCTGTCCCCGACGTTTTTAATCGGGGATCTAATCGAGGATCAGAGGTTCCATGACCTGAAACGTCGATGACTTTGTCCCGCTGGCATTGAAGGGTCGAATCATTTTTGGATATCACCCGTCCCTCTGCTCAATCAAGGGGGATTATATATTTAGGGAATTATCTTTTTGGGGCTGTCTTTTTATTATAAAAGTAAGGCGGAAGCGTCGTATGATGTCGCGCATCAGCGTCCGATTTTCCTTTACTTCTGCTTTTCCGGTTCCGGTATTTGTGTCTCAAGCATTGAAGTCGGACGAGGCTCGCCCGGCTTCATACACTCGCAACTCCGTGTGGCGTGCAAGTACGTCGAAGTCGGCGTCGTTATGCAGAATCGGCGTCCCGGTGCGTATGGCAACGGAGGCAATGAGACAGTCGATCAGCTTGCGAACGGTCTCCCCTTCCCGTCGGCAGCGGCGATAGAGCCTTGCAGCATCTTCATAGTCCGTCGCCTGCGTTGGTATCACCGCTGCCCGGGCCAGCAGTCGGCGAAGGTTTAGCAGGTGCGATTCATCCCGCGCTCCGGCGAGCACCTCCATCCGCACGGCGTCGCAGATGGCAACCTCGCGTGCCAGCAGTTCGTCAACGAGATTGCAGATTGTGGACTCCGTGTTCCGCAGAAACTCTATCCACGCCGAGGTATCGACCAGGATCATAGCGAACGGCTGGAACGCATCGCGTCGAGGTCTCCGCCCCACCCGACCCCACGAAGCGCACGAGCCTCCTTGACAGATACGGGTTCGGCTGCCAGCATCCGAAGCGCGAAGTTAATCGCCTCACGCTTGGTCTCGAGTTGATAGCGCCGCATCACCTCGGCGCATGCCTGATCGTCGATGTTTATGTTAGTGCGTGCCATACACCTACCATACACCAAAACGCGAAAGGCGGCAAGAACGATCCATAAGGAGAGGGTTCATAGTAAAATTTGGGAATTATGTATTTAACTTGCCGTCCTCTCCTTATTGTAGCCGCGCCATCTTATGGTGCTTCTCCTTGGCCGCATAAGATACGGCCGCTACAAAAAACGTAGGTCGGATTAGCGGAGCGTAATCCGACGAGGGCCTGCGATGTCGGGTTACGCCTGTTCGGCTAACCCGACCTACGGCTGCTAACAATCTTGCCAAATTAAATCCATAATTCCCTAAAATTTGTATTACACTATTTATTTAGCTGTCTTATATGATACATAAAAAAATATCTAAATGTTTTTCAGATATATTATAGTTAATCAAAATGAATTACCAGAATGAATATATAGCCAGTATGTTGCGTATCGCGCGTGAAGCCATGGGACTCAGTCAGCGTGAGTTGAGCGCCAAATCAGGTGTGCCGCAGGGCCATATCTCGAAGATCGAGAATAATGCCGTCGATCTCAGGGTTTCGAGCCTGATCGCGCTTGCTCGCGCCCTCGATCTGGAGCCGATGCTCGTGCCACGCAAGTCCGTCCCGGCGGTTCAGTCGATTGTAAGCAGTGCCCCGCAGGATAGCAACGATGACACCGAGTTCGCGCGCCCGGCCTATCGCCTGGACGAGGATGATCATGGCTGATGTCAACGTTCTCGACGTCCTGCTTCACGACGAACCAATCGGCACGCTCACTCGCGTCGGCGGCGACCGGGTTCTCTTTGCCTTCAAGGATACCTATGTCGCGGATGAGAACCGGCTCGTGCTCGGATTGGGCTTCAAGGACCAGTTTGGTGAACTGATCACCGCCTTCAGGCCCACCCGGACACGGCTCATGCCGTTCTTCGCTAATCTGCTGCCCGAAGGGCATATGCGCACCTATCTCGTCGCGCGTGCAGGGGTGAAACCCGTACGCGAGTTTTTCCTGCTTCAGGTACTCGGACTGGACCTGCCGGGCGCGATCACAGTCAAACCTTTAGATGACGAAGAGTGGCCGCCCGTTGTTCAAGATACCACTGACGATGGGGATCGCGATGATGATCGCAACAACGCCTTGCGCTTTTCTTTGGCCGGGGTGCAACTCAAATTCTCGGCCATGAACGAGGCCGGCAGCGGGCTGACCATCCCGGCCAAGGGCATCGGCGGGTCGTGGGTCGTCAAGCTGCCCTCGCGCGAATTTACCGGCGTCCCCGAAAACGAATTCTCGATGATGACGCTGGCCAGGCTGATTGGCATGGACGTGCCCGCGATGCGGCTCGTCGATATCGATGCCATTCGGAATCTACCGTACGACATAGGCAGGTTTAAAGGACAGGCGCTTGCGATCGAACGTTTCGACCGGTTACCGGGCGGCAGTGCCGTTCACATGGAGGATTTCGCGCAAATATTCGGCGTCTATCCCGAGGAAAAGTATGAGAACGCCAGCGCACGCAGCATTGGCAGGGTTCTTGGCGTCGAGGGCAGCGAAGCGGACGTTGCCGAATTTATCCGTCGGCTGACCTTCAACGCGCTGATCGGCAATGCCGACATGCACCTGAAGAACTGGTCGCTGATCTACCCCGACCGGCGGCATGCCGCCTTGGCGCCGGCCTATGATTTTGTTTCCACGATCGCGTACATTCCGGACGACAGATCCGCCCTGAAGTTCAGCCGGACCAAACGCTTCGCCGAATATTCAGAGGACGAACTATCCCATCTTGCCGCCAGGGCTCGACTGCCGGAAAAACTCGTTCTCGATACCGCGCGTGAAACCGTCGCCCTGTTTCACCAGTACTGGCAGGCCGAAAAGGCGAATCTTCCATTGGCAGCCGAAGTTGTTCAGGCCATCGAAGCCCACCTGAAAACAGTCCCCATCGCTTGAATAGGTCTCGACCTGTATGCTCGGGGGATTTCTGATCTAGGGCCGTCTGGGTTGGCGCCCTTTCCCTCGATAGGGGCGCCTGGGGCGCATGGCGGGCAGGGTGATGGTGACCAGTGTTCCTTCCTCGGGGCGGCTGTTGATCGCAATGTGGCCTTCGTGCTCGTCCACGATTTTTTTCACCATTGGCAGGCCCAACCCCGTGCCCGACCGTTTCGTGGTGAAATAGGGCTCAAAAATTTTCTCGCTCAATTCTTCGGGAATCGGCGCGCCGTCGTTATGGATGCGAATGACCATTTCAGGCTGGCGGCCCCGTTTCTGCGACACGGAGATTCGCAAATTTCCGCCCGGCGACATGGCTTCCAGGGCATTCGTAAAAATACTGAGAAAGACGTGCTGGATCTTCTCTCGATCCCATCGCACCTGGCCCAGACGTGAGGGAAATTCCTTGGTGACGTCGATCCGGTTCACCCGAAAATCCGTGGCGACCAACGCCAGTCCCTCTTCGATCAAGTCGGTGACGCGGCAGGGCCGCCGGTCCAATTGGAGAGGCTTGGCGAAATCCAGGATGTCGTTCAACAGACTTTCCATCCGCATGAGATCCCGCATGGCTGCTTCGATGGAAGTTTGAGTTTCGAAGTCGAGTATCCCGTCACCCGTCACTTCCTCCAATTGCGCCCGGATGTAGCCCATGGGTTCACGAATCTCGGTGGCGAGAAACGAACTGACTTCATTCAAGGCCGCTTGGCGTTCCTGTCGCCGGATAACCGGTTCCGGGACGCCGGCTGCCGCCGCCTCCGGCGTTGACGGGGCCGCCGCTCCCGGCGACGCTTGGACGTTCAGGGATGGTTCGTCAAACAGTTGCGCCAATTGCGTCGTCACCGGCGCGAGCTTTCCGGACTCGGCTTCCGTGTGCTCGTATTGCGCCGCCGTCTTGGACGCCAGGGTGACCGTCCCGGCGACGCGGCCCCTGACAAAAAAGGGAACCACGAGCGTGCCCCGGAACCGGTCGCGGTACAATTGTTTGTAATCCTGAAAACGTCCTTGTGTGGAGGCCAGGTTCTGATCGATCCGCGGCTTGCGATGCCGCACCGTCCATCCCGATGCCGATTCGTTCAGTGACAAGCGGTGCCCAGGCAGCAGTTCTTTCTTATGCCCGGCCAGACAACCCAACACTTCCAGGGATGCGGCCAACGGATCATACAAGGTGACCCATCCCCGGTCGAACGGGACCAGGGACTGCGCCTCGGTCAAACACTCGGCAACGCGCTTCTGCACCTGGGGCGACGTATACGTCCGCGTCGTCGCGTCGCCGGTTTCCGCAGGTTCTTCGGTTGAAGGCTCCTCCAGAATCCAGGGACGCGCCAGGAGCACGGAATGATCGAACAGTTTGGCTTCCCGCAATTGCGCGGTGATCCGTTGCCCGGTCGCGTCGATGGTGGTTTTTTCCCGTTTCGTAAACGGTCGCCGCTCCTGTTTGCCCACGACCAGCACCCCATACGTCACTTTCCCCTCACGGAGGAACTTCGCCAACAGATTTTTCGAACCGGGCGTCACCATGCGCAGTTCAATCGCACCGTTTGCCTCTTCCTGCCCGCCCCCCTTAAACAGACCTTGGGACTGGCCGTTTCCACCGGACAGGGTCCGGACGACGGCGCGAATCTCACGGGTCGAAAACCCTTTGGATACCTGCGACACCAACGGTCCCTTGGGTTGATTCATGATGGCCACCGTCGCATCCATGCCGAGGTCATTGACCGTTGTGGTCAAAATGCGCTGAAGCGTCGTCTGCTTCGAAGTCCGAACCGGCTCCGGCGTTTTCTTTTTAGTCACGGTGAGAACCGTTGAAGGAAAAGAAGGTGAGGCGCATTCAATTGATATGCCGAATCTTTCGTGAACGGGACGGAGACATGACCACCTGGACGTGGCCGCGGTCGGCCACCACCATGTTCGCGACGACGCTGACGAGACTGATCAACACGGCCCCTCCGGCCGCGGGCCAGAATCCGTCCACGTGAAACCCTTTAACCAGGACGGAGACCACGTTCAACAGGAAAGCATTGATCACGATCATGAACAAGCCGAGCGTCACGACGATGAAGGGCGCCGAGAGCACGTACAGGAGCGGCCGGACCACGGCATTCAGGACGGCCAGGACCAGCACGCCGACCACGCCCGCGGCGAACGAATCAATGGTCACGCCAGGAATAATCTGCGCAGCGACAAGCACCGCGATTCCCGTGACGATAAATCGAAGAACAAAACCTCTCATACGACCAGTCTTATCCTTTTGGCGCGGGCACCGTCAAATCCAGGGACTGCTGCCGCCGGGTTATTGTATCACTCGGATCATAGTCGGCCACAAACGTTTTCTTCACGCCTTGAACTGAGACTTCGACCGTCGCGCCGGCGTTTTCATTATGCATGTGCAGGAATATTTCATAATACCCGGCCTCGTTGGTTTTACCGGAGGCCCCATGCCCGCCCTTGACCTGGGGCACGGCATGCACCTCAGTCCCGGTCAACGCCAGGCCCGAGGCGTCCCGAACGTACCCGAAAACCGTAAACCCATGCTCCACGTTGGATTTCACGAACACGGGTTTCGGGGTCTTGGCCGTGGGGTCCTTCAGCGTGGACAAATACGTGGCGAGCGCCGTCACCTCTTCCTCCGTCATCAAATCCTTGTATTTGTCCGGCATCCGGCCTTTCTTATGCTCTTTCTCGAACCCCTCCGCATACAGGTAAGCCGGGTCGAAAATTTTTCGCTTGATATCGTTGACCGTCAAAAAACTGCCGATGTTGTCCAGGATCGGCCCCCGTTTCTTGACGCTTCCCTTGCCCCCGATCTTGTGGCAGTTATAACACTCGTACAAATCATAGACCTCGGCCCCGCGTTCCATCACCGTGAGGGCGCCCTGCTCCGGCGGAGCCTCTGCCATCGAGGCAGCCGGGGCGAACCGGCCCAGTCTCGCCATCACCGTTTGCGAATCATCTTGGAGCCCTCGAACCTGTTCGAGTAACGCATCCACCTGATTGTGTTCGGCCAAGGCCATGGCCCGTTTGCGTTTGAGAATCTTTTCGATCTTCCCCTTTTCCACCTCCGGATCATATTGGGGCCACGATGACGCTCCCCCGATATAAATCGCGGACATCACGAGATAGAAGCCCACCAGAGCCGCCCCGGCCGTCCATCCCGACAACCTCTTCATCGGTGGAGCATCCAACAGGAGAAAGACGACCAAACCCAAGGCCACGTACGCCACAAACATCGCCTGAAACACGTGCGGAAAGCCCAGGGCCCCGCTCCCGAACCACGCAGCAAGCGCCAACACCACGGCCACCGCGATCTTTTTTATGCTTGCAGACATCAGTCTCTGGTTTTGGAAGAAAGGGGGAAGGAAATCTTCATCAATCGTTCAGGGGAATGGGTACATCTCGAAGGGGCATGTACTTATATCTTACCCGGCATGTCGTTTTCATACAAGCGTTGATTGGGAACGCGGGGTTTCGCCCCTGCCTGTGGAAGACAACCCCCTCAATCTCCCTTATCAGGGGGAAGGGGATGGCAGCCCGTCTTACCCCCCTGACAAGGGGGGAAGG
>VYFB01000023.1 GCA_009842645.1 Nitrospira sp. SB0677_bin_15 | reverse complement strand
CCGGGACGCCTTGCCCTGCATCCCGCTATCACACTTAATCAGAGGTTCCTTTAATCCGTCAATCCAAACATCGGCTTGGGCTTCAAAACCGGGAGAAACAATAGAGAAAGTGAGGCGGGATCCGAACGCTACGAGTCGTTGGTGGAGCTGGCCGGGATTGAACCGGCGACCTCGTGAATGCCATTCACGCGCGCTCCCAACTGCGCCACAGCCCCACTCGAACGTATTTTCCGAAAAATCAGGCAGCACCTGAATCGGGGTGAATCTATCATGCAGGTCAGGATCGGTCAAGGTTGTGGGTGCGAGATCGACCGTGGACTTCTACGCGACATTTTCGGAATGCGAACCCCGCTGTCTTCTTCTGTCATTCCCAACATTTTTAATCGGGAATCCAGGATTTTTGCTTTTCTTGCGTTCGTTAAGAGCAGGACCCTGGATTCCTGCTTTCGCAGGAATGACAGATTGGGGGGATGACAGCAAGGGAACGATGAACAAAAAATAAGGTGGCAACTGCATGGCATACTTTGATATGAAGAAAGGCATGACTGACGTGAGAGTTCGTTTTGCGCCGAGTCCCACGGGGTATCTTCACATCGGAGGTCTGCGTACGGCCTTGTTCAACTGGTTGTTCGCACGACGGCACGGCGGCAAATTCATTTTACGGATTGAAGACACGGATCGCGAACGATCAACCGCCGCCGCCATTGAGGCAATTCTGGATGGACTGCGCTGGGCCGGATTGGATTGGGATGAGGGGCCACATCGTCAGAGCGACAGGTTGGATCTCTACCGGCAAAAAGCCATGGAACTGCTCGACCGGGGGCGAGCCTATTGGTGCGTATGTACACCGGAAGAACTCGAAGCGCTGCGGAAGGAAGCCCGGGCCAAAGGGGAATCGCTCAAATGCGGCAACCGGTGTCGGGAGAGCGGCCTGACTGCTCCCACGGAATCGGCGGCGCTCAGGTTTCGATCCCCACAAGAAGGGCAAACCGTTGTCGAGGACCTGATCAAAGGCTCCATCACGTTCGACAACGCCGTACTGGACGACCTCATCATTCTTCGGTCGAACGGCTATCCCACGTACAATTTGTCCGTGGTGATCGATGACGCCCTCATGGGCATCACGCACGTGATTCGTGGTGACGATCACGTCAACAACACCTCGCGCCAAGTACCCCTTTTCGAAGCGTTGGAGTATCCGGTGCCCAGGTTTGCCCACGTACCGATGATTTTGGGCGAAGATAAATCCCGGCTGTCCAAACGACATGGCGCCACTTCGGTCCTGGCTTACGAGGAAATGGGATATTTGCCGCAGGCGCTGGTGAATTACCTGGTCAGGTTGGGATGGTCGCACGGCGACCAGGAAATTTTTTCAATTCAGGAGATGGTCGAAAAATTTTCATTTGACCACGTGCAATCATCCGCCGCTGTGTTCAACCCGGAAAAATTGCAGTGGCTCAACGCGGAATACATCAAGCACGGTGAGTCCCGGCACCTCGCGAAATTGTTAGGTCCCTTTTTGGAAAAGCAGGGATACGACTCCAACGGAGTCGTTCAGCCACGCGGTGGCATTGAAGCGGTGGTCCCGCATCTGCGCGAGCGCGCCAAAACGTTGGTCGAAATGGCGGACTGGACCATGCCTTATATTGTGGACCCCGTGACGATGGACGAAGCCGCTGCCGCCAAGTTTCTCACCCCCACAATTGCGCCCGGTCTCCACAAATTTGCCGAACGGGCTAAGACAGTCGAGCCTTTTTCCAAAGAAACGCTCGAACCCGTGGTGCATACCATCCTCGAGGAAGAACAGTTGAAGATGGGAAAATTGGCTCAACCGCTACGCGTTGCCCTCACCGGAAGAACCTTTAGCCCGGGAATTTATGAAGTTATGGAATTACTGGGTAAGGATCGCACCCTCATGCGCATTGAACGGGCGCTCAATCGAATTGGCTCGTAGGGTCTGAAAATCCCGGCGTGTGTCAGTTTCTAGCTACGATGCGCCGGGGCGAATTCAAGAGCTGCCTTATCGTCAGGAGGCAAAAGGAGTTCCGCTTGTTTCGCGATTGACTCAAGCAAACGTTTCTCGGGACGGCTGCGGGAGAGTACAAACAATCCCATGTACAAACTCAGGATGGCGCTTGCGGCCTGGGCCGGCACCACCGACTTGGCGATTTCTCCGAGGGTGAGACCTTGTTCGATCCTTTTTCTGAAAAATTGTCGTTCCATGTGGGTGAAGGCCTGGCTGACGACTTTGGCCACCTGCCTGTCGTGCGGTGCCAATTCCAAGGCCGCATTGACCAGAAAACACCCATTGCGTGCCTGGTCTTTCACCACTGCCTTGACCGTGTCCTGGAATAACCCGAGAATGGCTTGGCGTGGCGACGGCATTTTCAACCGCCTTGCAACCTCGGCTCGACGGTGGACACGGTCGTACCGGTACAACGTATCGAGGAAGAGGCTGCGCTTATCGCTGAACGCGTTATACAGACTGGCGCGTTGGATCTGCATGTGGTCCAGGAGGTCGTTTAAGGACGTGGCTTCATAGCCATGTTTCCAGAAGGCCTTCATGGCCTTGTCCAAGACTTCATCAACGTCGAATTCTTTTTTTCTCGGCACTGCCACCTCCGAATAATAAAAGCAATGATATTAGATGCTAATGATATGCTTAAAATCCAATAATATCAAGTATTTCGGAATATTCATTCTGAAATGAAAGGTCTAAAATAATGGAATGAATGATTTAGAATATAGAAAAAATCTAAATAGTGTCAGGACAGGGCGCATCGCAATCGAGGTCATTTCTTGACTCAAAGAACAGTCTCCGTTTAAGCTTTTGCTTGGACTGGGGGATCGTCTAAGGGTAGGACATCAGATTCTGGATCTGAGCGTGAGGGTTCGAATCCTTCTCCCCCAGCCAATCTCCGTGGCCGTCAAATTTCAGTGTATGGTTGAATAGACAGTGGTGTGGCGTGTATGCATCACCGGGAAGGCAAGTGATGATGCCAGGCATGATGGTCCTTACTCCATTCAGGAGTCTTGTCTTGGGTGTCTGGCTGCTCGCTTCTGCAGGCGTGGCAAATGCCGAAACGAGTCGTCAAGGATTCTACGCCGGCATTGAATTGGGGTTTGCGAATGCCGCGGACGCGGGGTCCGTCCTGTCCGGAGTCAATCATCCGACGAAATGCGACCAGCTTCTTAAAGACAGCGGAAAAAATCACAACGTGGTTCCACTCAGCGACCCGGACTGTACGGACACTACACCGCAACGGCTCACCACCAATTCGTTTTTTTCGGTTTCCAATTCATGGGCGGCCTGGATTACGCGCTGACGGAAAAGGTATCAATCGGAATGAAAGCCCGTTGGGCTTCCTTCCGGGATCTTGAAGGCGACACCGTGTGGAACCTCATCCGAAGTCATGAACCTGTCCGGGCTGACGGGCAAACTCCGTTCGACAGTACGCTGACGATCAGCGATATTCAGTATTGGGCGCTCAGCTTCGGGCTGAAGTACGCCTTTTGACCCCCGCTCCATATAAGAGCATGTCCAATTCTCAGCAGGTTTCCACGGACTTCATTCGCGTGATTGTGGCGCAGGACCGTGAGGCAGGGAAATTCGACGGCGCCGTGCATACGCGGTTCCCTCCGGAACCCAATGGCTATCTCCATATCGGCCACGCCAAATCTATTTGCTTGAATTTCGGCATTGCCCACGAGTTTTCAGGCGGTCTGTGCAATTTGCGGTTCGACGACACCAACCCCGCCAAGGAAGACGTGGAATACGTGGAGTCCATTCAGGAAGACGTTCGCTGGCTGGGATTCGACTGGCAGGACCGGTGTTTTTTCGCCTCGGATTATTTCGAGCGGTTGTACGGGTATGCGGTATTGCTGATCAGGAAAGAGAAAGCCTACGTGGACAGCCTGACCGCGGAAGAGATCCGTTACTATAGGGGGACCCTGACGGAACCAGGCAAGGAGAGCCCGTACCGGATGCGATCGATGGAGGAGAATCTCGACCTGTTTGCACGGATGCGTGCCGGCGACTGCGAAGAGGGAGCACACGTGCTCCGCGCAAAAATCGACATGGCCTCACCCAACATCAACATGCGCGATCCCACGCTCTACAGGGTCCGCCGGGTGCCGCATCACCGGACGGGCACCGATTGGAACATCTATCCCACGTATGATTTTGCGCATCCGCTGTCCGATTCCCTCGAAGGGATTACGCATTCCCTCTGTACCTTGGAGTTTGAGGATCACCGGCCATTGTACGATTGGGTATTAGACGAATGTGAGGTGATCTGCCATTCCCGGCAGATTGAATTCGCGCGCTTGAACCTGACGCACACGGTGATGAGCAAGCGGAAGCTGTTGGAACTCATTGAAGAGTCGCACGTGTCCGGATGGGATGACCCTCGTCTCCCCACGCTGATGGGCTTGCGACGCCGCGGGTATCCCCCCGAGGCGGTCCGGCGGTTTTGCGAGCACGTCGGGGTGGCGAAACGCGACAGCGTGGTGGAAGTGGGTCTGTTGGAGCATTTTGTCAGGGAGAACCTGAATGCGAATGCGCAACGGGTCATGGCCGTGCTCCGGCCTCTGCGTGTCGTCATTACCAATTACCCGGAAGGTCAAGTGGAAGACGTGCAGGCGGTCAATAACCCCGAGGATCCAGGGATGGGGAGCCGGGCGGTTCCGTTTTCCCGCGTTCTGTATATCGAGCGCGAAGATTTTCGTGAAGATCCGCCGAAAAAATATTTTCGGCTCGCGCCCGGACAGGAGGTGCGGTTGCGATATGCCTACATCATTCGATGCGAGGACGCGATCAAGGATGAGCAGGGAGAGGTCGTTGAAATCCACTGCACGTATGATCCGGAAACGAAGAGCGGGTCGGGCCAGCCCGGTCGAAAGGTGAAGGGCACCATTCACTGGGTGTCCGAGCCACATGCGCTCGAAGCCGAAGTGCGGTTATTCGATCATCTGTTTTCCGATCCCAATCCCGAAAAGGACGGCCGGGATTACCGGACCGCGCTCAACCCGAACTCGATGAAACGGTTACAGGGCTGCCGGGTTGAACCGGCGTTGCAGGGAGCGGTTGCCGGCCAACGGTTTCAGTTCGAACGGCAAGGCTATTTTTGTGTCGATTCCGAGTCCACCGCTCAACGGATCGTGTTCAACCGCACCGTCGCCCTCCGCGATTCCTGGTCGAAACTCGAAAAGAAATAGCGGAACCTCTGATTAAGTGCACTATCGGGCGCAGGGCTGCGTTGTGTCCTCGCTCA
>VYFB01000051.1 GCA_009842645.1 Nitrospira sp. SB0677_bin_15 | reverse complement strand
TGAGCGAGGACACAACGCAGCCCTGCGCCCGATAGTGCACTTAATCAGAGGTTCCATAACAATAGTCTAGTGCGCCCGCACGCCATGAGCAAGGTTCACCGGACCACGTGACGTATGGCGGCTCGCCAAGGAAATCTCTTTCTATGGAATTGTGGGTTCTGTTGATTTCGTTGGTCGTGATCCTGGTTGGTGCCGAAACGTTTACCAACGCGCTCGAACATTTCGGAGAACGGCTACACATTTCCGAGGGGGTTACGGGGTCGGTGTTTGCGGCCGTGGGAACGGCTTTGCCCGAGGCGATGATTCCGGTGGTGGCGGTGTTGGCCGCCTCCGGGGATTTGTCGGTTCGCCATGACGTCGGGGTGGGAGCCATTTTGGGCGCGCCGCTTATGCTGTCGACCATTACATTTTTCTTAATGGGAACGTTTGCCGCCCAGCGTCGTGGTTGGACGCAAGCCCTTCGTCCCGAGCCTACCGGTGTACACCGGGACTTGGATTGGTTTCTCTTTGCCTTTGCATTGGCGACCCTCACAATCTTCGTGCCTTCAGGATGGCAATGGGCTCGTGTGTCGTTGGCGTTGGTCTTGATCCTGAGTTATTTCGTCTATTTGCTGTTGACCATTCGCGCATCCGGGAAGTTGGTTGAGCAGGGCCACGGCACAGAGGCGGATCACCCCCTGTTTTTGAGCCGGTTGCGGATATCCGAGAACCTTGCCACGATCCTCCTGCAATTGCTTATCGGATTCGGGCTGATCGTCGGAGGGGCCAAGGGTTTCGTGTACGGCGTGGAGCATTTGGCCGCCTGGCTTGGGCTTTCCACCTTGGCTTTGTCGTTGTTGATCGTACCGGTGGCCACCGAACTGCCGGAAAAAGTGAATAGTATTATTTGGGTGCGGCGTGGCCGGGACACCTTGGCCTTCGGCAACGTCACCGGAGCGATGGTGTTTCAAGGCAGCCTGCTTCCGGCTTTGGGAGTCTTGTTGACGCCATGGGTTCCGCGAAAGGAAGCCCTGTGGGGCATCGGCTTGACGTTCCTTGCCGCGGGGTACCTGAAACTTCGTTTACGGTCCCATGTCTTGAGGCCCTATCACCTGATTTTCAACGGCCTGTGCTATCTTGCGTTCGGCTTGCTCATTGCCTTTGGATAAGGGGTGGGCGCAAGGTTGCGGGAGCCGCATGTTGGATAAAAAGTTTGTAGTCTCGTTCCGATTCTTATACAATGACTGCCTTTCTACCATTCTTGCCGTGTTTCCCTTTTACTTTTCATCCGGAACTTGCATGTTTTTGAGGGGCGTATGAAATCACCCGTGGTGACGTGTTTGGATATGGAAGGGGTCCTGACTCCGGAGATCTGGCTGGCTTTGGCCGAAAAAACGGGGATTACCGACTTGAACGTCACCACCAGGGACATTCCCGACTATGACGAACTCATGAAGCTACGCTTGGCCATCCTGGCTAAATTTGATCTCAAGCTGTCGGACGTTACCGAGGTGGTGGCGGGGCTGAAACCCCTGGATGGCGCCGTGGAATTTTTAACGTGGTTGCGAGAGCGTTGTCAGGTCATTATCTTATCAGACAGTTATTATGATCTGGTCAGTCCGCTGATGAAGCAACTTCACTATCCTTCCATATTTTGCCACACCCTGGAGATTGACGATAAAGGCTACATTCGGAATTATGCGCTCCGGCAGCAAGACCAGAAACGGCACGCGGTGGCCGCAGTCAAGAGTCTGAACTTCCACGTGTTGGCGGCGGGAGATTCCTATAATGATCTATCGATGTTGCAGGAGGCCGATGCCGGGTTTTTCTTCCGCCCACCGGATTCGATCTGTTCCGAATATCCTCAATTTCCGGTTACCCGCTCGTACCCCGAGTTGATGGAACGTTTCGTAAGTGCCGGAGGATTCAGTCATTGAGTGAGCATCGACGGCCGTTCAACGTGACGTTTGGGGCGAAAGGCCAAGTCGTGGCCGTACACGTATTACCCATCATTGCAACGGTTGGAAACTGTTGCCTGCCAAAGGAGGCAAGATATGCGTCGCCTGTCTGTCGTGCATAAGGCGTGTGGTGTTCTTCTGATCGTGTCATTGACGATAACAGGCTGCTTGGGCTCACGGGATTGGGATTATCCGCCTCCTCCGGAAAACGCGTATTTGGATGTCACGGCTGACCAGAAGGTTGACGGCAGCCTGGTGGTTGTTCCGCTGGATGATAAACGGGGCACGGAGATGCGTGAACAATATTGGGCATCCGTGATCCCCTTCACCACCCATGCCACCGCGGTCTATGACCGGCCTGAAACGGTTTCGTCCCCCAGTCCCGTTGATGAAGTGTTTTTTGCCCCGTCACGCGATTTTGCGCGTGCCATGGCCGAGGAAATTCGAAAGACGAACATTTTTACTTCCGTGACGTTTGTCGACAAGGATCAACCCTTGCCTCCCAGCGATTTTGTTTTGCAGGGCCGACTCTATTCGACGCGATGGGAGCGGAATATTTCCACGTATTTGTTAGGTCCCGCCGGGACGGTGTTGTGGGTGGCCGGTCTGCCGTTGGGTACCACCGAGACCGACGTGGAAATGTTTGCGCAAATAACCCGGGCGGGGGAGCCGGAGAACGTGTTGTGGGGCTTTGCCATGGAATTCGAGGCCAAGGAAATCGATAGCCTCTATCGCGGTTTGGAGGATTCCGTCACTAATTACCCGAGAGGCCTGCAGGAAGGGCTGCGGCTCGCCGTTGAAGATTTGGTAGAAAAAGCTCCGACGCGTCTCAAACCCTGAGGAGGCTAGCGGTTTCGAGAGGGTCCGTCAGGTGGATGTCGATCAGGGAGTACGGGTTGTCCTCGTAACGGCCTCGAGCCAGGAAGAAGCGCTTCTGATCGGGCGTTGCGTCGTGCAAAAAAAACTGGCGGCGTGCGTCACGGTCGTGCCCAATGTGACGTCCATTTTTCAATGGGAAGGCACAGTCTGCGAAGAACGTGAATGGCTGCTGGTCATGAAATCCCATGCTGACGTCTACGATGCCTTGGAATCCGAAGTGCAAGCACTTCACAGCTACGAGGTGCCTGAAATTATCGCCTTATCGGTGATGACGGGTTTAAGCGAATACCTCGCATGGGTCAAGGCCGGCACCCACGGCCCTGATTAGTTCTCCTGCCTCTCGGACTCATTTCGTGGATGATGGAAGTCAGGTCAATTGTAAAAAAGTAAAAAACAGTATTACAGTATGAGTATTCTCCCCAATTGACCACGAGGGATTTTGTTCCTTAAAGTAGGTTTTCCAGCGCCCACGTTCACCAGTGCATTTCACTCCAAGTCCTTCGGGTTGATCCGAAGATCCGGACTGATCCCGTGAACCACCCCTCTGATGACAGATGGTCGATAATGCTTTTTCTGGGCATGACCCGGGATCCCCTGAGGATTTCTTTGTCCAAGAGAACGTTCAAACGAGTGCTGTTCGCGGCAGGGCTGTTGTCGGTTGTGCAGGTGGGTGTGCTTGCACATTACGTGGTGCAGACGGGTCAAATAAACGATCAGGTTGCCGAACTCGAAGGATTGAAGGAGGAACTCAGCCAGTCTAAAGGACAAGTGGTTGAGTTTTCTGAAGCCGTCGACAAAATGCAGCAGCGTGTCCTGACTATCCAATCGATAAACAAAAAGTTGCAAGTCATGTTCGGCCTTGAACCCGATCAAGGGGACACCGCTGTTGTCAATGGACAGGGCGGCGAAGAGGTTCCGTATGAGGCTACCCTTGATGGTAGAACCGGGATTCTGAATTTCGACTATCTCACGGAGATTGGCGAGAGCGAGAATCCGGACGATCCCGGGATCATGATGGCAACTGACATCAAGAACGGGCTGTTCTGGCTTGATCAGCAGACTGCCCGGCAACTTCACGTATTGGCCCGGTTGGAAGAAGCAGCGGGAGAACGGGTTGGCCTTTGGGCTGCGACACCGTCAATCTGGCCCGTCAAGGGACCCATTTCATCAAAGTTTGGGCCACGCATATCGCCGTTTACCGGCAAGAAGGCGTTCCATGCGGGTGTGGACATTGTTGCTCCCAGAGGAGAAGAGGTCCACGCACCGGCCAAAGGCAAAGTCGTCGTGGCATCGTATGACCACAGGATGGGAAATTACGTTCGAATCAATCATCGACATGGAATTGAAACGACCTACGGCCATCTGTCCAAAATTCTCGTTCGCTATGGCCAAGAGGTGAAAAGAGGCGATCTGTTGGGCCGGGTCGGCAGTACGGGGCGGTTTTCGACCGGACCCCATCTTCATTACCAAGTGGCCGTCAACGACAAAGTTGTTGATCCTCTCCAGTATATTTTGGATTAGCGCAGTGATGCCCTGATCCGTCTCCAGTCTCCTCCGGTCTCCTCACAAAATATCAAACCGAACGCGTTGTTCCCGCACGTGTTGAAACCGGACCATGGGGCCAAAGGCCTAGCCTCAAAATTCCCGCATAGGGCTTCTTTTTAAAGAGTTGGGTCTTCTTTTATGTTGCCTTCTCCGTGGTTCGGTTTTAGGATGAGTGCGAGAGGTCTTTACTAGAGGACCTCATCTACGTTAAGGTTGCTGAAATAGACGAGAAGTGCTTCGATCAAATGGGCAGAGAGCGCCTGTGAGTTGCTCACTGCCGATGGGCTGAGTGGCTAACGTCTCAAATATAAGGGGGATACGCAATGAGCCTCGATTACGTCAAGTTTACACCAGGATTCGGAAAGTTCATGCCGAAGGAATATCGGGACATGGTGGAGCATGGCCCGTTCGGGAAAAAAGTTTCGGTATCCCAAGTAGGTACCTTCAAGGAGATTTTGGAAGAACACCCGATGTGTGCAGGCTGTGCCATGACCCTGTTCATCCGGCTGGCCATGGTGGCATTCCCGAATCCGGAAGATACCATCACGGTTGGGACGGCCGGTTGCGGCCGGTTGGCCATTTCGCAAGCCGCTATCCCATTCGTGTACGGCAATTACGGCGACCAGAACGGAGTTGCCAGCGGTTTGACCCGCGGCCTTCGTCTGCGGTTTGGGGATAAGCCCAAAGACGTCGTCGTGATGGCCGGAGACGGCGGCATGGCTGATATCGGATTCGCTCAGACCTTGCATTCCTGGTTCCGCAAGGAAAAGTTCACCACCATCATGCTGGACAATGAGGTCTATGGAAACACCGGCGGCCAGGAAAGCGGCATGACGAACCGGAATCAGGTCTTGAAAATGGCGCCGCTCGGGAAGAAATTCGAGAAGATGGATATGTTGGGTATGGCCAAGGTCGCCGGGTGTGCATACGTGGCCACGGTGGTCCCCAACAACCCGCGACGAGTGGAAAGCGTGATCAAGAAAGCCGTGTTGGTCGCGAGGGAAATTGGTCCCAGCTATATTCAAGCCTACACGTCCTGTAATATCGAATACGCAATCCCAACGGACAAGGTGTTGGAAGACGCCAAGACCGTTGAAACCGACCGCTACAAATTCACGGAATATATTACGGATGAAGCCAAGGAATATTTGTCCCAGTTGTACGGGTACAAAGAATATCTGCCGAAGCCTGCCGCTGCCGTGGAAAAGCAGTAAGGGCAGTCGATTGAACGAAGAGGGATGACGTGTACGTGACGAGAGAGGAGGGCGCAGATCATGGCGATTCGTTATAATATTCGTATGGCGGGAGTCGGCGGCCAAGGGGTCGTAACGGCTTCTCATATCTTCAGCACGGGGGTGATCAATGCCGGTGGGGAAAGCACTATCGTGCCGTTCTATGGATCCGAAAAGCGGATGGCGCCGGTGGAGAGTTACGTGAGGGTTTCCGATGAGCCGATTTATGAAATCGGCGAAATCACGTTTCCCCACATCATCATGATCTTTCACCCACAGGTGATTACCCATGGGAAAAGTTACACGAATCCGTTTTATTTCGGGTTGAAAAAGGACGGAGTCGCTTTGATCAACAATGATGGTCCCATGAAACTCGAGCCGGACCAGGAGCGTGAGCTGGAGGAGTTGAACGCCAAACTGTTCTATCTGCCCGCGACCAAACTGTCGCTGGAGGTAGCCGGAATCGACCTGGCTACGAATATGGCCATGGTAGGCGCCATCGGCGCCATTACGGGTCTCTCAAACATGGAGGCTCTGGCGCAAGCGGTGAAAGACCGGTTCTTGGGCAAAGGCTTCGTAGTGTCCGGTGGGACTGCGGCTTTGGACAGCGTGGTCGAACGAAAGTTCAAGAAGAAACAGGAATTGATCGAGAAGAATCTGGCGGTGGTCCAAGCGGCGTGGGAGTTTGCCGTTGAAAACAATTGGGTCCAGGCGAAAGGGGCATCAACCTCGCCAGCCATGGCGTAATACTACTATAGGAACCTCTGCTTTATTGTGATAGCGGGATGCAGGGCAAGGCGTTCCGGAGCGAAACCCGAGGCTTATCAAACGAGATAGGTGAGGGTTGAGCGAGGACACAACGCAGCCATGCGCCCGATAGTGCAATAAATCAGAGGGTCCTTTAACCGACGAGAGGGTTCCGTATGTATCTAGTTGCCAATATTGACACGGAGATATGTGCTGCCACGAGTTGTAAGTTATGCACGCAATATTGTCCTGAGGCCAATACCATCCTGTACGACAACGAGGCCGGCCAGGATAAAGGGCTCAAATATGGAGCCGCCTACGTCGCCGTGGACCGGTGTAAGGGATGTGCTCAATGTGTCTGGGTGTGCGATAATATGGCCAAGCATAATGCCATTAAAATGGAAATGATTGATCAAATCGGTGATACGGCCTTGACGGAAAACGTCACCTATGGTGAAAAAACGAGTTCAGCCGTCTTAGCCAATCCTGTTCGAGGGCAAGGTTGAGGGACGTTGTTCGAACGGCAAGGACGGTGTTCGTCTGAACCGGATAAATCCGGAGTGGAGGAGAGAGAAGTGTCAGCGACAGAATTGGAAAGAATAGTTGAACCGGGCCCGGCGGGATTTCATCCGCCCTCCGCGGCCGAACTGGGTGTTTTGCCCCCGTTGCCGGAGCATGGCCTGACGTTCGGGCATGAAGTGCCGGAAGAGAAGGCGATGGAAGAAATGGCCAAGGCCATGTTTACGAGACAAAATGCGACGATTTTTCCTGGCCCCTTGATATTGTGGAATTGGAACGACCACGCGGCCGACAAGGCCAGGGCCGTCTTGGAACTTGCGGCCCAAATCCCGGAAGTTCTCATCATCCCGATGCCCGACTATCGTCCGAAATACCCGAAGATCGAGCCTGAGGAAGTCATCAATCCCAATCATCCCAACCTGACAATATGGGGCAATAAGATCGAGGCGTGTATTTTCATCGGAGTGCATTGTCATTACGCCAATCTGACGCTGAAAATGATCCGGGCCGGCACGAATTGCTGGACTTCGGCGATTTGCGCCGAGCAGGGCCACGAAGATGCCATGTTTACGGTGCGGGATTCCGATGCGGCCAAGATTCGAAAGGCGGCACAGGTGTTCAAGCGCGTTCGTGAGGAAATGGGGATTGCCTTGCCGGAGAGCGGCGAGAGCGTGCGTTTTACGGGGTTGCAGTCCCGGGTGCATGAGGGCAAAACCCATACAAACCCTTTGAACATTCCGTTAGGAGAAGAAGGGACGGCAAGTGCCGCGGCATTCGGGCATAAAGCCGAAGATATGCAGCGCGAAGGCTAGGTCTATTATGATCGATTACGCAATTCCGGAACGGTTGAACCGGGATTGCGCCACCTTGGAGGGGGGAAGCCATGAGTGAAGCATTAGAGACGGAAACAAAAACCAATCCGCAAGGTGACCCGATTACGAGTGCCGCTCCGCCGCCGTCCAGTCAAGCGGGGAAAAAAGATCCCCATGCGGAGGCCAAACGGCAACAGGTGGTTTCTCCGGAGCATATGTTTTTCGAAGCGCCTCGGGAACGGGAATTTATCACGGGCAGTGAAGCCGCCAAAGAAGCCGTTCGCCGCTCCAACGTCGATCTTTCTATCGCCTATCCGATCACGCCGCAAAGTGAAACCATGCAGTTGATCGGTGTGTTGTACGGAGAAGGGTACGTCAAGGAGTACTATAGGGGCGAAGAAGAATACGGCGTCATGTCGGCCATTGCCGGTGGCTCCCGCGCCGGCGTGCGGTGTTTTACTGCGACGGCCGGACCAGGGACATTGAGGGGCATCGAACCGATTGCTTCATGGCCGGGTCATCGTCTCCCTGCCGTAGCCATGTTTACCTGCCGGGTGGTTAACGCTCCGTTGGCCATTCAGCCGGACAATATCGAAGTCTCGTACTTGTTGAACTGCGGCATGATCGTCTTTCACGCCGAGAACCAGCAGGATCTGTTCGACTTCATCATGAAGGGCTTCATTATCAGTGAAAAGAACGACGTGACGTTGCCGGTCGGGGTGTGCTGTGACGGCTTTTTCGTGACCCATGCCCGAGGCTATTGTGCCATGCAGGATCGAGGTCTCAAATTGCCGTCGCGCGATTCCTGGAGAGGAGCGGTTCCGGTCCTGGATGCGGAAAATCCCCCGGCCCGCTTGTCCCGGGACGCGCCCGTTCAAAAATCGAATTTCATGGCGTATAACATCCACGCCGTATGGCAGCAAGAGGTCTGGGCGGCGGTGGAACGTTCGCGCAAATACATCGACCTGTATATGGACGGTTTGATTGAAGCGCAAGAGGTTGAGGGTGCTGACGTACTGTTGATTTCTTCCGGAAGCGCCGCGGCCCAGTCACGCGAGGCCATCCGGATGTGCAAGGATAAGGGCATTCACGCGGGGTTGATCAAGGTGAAGTCGCTTCGCCCGTTTCCCACGAGGGAGTTGCGGAAACTATGCGCCAAGGCCAAACTCATTGTCGTGCCGGAATTCAATTACGTCGGGTGGTTGGCCAAAGACGTGGCCACGGCCATATACGGCTACTCGAAAGCCAAAATCGTGGCAGGCCCTCACGTCTACGGCGGCATGTCCATGCCGGTGGAAATGATTTTTGACGAGATTGAATGCGGGCTGACGGGGAAGAAGTCGGCGACGGTTCCTTCTTCCGCCATCATGGGTGCCGTGGATCAGGAAGCGGTTGCGCACTTCATGCAGAATATCTGAACGCGCCATTGCGAGTTTTCCGAAAAAGCCTACCTCAATTCCTTTGAGGTAGGCTTTTTTATGACATCCGCGTATCATGATCCGGGATGAACATCTTGGTTACCAATGACGACGGTGTTGAATCTTCCGGGCTCCGCACCCTTGCGAAACACCTGAAGAAGCTCGGCAACGTCTGGATTGTGGCTCCCGAACGCCCACAAAACGCCATGGGCCGGGCCATTACCCTGCATAAGCCCCTCCGATTGAAGCAACTTGGCCGGCAGGTCTTCTCGGTGAACGGCACGCCGTCGGATTGCGTCATCGTGGCCACGGGCCGGGTTCTCTGCGACCGCCCGGTCCATTTGCTGGTGTCGGGAATCAACAAAGGATTGAATCTCGGTGACGACGTGACCAATTCCGGAACCGTGGCCGCGGCGCTCGAAGGCGCAATTCGGGGAATTCCCTCGATGGCCGTTTCACTGGAGGGTTTCAAACGATTTCGTTTCACCGCGGCGGCCCGTGTCGCGGTCGATGTGGCCAACCTGATCCTGAAGGATGGTTTGCCGACCGATACCCTGTTGAACGTCAACGTGCCAGACGTGTCAGCCGAAGCCATGACGGGAATCCAGGTCACGTCGTTAAGCCGGCGGCAATATCGCAATTCCGTTGTCGAGAACGTTGATCCGCGGGGGAGCGCATATTATTGGATCGCGGGAGAACAGGTGAGTTGGAACCGAAGAAAGAATTCCGACGTGGATGCCATTGCCGCCAAAAAGGTTTCCCTGACGCCGCTGCATTTTGACATGACGCAGTACGCCGCCATGAAAAAGCTGGCGGCATGGGAATCCGCGTTGTCAAAGCGAACGCGGTCATCCTGAGAGACGGCAACCGGACGCCATGTTCCAGGACCTCTATCAGTGGATGGTCTCGTGGTCGGAATCGTCTTACGCGGAAGCCGCATTGTTTGTGTTGGCGTTTGCCGAGTCCTCCGTCTTTCCTGTTCCCCCCGACGTGTTGTTGATGGCGCTGACTCTGGGGAATCCATCGTGGGGCCTGTATTATGCAGCGATCACGACCGTTGGCTCCGTGCTGGGTGGCACGTTCGGCTATCTCATCGGGTGGTGGGGAGGGACGCCGCTCCTGCTGCGGCTGATCGGGCAGGATCGTGTCTCTAAAGCCCATGACACGTTTGAGCGCTATGAAGGGTGGGCGATCCTGATTGCGGGCCTGACGCCTGTTCCGTATAAAGTGTTTACAATCGGGGCCGGCGCGTTTTATGTTAATTTTCGTGTCTTCGTTCTGGCGTCGCTGATCAGCCGCGGCGCCAGATTTTTTCTGGTCGCCGGGACGTTGCAACTGTTGGGTCCGTGGGTCAAAGAAGTTCTGGAGCAATATTTCAACCTGTTCACCATCGCTTTAGTGGCATGCATCGTTCTTGGATATTGGATCGTCAAACGGCAAACAAAAAAAGCTGTAAGCCCTTCCGCTTGGCCAAACTCTGAATGACCGCTTCGTGAAAATTTTCAACACCCTGACGAATCAGAAGGAACCGTTCGTCCCCATCGCGCCACCCCGCGTGGGCATCTACGTCTGCGGGGTCACCGTGTACGATGAATGTCATTTGGGCCATGCGCGTAGCGCGATCGTTTTTGACGTGCTTCGTCGGTATCTCGGCTATCGGGGTTACGACGTGACCTACGTCAAAAACTTTACCGACGTGGATGATAAGATCATCAACAGGGCCGGGGAGGAAGACATTCCCTGGGACGGGGTCGTCGAGAAATACTTGCAGGCGTACGACCGCGACATGAAACGGTTGGGCGTCGTCACTCCGGAGGTTGAACCGCGGGCTACGGAACACATGCCGGAGATCCTGGAGATGATCCGCACGATCATGGACAAAGGCTTCGCCTATCAGGTGGACGGCGACGTCTATTATCGCGTGTCGGCTTTTCCGGAGTACGGACAATTGAGCAAACGACACCTCGACGACATGCAAGCCGGGGCGAGAGTCGAAGTGGATGAACGAAAACATGACCCCATGGACTTCGCCTTGTGGAAGGCGGCGAAACCCGGGGAACCGGCTTGGGAGAGTCCTTGGGGACCGGGCCGGCCTGGCTGGCACATCGAATGTTCGGCCATGTCCGTGCGCCATTTGGGTGCAACCTTCGACATTCACGGAGGCGGCAAGGATTTGGCATTTCCTCACCATGAAAATGAAATTGCGCAATCCCGTGCCGCAACGGAGCAGGGGTTTGCCAGATATTGGGTGCATAACGGGTTCGTCACCATTGATAAAGAAAAGATGTCAAAATCGCTGGGAAACTTTTTTACCGTAAGGGAGATTTTTGACCAATCGAATTGCCCTGAGCCCGTGACGGCCGAGGCAATACGCTATTTTCTCCTTTCGACCCACTATCGTGGAGACGTGAATTTTTCCAACCTGGCCGTGGCAGAGGCCAAATCTGCATTGGATAACGTGTATGACCTCTTCGTCCGTCTCTCCGAAAAGCCCGGACCTGGTTCGGACTTTGGGAAGGCTTTAAGAACCGTTTTGCCCCAATTTCGTCAGACATTCGAAGAAGCCATGGACGATGATCTGAATACCCCCAAGGCGTTAGCGGCATTTCAGCAGCTTCGAGCCGAGGCCAATCAAGTTCTTCGAGGAGGGCTGTCCGGGCAGGACCGGCAGGAGGTTCTCACAATCTTTCGGCAATACGGCGCGCCGTTGGGTTTATTTCAGCTCAATGAAAGAGAGTGGGTGTTTCGCGAGTTGGAGTTCGGCATCGATCCATGCCGGATGGGCACCGAGCAGGAGTACACCGATGAATGGATTCAAGAACAGATTCGACAAAGGGCCGAAGCGCGGGCGCGGAAAGACTTCGCCGCCGCCGACCACATTCGGGAAGCCTTGGCGGCCAAAGGAATCCTTCTCGAGGACCGGCCGGACGGGAGCACCAGGTGGAAGCGATAAGACCGGTGATTTCCTGTTCGGCGTTCAGGCGGTCACGGAGGCGCTCCGGTCTGGCTCGCGAACGTTCATAAAAATCTTCCTGTCGCATCGACAGCGTCAATTTTCCCATATCATTCGTTTCGCAAAAGTCCAAGGCGTGCCCTTACAGGTTCAACCGCGTGAACGGCTTGACCGGCTGGTCCCTGCTGCCAACCATCAGGGCGTGGTGGCACTGGTCGCGGCCAAAGCCTATGCCTCAGAGGATGAGATCCTGGAGTATGCCGCGCAACAAAAAGAGACGGGATTTTTTTTGGCTCTGGATGGGGTGGAGGACCCGCAGAATTTCGGGGCCGTTCTCAGAACCGCTGTCACGGCTGGGATTCATGGGGTGTTTATTCCCGACCGCCGGTCCGTTGGGTTGACGGCGAGTGTGGCAAAAGCCTCTGCCGGCGCCGTCGAGCACGTCCGGGTGGCCCGGTGCGCAAATATCGCCAAACTGATCGATCGTTTGCAGGGTCGGGGGGTGACCACCGTGGCGTTGGAGCCTCGCTCTCCAAGACTCTATACCGAGTTGAATTTCACGGGACCCGTCTTATTGGTGTTTGGAGGAGAGGGGCGAGGACTCAGGTCGAGGATTGTCGAACGATGTCACGTCCACGCCCGCATTCCCATGCGCGGGGAGGTGAACTCGCTCAACGTTTCGGCAAGCGTTGCGGTGGTTGCCTATGAAGTGGTTCGTCAACGGATGTAACGTCCGGGGTCTTCCCACAAGGGTATTCGGGCTTTTCGCAATCGGGTGGGGTCGTCAATGGAAGGAAAAAGCGAACGTACTACCGGACTTGGATCAAGCCTTCTTGAATAGCCGCGTTTAAGAGTTGCGCGGCATTCGAGACGCGTACCTTTTTCATCATGTTGGCACGATGAGCTTCGACGGTTTTGACGCTGATGGCGAGACGTTCGGCGATCTCTTTATTCTTGAGGCCGGACCAGATCAATTGAAGAATTTCCTGTTCCCGTTCGGTGAGTGACTCGGGGCGTTTCCGTCGCAGGGGAAGCAGGTCTCTCTTTTTGTTTGTTCTTGTTTGAACGGCCATCGAACACCGAAATATTTCACAAGATGAATTATGTAGGTAATACTAGCAGGGGACCCATTAAAAAGTAAAGTGGAACAAGTGTTCCATGTAAGAAAAAAAGAATTTTTTTCAGAGTCACGACATATAGAGTAATGGATGTTTCAGGTTCCTATATTTTGTTGTTTGTGGTGGGATTGGTCATAGGGAGTTTCCTCAACGTCTGCATTCTGCGAATCCCCTACGGTGAATCCGTCATTCGGCCTGGTTCCCGTTGCCTGCAATGCAAGGCACCCATTTTCTGGTTCGACAACGTTCCACTCTTGAGTTTTATCCGGTTGGGAGCGCGGTGCCGGTGGTGCAGAGGAAAGATTTCATGGCGCTATCCTTTGGTGGAATGTCTCAACGGAGTCAGCTATCTCGGGGTCGTCTACAAGTTCGGATGGACCCGTAGCGCCCTCGTGTATGCGCTGTTTCTTTCGTTGCTGTTGGTCGTGACGATGATCGATCTCGATCATTTCGTCATCCCCGACGTCATCACTCTTCCGGGCCTGGTTATCGGCTTTTTCACCGCGGCATTCATCTTGCCCGTGGGTTGGACTGATTCCTTGCTGGGCATCGCATTGGGAGGGGGGATACTGTGGATGCTCGCGGCCGTCAGTCCGTATCTGTTTGGAAAAGAGGGGTTGGGTGGGGGCGACATCAAATTCCTGGCCATGATCGGTGCGTTTCTTGGCTGGCAGCACGTGTGTATGACCTTGTTTCTCGCGTCATGTACAGGGGCCGTGGTCGGCATCGGTCTCATGGTCTTTCACGCCGTGGAGCGTGGGCAGTACCTTCCTTTTGCTCCGTTCCTGACAGCAGGAGCAGTGGCATCGCTGTTTTTTTATCAGGAACTGTTGGGTATGTATGAGTCGGTGTTTGTGTACTGAGATAGGGGAGATCGTTGAATCTTGCTTCCTCTCCCCTGGCGGGAGAGGGTAGTGTGAGGGGGAGGACGCAACGAGTAGGTTTTCTCACCCTCACCTCAATCCTCTCCCATCAAGGGAGAGGAAGGTAAGGAGGAGTGAGGGAAGCTAGAATTGCAGGAAGTGAAACTCTGTGCATCATGTCTTACACGTCCGTCGGCTGAGCCTTCAGGATATACGTTGACGGAACTGGTGATGGTCCTCGGTATTTTGGGGGTCGTGTTGGGATTGAGCGGAATCTGGTTTTCCTCTCAACTGCCGTACTATCGTCTGAATGGAGTGGTCCGACAAATACGCGCGGACCTCTTGTCAGCAAGAGCACAAGCCGTTAAGCAGGGCAATGAAGTTCGTGTCTTTTTTACGGACCCACAGCATTATGATATTTTGAACGACGTCAACAATAATGGAAGAGTCGACCCAGGTGAAGCCGTCGAAACCCGCTCGATTCTGGAGGAATTTGCCGGCGTGACGATCGAGTCCAACAATAATCCGCTCTTTTATCCGAGAGGCACGGCTTCCAGTCTTGCCACGGTCAGGGTCTCCAACGCCTCCGGTGAGAAAAAGATCACAATCGGCATAACGGGTCGCGTGAAAGTGACCACCCCCTAAATTCCGCATGGGCCACGCGAAAAATCCTAATGGCATGACCCTCCTAGAAGCCGTCATTGCTATGGCTCTCTTTTTTGTCGCTGTCCTGGCCTTCGCGGGAGTGGCGGTCACGGCGAATAAGGGCGCAGCAGCGAGCAAACGTTTAACGATGGCCACCACCTTGGCACAGAACAAAATGGAACAGGTAAGAAGCGCCGG
Organism: Nitrospira sp. SB0677_bin_15; assembly: GCA_009842645.1. Taxonomy (GTDB): domain Bacteria; phylum Nitrospirota; class Nitrospiria; order Nitrospirales; family UBA8639; genus Bin75. The sequence goes on along the minus strand of VYFB01000051.1, from coordinate 16,875 downwards.
CTACGACCCGGCGGCTGCACTTGAAACCACGGAAGCCTATGGCACCATACCCGGCTTTGACGTGTATCAACGGATCGTCCGGATGGAAACCGGACGCCCTGTTCCTGGATTGCAAACGGCGACGGTCACGGTGTCGTGGTCGGAAGACAGGCATTCCGTGACCATATCCACGATTCTTGCACCGTAGCCACCAAGAGGCTTCAAACCCATGACCAACGAAAGAGGAGTCACCTTAACGGAACTGCTGACCGCCTTGACCTTGGGGCTGTTCACCATTGGGGCAGTCTACGGCGTCCATCTGAATCAAGTCAAAAAGCAGATCGTTCAGGAGGACGTATTGGCCATGCAACAAACCGCTCGTGCCGCTATGGACATGATGGCCCGGGAGATTCGGATGGCCGGCTATGATCCCATGGGGGTCAACCGGGATTCCGCTTTATCGAATGATTTTTATGGACTTCGTTATCATCCCACGGAATTGCACATTCGAGCCGATTTGAATGGAAATGGCGTACCCATCGACTCGAAAGAATCCATTGTCTATTTGTATGACGACTCGACTTCCACGTTGCGACGCAAAGTGGGAATGGGTGGGCGACAACCCGTGGCGGAACATATCGAGTCCCTTACCGTTTCCTATCGCGATGCCTTGGGGCATCCCACGACGCACGCGCCGAGTATCCGGGCAGTTGACGTGCAGGTCACGGCTCGGGCCGCGCACGCTGACAGCCAATATCCCGAGAACGAAGGCTACCGGACGTTTACGCTTCGATCCCGCATTGTCCCGAGAAATCTGCCGTGAACCGTCATTTACCGTGTGGCTCCTCTTCCTTGACGCTTCGACGGCGCTCTACTAATATCCGCTGCCAATGCGATTCGGTCGATCACGTCTTTCACATTCACAGTTCGCCTACGGCTGGAGGAGCGCGAAGATGAGAACAACGTTGACCCTGGTTTGTGTCATCCTGAGTCTGTGCTATTGCGGGATGGCGGTGTCCCAGGACCTGCCCGATGATATTCTGGCGGATCAATACCTTTTGGAAGCGAAGAAGGCGATGGAAAACGGCGAGCCGCAAACCGCGAGACGGGCTTTTGAGAAAATCGAAGCCTTGGATACCGAACCTCCGTTGGAGTTCTACTTCTTTTTCGGCAAACTGCTGGTTGAACACGGAACGAACGTGGACGACGTCCGCCAGGGCCAGGCTTCGCTCAAGCAATTTGTCGTCAATATCGAAAAGCATTCCGAATATTACAAGCCTACCCTGGAACTGCTTTCCGTCGCAGGAAAAACAATCGAAAAAGCCGAGCAACTGCAAACGGAAGAAGCAAAACGCCAAGCGGAGGCGCAGCAACGAGCCGCCACGCTCAAGGACTTGTTGCCGTCGTTATTGAAAAGCCTCAAAGAGCAGATGGTGGCCATTCAGGGCGGCACGTTCACGATGGGGTGTACGGAGGAGCAGAGCAGTTGCGACGATGATGAAACGCCGGTTCGGCAGGTACAGGTGAAGAGTTTCAGGATCAGCAAGTATGAGGTGACCCAGGATCTGTGGGAGGCGGTGATGGGCAAGAATCCGAGCAAGTTCCGGAACTGCCCTCGATGTCCCGTAGAGAACGTGGGCTGGGATGCCGCCAAGTTGTTTCTCAAGAAATTGAATGCCCTGACGGGCGAACACTACCGGTTGCCGACTGATGCGGAATGGGAGTATGCCGCCAGGGGCGGGAAAAAGAGTCAAGCGCACCTCTACGTCGGGAGCGACGACCTGGATTCAGTCGCCTGGTATGACAAGAATAGCGGGAACAGGGTCCATCGGATCGGACAAAAGCAACCCAACGGGTTGGGCCTGTACGACATGAGCGGGAACGTCTGGGAGTGGGTGGAGGATTGTTGGAACAAGAAGTTTCCGGGTCCCCAGGCCGATGGGAGCGCGTGGAAGAGCAGGAATTGCGCACGACACATGTTGCGTGGCGGTGCTTGGACCAGCTACCCGAGATACCTGCGTTCCTCGAATCGCTACTGGAATTTGTCCGCCTTTCTGCGCGACGACGTCGGGTTTCGTCTCGTGGGGACGCCGTAACTCGTGACGAAGAAAGGAACCTAAAGGAGAAACCGTATGAGCCACCCCCATGCGATTACCATTGAGCAAAATCCCAATCGCGTCAAAGTTTCGTTTGGCGGAGCCGTTATTGCCGATACCACCCGGGCTTTGGTCCTGAAGGAAGGACCGCTGCCGCCGGCGAATTACATCCCGCGGAGCGACGTGCAGATGTCTTATTTGCAGCGGACGGACCATTCCACCCACTGCCCGTTCAAAGGCGATGCGTCATATTTTTCCGTTCGCGTTGGGAACCAGGTCGCCGATAACGCGGTCTGGGCCTATGAAACCCCTATCGACGCCGTGGCGCAGATCAAGGATTGCCTGAGTTTTTACGTGGAGAAACTGGACGTGAGTGAAGAGATACGAAGTGAATGAAACAGTTGTGGGGCACAACGATCGTTGTGCCCTACAACGTTTGTTTCAGGTCTGCCCAAAGTGGGCAGGGCGTTGTTTAAAGTGGTGGATGGGCGCATGGGCGGGTGGCGGTTTGACGGGTGGGGAAGATAGTAGCCGCCGACGTCCATGGACTTGCCCTTTGCGGCCTTCACTTCTTCCAGGATTTTCTCGATATTGGCCTCAAGCTCTTTTGCGACGGGCGAAAATTTTTCCTTTAATTCCGGATCGTCATTTTGCGAGGAGAGTTCCTGTGCCCAATACAGGGCTTCGTACAGGTGGCTGCCGATGTTGTCCAACTCTCCCAGCACCCGGCCCGGTGACTTTCGGTTCTCCATGAGTTTGCCCGTGGCCCGGTCCAAGGTATCGGCCAGGACTTGTGCTTTCTTGTTGTCGCGGGTTCGAGCCAAGTGGGCGAAGGATTCCGCCAGGGCGAGAAATTCCCCGAGGGAGTCCCACCGCAGGTGTCCTTCTTTCACAAACTGCTGCACGTGTTTCGGGGCTGATCCGCCGGCGCCGGTCTCGAACAAGCCGCCGCCCTTGATGAGCGGCACAATGGAGAGCATCTTGGCGCTGGTGCCCAGTTCCAGGATCGGGAACAGGTCCGTGAGATAATCCCGCAGCACGTTGCCGGTGGCGGCAATAGTGCTCTGTCCCTCCTTGGCACGTTTGAGCGAATGCTTCATGGCGTCCACCGGGGCCATGATTTGAACGTCCAAGCCCGTTGTATCGTGATCCTTCAAATAGCGGTTCAGTTTGTCGATGAGTTGCGCGTCATGCGGCCTGTTCTTGTTCAACCAGAATACCACGGGCATTCCGGACGCCCTGGATCGATTCACGGCCAGCTTTACCCAGTCCTGGACCGGAATATCCTTGACGATGCACGCGCGGAAAATATCGTCTTTTTCCACGTGTTGTTCATGCAGCACGTTCCCCGCTCCGTCGATCAGGCGGATGGTGCCGTTTCCCGGAGCCTCGAAGGTTTTGTCGTGCGAACCGTATTCCTCCGCTTTTTGGGCCATGAGGCCCACGTTGGGCACACTGCCCATGGTTGCGGGATTGAAGGCCCCGTTTTCCCGGCAGAAATCGACCACCGCCTGGTAAATGCCCGCGTAACTGCGATCCGGGATCATGGCCTTCGTATCATGTTCCTTTCCGTCCGCTCCCCACATCTTTCCGCCGACGCGCAACGCCGCGGCCATTGAAGCGTCGATGATGATGTCACTCGGCACGTGCAGGTTGGTGATGCCCCGGTCGGAATCCACCATGGCGAGATCCGGACCGTTTTGCATCGCAGCCTGAAGATCTGCCTTGATTTCGTCCTGCTGCGCGGCAGGCAAGGTGCCGATTTTTGCATAGACGTCACCCAGGCCGTTATTGGGATTGACACCGAGTTCAGCAAAGACCGCCTCATGTTTTTTGAAAACGTCTTCGAAGTACACGGATACGCAATGCCCGAAGATAATGGGGTCCGAGACCTTCATCATGGTCGCCTTCATGTGAAGCGACAACAGGATGTCGTTTTTCTTGGCATCGTCGATCTGTTCCTTGAAGAATTGACGTAACGCCCGGGCGCTCATCTTCGTGGCATCGACCACGGCGCCCTTGTCCAGGGTCACGTTATCCTTCAACACGGTTGTGCTGCCGTCGGTGCCGACGAATTCGATACGGCCTTTCCCTGCCGTCTGCTCAGTAATCGTGGTCGATTTTTCATTGGCAAAGAAATCCTCACCCGGCATATGGGCAACGTGCGTCTTCGAATCCTTGGCCCAGGCCCCCATCTTGTGCGGATTCTTCTGGGCATATTGTTTTACGGAGGTCGACGCGCGACGGTCCGAATTGCCTTGTCGCAACACCGGGTTGACCGCGCTGCCCTTCACCTTGTCGAATTTTGCCTTGATGTCCTTTTCTGCATCGGTCTTGGGATCTTCCGGGTAGTCGGGAATGGCGTACCCCTGGGATTGCAATTCGGCCACGGCCCCTTTGATTTGGGGAATCGATGCGCTGATGTTCGGGAGTTTGATGACGTTGGCGTCCGGTGTTTCCACCATTTCTCCCAACAGGGCGAGATCATCGGGCTGTCGCTGTTCCGGATTCAAGGCGTCGGGAAATTGCGAAATGATTCGTCCGGCCAACGAAATATCTTTTCTGCCGACGTTGACGCCTGCGGTTTTTGCAAAGGCCTGAATGATCGGCAAAAACGATCCACTCGCCAATTCAGGCGCTTCGTCGACCTTTGTATAAATAATATCCGGTTCTGCTGACATGAGTTCCTCCTCTGTTTTCAAAGTTGTCCAAGAGTATCATATTCGGAATATGAACGGACAATCTTAGAGCGAACCGGCATGCGACGCAATCAATCGAAAGCCCCATACCGGAGATTCACGAAAGACCCAGTAGGGCAGCCAGTTGCTCGACCGCCTTCTGGTGTAGAATCCGGTCGTAGGCGTCTTTCGCGGGTAATGCGATTGCGCGTTCGAGCAGGTCGTGCGCTTTCGCGCGGTTGGCGTCGACATCCAGGGCCAGAGAGCCAAGCGCATATTCGAGAAGGACGATTTTTTCTTGAGGTGCCAGTTCGAGCGCCCGCTCGAAATGAGCGAGGGCGTCCTCTTCATTGGCATCATAGAGCAAGCCGGCCATGAACCCGGCGGCACCGACAACTCCCGCATGCCAGGCGGCGAGGCTCAAATGGGCGGCTGCCATGTCCGGGGCCAGTCGAAGCGCCTCTTGAATGGCATCACGTACTTGCCCTGCGTACCCTTCGTTCAACGCCTCCCACGTGCCGGTCACCTGCGCGAGACGACCCATGGCATGGGCCAATTGGAGATAGGCCTCCGGGTTGGAGTTGTCGAGTAGGATTGCCTTTTGTGCGAGTTCCACGGCCCGACGAAACGAGCCTTCCTTTTCGCCGTCCGGTGCCATGTAGTAGCTGTAAATCGCCAGTGAATTGGCCGCCAATGCATAACCTTCTAATGTGTCGAGACTCTGGGCAAGTTCGGCGGCCTCCGTGAAGCGACCCTCGGTATAGAGGGTACGTGCCTCTTCAATCGACTGTGCGTTGGTGGTTCCCGCCGGCACGAACACACACACAATTGTCAAAAAGGTAAGGTATATGGCTTTGTTCATTGATGCTGATCCGGCGAGACGGGCAGGTCTCATGGTGTCTTCCGGTCGATGGCGATCAGTAAGGGCGGGAGGAGCAGGAAATCGCAGATCAACGCGAAGCCGATCGTGAGCGCAACCAGGAGGCCGAGCATCCAACTGATCACGAATCCCGACGAAGCGAACACCATGAAGCCCAGCACCAGGGTCATGGTCGTGGTAAACAGGGCACGACCGACCGACCGAAAAGCGTACTGCACCCCCTCGGACGCGGAACGGCTCTCGCGACGCGCCTTCAGATACTTGGTCATGAAGTGAATCGTGTCGTCCACGACGGTGCCGAAGGCGATCGCGGTCACGAGGGAACCGGCGTTTCCCACCTCGCCGTACAGATAGCCCCAGACGCCGAAGGCCATGGTCGCGGGGATGAAGTTGGGCACGAGGCTGAGAAGGCCGAGGCGCACGCTTCTGAAAATCCCGATCAGGAGAAACGATATGAGGGCCATGGCTGTAACCGTACCTCCCAACATGCTCTTGGTGTTCCGTATATTCAGGTGGGCGAAGAGAAGGCTGATCCCTGTTGCCTCGGTCGCGAGGTCGGGCGCGTTGGCGCGGAGCCACTCCTGCCCGCGCACGTCGAGCTTGCGCTGCTCTTCGGCGTGCAGTCTGAGCATCGTGACGGTCATGCGCGTGGCGGACTTGTCTATATTGATGCGGTTGTTGAGGTCGCTGCCGAAAGGAACCGAAAGCTCGTAGAGCAGCAGATACTGCGCGGCAAGCTCGGAGTCTTCAGGCAGCCGGTAAAAGGCCGGGTCGTCGCCGTGCATGTTCTTGTTGAGGCGTTTCATGATGTCTGAAAACGCTTGGACGTGCGCCACTTCCGGCTGGGCTCGGTACCATTCGGCAAATGCGTCGACTTTGTGCAGATAATCGGGATCGGTAATGCCGCCTTCGCGCCCGGCGTTCAGGGAGTATTCCAGGTTTTCCATGCCGGTCAGGTTCTCGACCACGAAGTCCGTATCGCGCCGAAACTCGTAACGCTCATCCAAATATTGTAACCAGTTGTCCGTCAGCTCGATGCGGGGGATGCCGGTGACCAGGGTGACCGCCACGGCGGCCATGGACCAGAACAAGAGCGTGCGGCGGGCCACAACGAAGGCGCCGAAGCGATCGAAGAAAGTGGAACGTCCGGTGCGTCCTGGACGCGCGCGTAACGGCAGGACCGTCAGCAGCGCCGGCAGGAGCGTCATGGAATACACGAAGGCGGAGAACATGCCGAACGCCACGAGATTGCCCAGTACCCGAAAAGGCGGAGAGTCCGAGGCGTTGAGACTGAGGAATCCGATCATCGTCGTGACCGTCGTCAGGAACACCGGCCAGGCATTGTCTCGCAGCGATTCGACGATCGCCGCGTGCCTGTCCAGACCTCGTCTCATACCGGACATGATCGTCTCGATGATGTGGACCGAGTCTGCGATGGCCATCGTCATGATGATAATCGGAACACCGGAGTTGGCGGCGTTGAGCACCAGGCCGGCCCAGCCGATGACGCCCATGGTCGAGCCGATGACGAAGATGAGCATCACGACGAGGGACAGCGTGGCGAGCAGGGAGCGCAGGAGGATGGCGGCGACGCTCAAGATGACGAGGAATGCGGCCGGCGCGAGAATCCGCATATCATCGTCAACCGCCTCCGTCATGACGTGGTTTACGAAGACGTCGCCGGTCATGTGATAGCCGATGTCCGGATGCTCTGCCCGGGTCTCGTTCAAGAGGTTGCGAACATAGTCGGTAATCTCGTCCACCGCGGCGTTCGAGTTCCCGTCCGGTAACGCGAAACTGATCGCCACTCCGGCAACGCGCCCGTCGTAGGAGACGAGCCGGCCAGCGATACTGATCTCGCCTAACGCAATCCCCTTGATTCTGGCGAGATCGTCATCACTGAGCGATCCGGCGTCGTCCACGAGCCGCTCGACGTTCAAGTCGTCCTCGACCGACTCGCTGTGGTAATAGTTGGTCAGGGAGTCGACCCGGGTTGACCAGGGCACGCGCCACGCGGCCTCGGTCAACTCCTCGATGGCACTGAGCGCCTCGCGGGTGAATATCGAGCCCCCCTTGGGCGCGACCGCGATCAACGCCGCATTGGTCGCCGAATAGGTATCCTCCAGGGCGTCGAATGCAAGAAGTTGAGGATTATTCTCATCGAGGTTATCACGCCAGTTGTTGGAGACGGTGATGAATTGGAGGCCTGCCGTCAGAAGCAGCATGAGGGCCGTAGCCGACGCAATGACCAGCCATCGGTAGCGCAAGATGAATGTCGTGTAATGGTCCAGCAGTAGGGAGGTCATCGCGTTGTTTTCCAGCGGCCCGTGGCTAAGGCAACCCTGCCGGTTCTATTGGCGACTACTTGCTCGAGGTATATCTCAATCATCGTCACGTGGCCACCGTAGGGAGAGGAAGAAACAATCAGGCTGCATTCTGATGGAGTATTATAGATCAGTGAAAACATAGATTCCAGCACCATGTATTGCACTCTCGGGGGCCAATTCATTTGCGCCTCACATTTCAACAAGGTCGAAAGCCGCCGACTCGTCGGCGTCATTCGTGTATGTGTTCAGTTATTCATTGACAATTTCACTACCTCCTTTCGTCATTCCCGGCCATATAAAGGAACCTCTGATCCCCGATTAAGAACGTCGGGGAGGAATCCAGGGTCTTTGTTTTTTGTAGCTGCAGCATCTCATGCGGCTTGGAGAGGCCAAGAGCAAGAAGCGCCATGAGATGGCGCGGCTACACCTGCAAAAAGAAAACCCCTGGATCCCCGATCGGGGTCGGGGATGACGGGAGGAGGCAACAAAAAGTGTCAACGAATGAGTGAACATCTACAATTCGTGTCGATCAGAACGACGAGTTTATGACAAAATAGTGCAATAAATAGAACTAGATGAATTTCGCTGAATATGCTAGGGTGTTGTTTGTCAGAAAATTTGAGATATATTATCGACGCTTTCAGGCCACAATTTCATAATCAAGGCCCGAGATGACCTCAAGGTTGAGCACATCTGTCGACTCGTCGTCGTCGCCCGTTTTCGTGACCGGTGCGGCAGGACACGTGGGCGCCAATCTCGTGCGCCGGCTGCTGGGCGACGGCGTGCGGGTCCGGGTCTTGCTGAGACACGAGGACAACAACGAAGGACTGGAAGGTCTTGACGTTGAATGCCGGTTTGGCGATATCCGTGATTTGGATGCAACCCGGCGTGCGCTTGAGGGCTGTCAGGGTGTCTACCACGTCGCGGCCAAGATCTCAACCATCGAAGGCAATCGCGCTCATCGCCGGGAAGTATTCGACTGCAACGTCGTCGGCACACGCAACGTGCTGCAAGCGGCGCGGGAGGTAGAAGCCGGCCGGGTGGTGGTGACGGGCTCTTTCAGTGCGGTCGGGTACGATTTGGATAATCCGTCCGCGCCTGCCAACGAGACGATGCAATTCTATCCCATGGAGCGCACGATGCCCTACGAGCGCAGCAAGTCGCTCGTCGAGCACGAGTGCTGGCGCGCCGCGGCGAAAGGACAGGACGTCGTGGTGGCAACGTGCTGCGCCGTGATCGGACCCGCCGATTTTTTCCCCTCGCGACTGGGAAGAGCCTTGTGTGACTACAGCAACCGCAAGCTCCATGCTTACGTTGACGGCGGGTTCGAGTTCGTCGCGGCGAGGGACATTGTCGAAGGACATTTGTTGTGTATGCACCGAGGACGATCTGGCGAAAAGTACATTTTCAGCAGTGAGTACAGAACCATTTCCGAGATCCTGGACCTGTTCGAGGAGGTCTCGGGCGTTCCGCGACCGTGCCGGCGTATTCCGGCCAACGTGATGCTCGTTTTTTCGGAAATGACGAGCTTTTATCTGAGCCGTTTTCACCCAAGCTTCCCCCAGCGTTTCACCCCAGGCGCCATTCGCCTGTTGCGCAAACGCTTACACGCCGACGTCGGCAAAGCGAAACGGGATCTCGGTTATCAGCCAACCAGTATCCGCGCGGCGGTTCATGAGGCTTACGCTTTTCACTATCACCGCAACGCGATCACGAATCCGCTTGCGAAACGTCCGTGCGTGACCGCCGCGACGACCATGGATACTTTCTCTCCGAGCCAGGCTTATGGCTGACTCCAAACGAAAACTCGGTGTGATTCCGGCACCGGGCGCCCCACCCGGCTTCGAGGAGGCCGGCAGCTTGCGCCAGCAAGCCCGCGCCGCGGGCATGGACCCGGATTATTGGTACGCGGTTGAGGAGGTGCGCCGGGTCAAACCGGGGACGGTGGTCGAGGTCGTTTTCTGGAAACGTTCCATTGCGCTGTTCCGGGGAAAGGACGGTTCGTTTCACGCAATCGACAATCGGTGTGCGCATCGCCAACTCAAACTTTCCATGGGCGAGGTGCAAGGCTGCCGGCTCGTGTGCGCTTACCACGGCTGGCAGTACGATGGAAACGGACGTTGCGTCGCGATCCCCCACGACCGCTACGGGCGGGGTCTTCCGCAGCTTCCACTCAGAACCTATCCCGTGAAGGTGCGCTACGGTCTGGTCTGGTTGTTCCCCGGAAACCCGGAGCAGGCGGAACTGCGCCGGATCCCGGACATCCCCGAACTTGAGGGACCCGAGCGATGGGCCTGTGAGCCGATGGTCTTCACTTGGGCGGCTCACCACTCGATGGTGATCGACAACGTGAGTGACTTCACCCATGCTCACCTGCACCGTCGATACCGTCCCTTCGAAGAAGGCGCCGTCCTCACTCGTTGTGAGACCGTCGGCGATGACGTGCACGTGGCCTACGATACAAGGGTCGGACGCGGGCGTATCTCAGGATTGTTTGTCGATCACGGCAGCGTTGACACCACTCATATGGATCTGTGCTATCAATACCCCTATCAGTGGTCGAACACCGATGACGCGATCAAACACTGGCTTTTCGTCCTGCCGGTCGATGAACGTACCACCCGGGTGTTTTTCCTGTTCTACTTCAAGTCGTTGAAGGTGCCCTTGCTGCCGGTACGTATTCCCCGTTTCGCCATGACCGCGGTTCTGAAGATCTCGAACCGTGTACTCATCGGCCCATTACTTGCCCAGGACGGCGTTGCGGTCGAAGCGGAGCAGCAGGGTTACGAGAGACATTGGGACGCGCCTCCAATCGAGTACAATCCGGCGGTACGGGCTTTTCAAAACGTGACCGTGCGCAAGTGGCGGGAGTACATGGCGCGCGGGACGGAGAACGGCGGTGCCGGGGCCTGATCTCCACTTCCCATGGTCCGCGCTGTCGGGCGGTGCCCTGCTTGAGGCGGCGGCCATGGTGTCGGGGTTTGCCGGCCTGTTGTTTCTGGGTTCGATGCTCCTGCCCGGAAGACGGGTGACGGGACCGGAAGTCGAAGGACAATCAACCACCTACAAACTGAATGGCCTTGCCTTGTTCCTGATGACCGTGATGGTGGCCTGTTTCGCCCAAGTTTCCGGCTGGTTTTCTCTTTCCGTGCTGCATACCCGCTTCGCCTCTTTGTTCGTGGCGACCAACGTATTCGCATTCGCCTTGTCCGGCTGGCTGTATTGGGGCAGAGCCAGGCCCCGGGATGCACCACCGGGACCGTGGAAGGGGTTTTTCTTTGGCGTAGAACTGAATCCCGCCTGGTTCGGGGTGGATTTGAAGATGTTCAGCTATCGCCCTTCTCTTATCGGCTTGGCGCTGTTCAACGCATCGTTCGCCGTCGTGCAGTATGAAACCTACGGCGAACTGACCCTGGCAATGACGCTCTATCAGATCTTCACCTTCCTGTACGTGCTCAACTACTTCCAGTTCGAACACGGAATGATCCATACCTGGGACCTGGTCAGTGAGCGTTTCGGATGGATGTTGATTTGGGGAGACTACGTGCTGGTTCCATTTTTCTATTGTATCGCCGGCTGGTGGCTGATCCACCCATCGGAACCGCTGTCTCCCATCGCCGTGGCCGCGATCGTCCTGTTGTTTGTCTTTGGTTTCTGGCTCTTCCGCGGTGCCAATGAACAGAAGCACCGTTTCAAGCGTGACCCTGGCATCAGGATTTGGGGACAACCTGCCCGCTCCCTGGATGGGCGCCTGCTGGTCTCCGGATTCTGGGGCATTGGACGGCATCTCAACTATACGGGTGAAATTTGCATCTACCTCGCGTTCACCTTGACCACCGGGTTCGCATCCTGGTTGCCCTACTTGTTACCCGCTTGGCTGGCGGGTCTGTTGTGGCATCGCTCAAGACGTGATGAGCGTCGCTGCCACGCCAAGTATGGGGAGCTGTGGGGCCGTTATACACAGCGAGTACGTTTTTCGATGCTGCCGTTTGTCTATTGAGGAGGGCAAGGGTGGAACATCGGTCTCACGGTGTGGCAACCGTGCGTTCGGCAGAGCCGTCGCCGAACGCGGCCAAAATCGTTCCTGAACTCATGGGTGGGTGGCCGCTGATCGGTCATCTGTTGGATTTTCTAAAGAATCCGGTCTCGATGTTGGCCCGCGGCTGGCGAGAGCAGGGCGAACTTTTCAGTTTCAGGCTCGGTCCCCGGGAGTTTGTGCTCTTCACCGGACCCGAAGCTCACGACTGTTACTTCAGGGCACCCGATGATCAGTTGAACGCCAAAGCCGTCTATCAGTTTACGGTCCCCATCTTCGGACGCGGCGTGGCTTACGATGCCTCCCCCGAGCTCATGGACGAACAACTTGGGTTTCTGTTTCCGGCGCTCCGCGAAGCCGCGATGAGCAGGTTCGCCCGCGTCATGTTCGAGGAGACGAGGCGGTTCGCCGATGCCCTTGGCGAGGAGGGGGAAGTCGATCTGCCGGTTGTGATGAACGAACTCACCGTCAAGATCGCCAGTCGCTGTCTTATTGGACAGGAAGTCCGTGATCAGGTGGACACGGGTTTTGCCGAGGCGTATCACGACCTGCAAAAAGGGATTAACACCCTCGGATTTTTTCTTCCCAGACTTCCGACCGCAGCGCATCGCAGCCGTGACCGGGCCCGGAGAAAAGTGGCCGAACTCTTTAGCCGGATCATGTCGGAACGCCGGCGTTCCGGGGTCTGTCCCGACGATTTCATGCAGACACTCATGCTCGCCCGTTACAAAGATGGCCGCGCTTTGAACGACGACGAGATTACCGGGATCCTGTTGACGGTACTGTTCGCGGGCCAACACACCAGTGCCGTGCTCGCAACCTGGGCCGGTCTGGAACTCGTGAGGGCGACATCATACCTGGCGCGAGTCAGGGACGAGATCCGGGACGTCTATCGCGAGGAAACAGCCATGTCCCTCGCGAGTCTCAAACGACAAGTGGCGCTGGAACACGCCGTACGTGAGTGCGAGCGACTGCACCCGCCGCTGATCATGCTGATTCGCAAGGTACTCAAACCCGTGCGGTACGGAGACCATATCGTGCCTGCCGGCACCCTGGCTATGGTGTCGCCGGCGGTCTCTCACCGGTTGCCTCACCTGTTTACCGACCCGGAACGGTTCGCTCCGGAGCGTTTTGATCCTCCCGCTTGCGAGGACAAACAACACCAGTACGCCTTGATCGGTTTCGGCGGCGGCAAACACGTGTGTATGGGGAAACATTTTGCTTACCTGCAACTGAAAGCCATCTGGACCGTGCTGCTCGATCGCTTCGATCTTCATCTCGACACGGCGTTTCCCGCCCCGAATTACGGTAGCTGGGTCACGGGCCCTGAGACACCATGCCGGCTTCGCTACCGCCGCCGCTCGCAAATGAGTATTGTCCAATGAGTGACGCCACTGTTCGGCACTACGACGTCGCCATCGTCGGCGCGGGTCCGGTCGGCAGCTTGTGCGCACTTGCTCACGCGCGGAAAGGCGCCAAGGTGGCCCTGCTCGAAGCAAATCCCAATGCTTCCAAACGAATGGCGGGCGAATGGCTGCATCCGCCTGCAGTGCGGATGTTGCGCGAAGTCGGCATAAGACTCGATACGCAGCCCCGCAGCACCACAGGTAAAGGATTTGCCGTGTTCCCTGAAGACGGCTCGGAGCCGATCGTGCTTCCATATCCGGAAGGACTTCACGGTGTGGCGTGTGAGCATGCGGCGATCGTCTCGAATCTGCGTGAAGCGATTGAGAACGAGTCGGGTGTTGACTTCATTAGCCACGCGCGGGTCCGTTCGGTGGAGGACACGCGGATCACGTTTTCCTGTAACGGCACCGATAAATCCATATCTGCCGCACGGATTGTTGGGGCCGACGGCCGGGCCTCAATCGTGCGTCGATCATTGGGCTTATCGATAAAGCCGAAGACCTGCTCGCGGATGGTGGGTGTGACGTTAAGAGGGGTCAGTTTACCGTTGGAGGGTTATGGGCACGTGTTGTGTGGCGGACCTGGTCCAATTCTTATGTACCGCCTGGGAGAGCATTGCGTCCGGATCATCGTCGATGTCCCATCGGATGGCTGGGCACCCGGTGACCGGACTGGCTTTTTGTCGGACTCGTGTTCCAGTGTGTTACCGGAAACGCTCAGGCCGGCATTTGTCGAAGCGTTGCGGGCTGGGCAATTCCACGTCGCGACCAATGAGTTGAGCCCGCGCGTCACGTACGGAAGCCCACGTCGAGTGCTTATCGGCGATGCAGCCGGGCACTACCATCCCCTGACTGCAGTGGGAATGACCCTCGGTTTCGGCGATGCGCTGACGCTGGCCGAAAGCAAGGACTTTCACGACTTCACCGTGAAGCGTTTCCAGGCGACCCACACGCCGGAACTCCTCGCCATGGAGCTCTACGAGACCTTTGCCGATCACCGGACCGAGGCTGTGGCGGTCAGACGCGAGATCTACCGGCGTTGGCGGGCCAGTGGCGCGTTCCGTGACCGGACCATGCGTTTACTCGCCTGTGAAGACATGTCGCTTATCCGTATGGCTTTTGCGGGTGGCGAGATGGTATTCCGGGTGATGGCCGGGGCGATTCCGCGTTCCCGCGACCAGTTGGTCTGGCGCCAGGCCCGCGACATGGTGTATGCACTCTTTGTTCGCCTCTTGTGGCTACTGCGTGGCGTCATGCATCTGCGCAAGGCGAAAGGCGAGGGTGTCGAAAACGGTGAGCGAATTCGGGACATCCTGGCTCACGCGCTTCTGGTCTCCATGCCATCGAAGGTGGACGACCCCCGGCCAGTCCACTCGATGGTGGGTGTGTCACCTGACGCGGGTCCGGCGTTGAGGAGCGCAAGTGCGCGCCTGTTGAAACTCCAGGGTGAGGATGGCGCTTGGGAAGGTGAGATGGTTTGGTGTCCCATGCTCACCGCACAATATGTGCTGCTGCACTACATTATGGGGCGGCCGCTCGAACCCGGCCGGCGCCGTCGCGTGCTGCGCTCCTTCGAATCCACCCGTCTCGAAGGAGGTCTCTGGAGTCTGCACGAGCACCCGCCACCCAACCTGTTTGTCACCACCCTGGTGTACGTCGCGGCGAGATTACTCGGTGTTGAGCGGGATGATCCGTTGATTGAACCGGCCGGCCAATTCCTGCAAATAGAAGGGGTTCTCGGTATCCCGAGTTGGGGGAAATTCTGGCTGGCGCTCCTCAATCTCTACGACTGGCGTGGGGTCAACGCCATTTTGCCGGAGTTGTGGCGTTTGCCGCGTTGGATACCGTTGCATCCCTCAAACTGGTACTGCCATACCCGGCTGATCTACATGGCGATGGCGGCCATTTACCCACGTCGGTTCCAAACGCCGGTCACGCCCACGATCGCCTCGTTGCGAGAGGAACTGTTTCCCCAGGGGTTTGCCAACGTCGATTTTTCCGCGGGTCGTAATCACTTGCGAGACGCGGACCTCTACGCACGCCCCAGCACGTGGCTCCGGGCCGGCTATGAATTTGCACGGGTATTCGAACGGTTCCACGGCAAACGTCTGCGCGTCCGGTGTATGGAAGCGCTCATCCGGCAGATAAAATGGGAACTGCAAACCACCAACCATACGAGCATCTCTCCGGTCAGCGGGTTCCTCAACGTCCTGGCCTTATGGCTGCGTGATCCAAACGACGCCGACTGTCGTTTGGCGCTCGCGAAGCTGGATGGCTGGATCTGGGAGGACGAGGAGCGTGGCGCGCGAGTCACCGGCGCGAGAAGTAGTTCGTGGGATACCGGCTTCTCCCTGCAAGCTTTGGCCACGGTGTCCGAGTTCGACGGAGTGCAACGTGCTCTCCGGCAAGGAGCCGGTTTCCTGTGCCGGGAACAGATCAGCACCCGTTTCAAAGGGTTTCGCGAGGCGTATCGTGCCGATCCTAAAGGCGGTTGGTGTTTTCCCGGGGGATGGCACGGCTGGCCGGTGAGTGACTGCACCGCGGAAGCGGTGCTGGGTATTCTTGTCGCCGACCGCCAGGCCATCAGCGAGACGGCGCTTAGCGATGCGATTCAATTCATGCTGCGCAGTCAGAACCGCGATGGCGGTTTTGGTAGCTATGAGGCGCGACGTTCCACGGTTGGTCTCGAGTGGTTGAATCCGGCCGAAATGTTTGGCGACTCGATGACCGAGCATTCCTACGTCGAGTGCACCGCGTCTTGCCTCGCGGCGCTCGTCGCTTGCAAAGAGTCCTTCCCGCACGTCACGGACCGGGCGGTGCCGGACGCTATTTCGAAGGCTGAAGCCTGGCTTCGCCGGACTCAGGCAAGCGATGGGTCATGGCGCGGCGTATGGGGCGTTCAGTTCATCTATGGCACCTTCTTCGGCATCAGGGGTCTGGTTGCCGCCGGGGCTCGTCCTGGTGATTCGATGCTGCGGTTGGCCTGCCAATGGCTGCTGGACCGCCAACAGAAGGATGGGGGATGGGGTGAACACTACAGCGGGTGTTTGACCGGCCGCTACGTTGCGCATGATGAAAGCCAGGTCATCCAAACCGCGTGGGCGTTGATTGCGCTCCTTGAGGCAGGCGATTCGAATTGGTCCGCGATATCGCAGGGCGCCCGGTTCTTGCTCAACACGCAGGACACAGATGGGACGTGGCCGAGGCAAGACATGGCCGGGGTCTTTTTCCGTACGGCGTTGTTGGATTACGTCCTGTATCGACAATATTTTCCCCTGCACGCGCTCGGTCTCTACGAGCAGCGGCGCCGGGCCAGGCTTGCTCTGTCAGGTCAAACGAAAACAGATAGTTCCTAATGTATGATCGCGGTGCTTCGGCTGGCGACGTGGAATCCCCTGAACTCCTTCCGTTCAATATCCGGAACCTCTGATTTATTGTGATAGCGGGATGCAGGGCAAGGCGTCCCGGAGCGA
>VYFB01000149.1 GCA_009842645.1 Nitrospira sp. SB0677_bin_15 | reverse complement strand
TCCGGGACGCCTTGCCCTGCATCCCGCTATCACACTTAATCAGAGGTTCCTTTACACTTCAAACGGTCAGTAAGTTTCCATGAACGTATCTTCGGATTCTTGCTTTTGGGGCTCGGGCGACGAGGCACCCGCTTCTTTATTGTCATCAGGAAACAATATTTTCTGTGGCAACGTGATTGTATTTTTCAGAATCGACAATGCCAATTTGCCAAATCCCTTTAATCCAACCGCCACGGATTCCATGGCCAGTGGCTCAATTGCCGGATTCCGAAACGGACCTTTGACCGAAAACATGGCCAAGTTGATTCCCTGCTCTTCATCGTCAAGCAAGAGATGCACCAACGGAATTTCTTGTAGAAGCTTAAAATACGAGCCCAAGGGGCTGACCGCGGTCACGACGTCCAAATTATCGTTTACCAAGTTGTATTGTCCGGCAGCCGTCATTTTCACAACGGGTCCATCCATCACCATATCCGTTGAAACAATTTGGCCATCGGCAATAGCAAAAGTTCCACTTTGCCGGTCAAAGGGATACCCGTCTTTTTCAAGGTCCACTTTGCCCCGTAGCATATTCGGCAGGTTCATGATGGCTAGAATTTTGGGAATCACGACCCCTCGTTTGATCCGGCCGTCTTTGATGGTGAGTTTCAACCTTCCCTTGAGGGTCGGAAGCACACCCAGGGGATTTCTACCATGGCCTTGTAGTGCGCCATCCATGGTCATCAATCCCGTCATCAATTGTTTATCGAGTGCTTGCGTATCAAGAAGTGTTTTTTCCAAAGTTAGCAATGGAATTGAGTTGATCGAAAACCACGTCTTCACCGCGGCTGGCTGTTGCACGGGCAGATTGACTGATACGCGCCCTTGAATCGTTCCATTGTCGGCTTTCCCGCGAATGCGGTCTATGCGGATGATGCCCTTATTCATATTCAGTTGACCGGACAAATTCCGGATCTTCAGGTTGCGGTACGAGGCACGATTGAACTGCAATTTTGCAGAGACTTTGGCCGTGTTGGCAATCGTTTCCAAAAGTTCCCGAAGAGGAGAACGTTGCTTGTCTCTCGGTAGTAACAAATCGAGATCGAATCGAGTCGCAGTCAGCGACAGTTTCATGTTCGGTCTGCTGTCCCACGTGAGAATGAATCCCTTGGCTTGAGTTTGACTCTTCTCAAGATTCCATTGAAGTCTCTTTAGTTCGGCGGCATGGCCGGCCAGTTTCACTTGAAGCGCCACCCGAGAAATCGGAGACCTGATTCCTTCGATATTGACGACTCCATCCGTTAAGGTCACTTGCCCTGATTTGCTCCATGACCTCCAATCACCTCCCGTTCCCCGAAGATGCACCACCCCTTCCATGATCCCGGAGGAAATAGTCTTCTCAAATAATTCAAGGTCCGGCGGTAACGACTCGAAGCGTATCGGTTCGGCCGTCAGTGAGGCATTGAACGTCAAGGTTTGGTCGTAATGAAATTTTCCTTTTCCGGCGAAGCGAATCGACGGTAGACTCAGGGCCATGCTGTCAAACGTGAATTGACGTTTGTTGTCGATTCGAACGTGAAAATCCAGATTGCCGGCCAAGCTCGAGGGTTTAGAGAGAATGCCCGGCAAGTGAATTTCCAGTCCTTGCAGGGAAATTCTCCCTTTTACCGAGGGATTTCGCAGTTGTCCTGCAACCATGAGGAGATACTGTGATCTGCCTGAAATTATTTCTTGCGTCGGAAGTGCTGGAACGGACAAGAGAGTCCGCAGGTCACGGTCACTGAAATGACCTTGAATTCTCAAGTCATCAGTATAAGATTCACCTTCAAGATCAATCGTCCCTTGAATATGAAAATCGCTATCTCCATAGAGCCCCGTCACGTTTTCGAAACGAAGATGATTTTCTGAAATGGCAAAAATGCCCTCCACTTGGGTAAGAATCATGCGTAGTCCCGGCAATTGCATGGCAATTCGTTCAGGATGATATTTGGCGCTTTGGAACGCGATGGCTTGAGGGTCCTTGAGGGGTCCGGCAAAGCGCAGCATTAACAATCCACTCCCGGCCTTGCCTTGCAAGGCTTCTTCTGGTCGTTGTGGTACGTGCCACCCGGCAATGGTTTGCATAAGGCCAATAATTTTTGAGGCGGAAACCCGTCCTCCGAATTCGGTTGTCAACCAGGGCCCTTGTTCGTCAAAAACAATCATCCCTTCGCCTTGAGTGACGGGAAGTTCCTCATATTGGCCATGAAAATCGAAGAATCGAATCTCATCAGTCCCGACAGTGATGGTGCAGGTCATCTCTTTGACGGCTCCCAGCTTAGGACCGAAGTCCAACTTTCCTTCCGAAAGCTGAAACTTTCCCTTCAGTGTATAGCTCGCTTCTTTGCGGGAGGAGCCGGTAAACGTTGCTGAAACCGCTTGAATTTTTCCACTGACGGACTGACGATGAATGGCATCAGACAATTCTGACGGAATAAGTCCTTCGGGTAGTAATTGGGGCAAATGTTGAATGGCTACAGGCGCGCTGGACCATTGCCCCGAAAAGGTGGGCGGTTCAGGCAGCCACAAACCCTTCACGCTGATTTCTGAATTCAGATCAATGCTGTCGGTTAAAACCACAAGATCCGATACAGACAGGTCGTACCCTTCAATGCCAGGAGCAAAATGAAGGTGCCCTTGAACCTTGGTTCGACCTTGGAACCCAATCGGGACTTCATGTACGTCGAAAAAATTGGCACATTGCACAAGCGTTTCGCGAGCAAGGTCCATACGAGTATGGACATCGAATTGAGGCGAGGAGTCACGGCCTGGTGTATTTCCATCCTTGAGAAAACCACCGATATCCTGGAGCGTCCCATAAGCAGAGAGCATGGACCCCGTACCCTCTTCGGAAAATCGCGCGGATAAAAGCATTTCCGTAGGGCCATCCCACACAAGTTGCTCTACTTGCAGCTCTACGTCTTCCGCGTGAATGATAAACGCGGATTCACGGCGATATTGATCCTCCAGGTGAACAGTACCGTTGGTCAATTTCAATGAACGCCCCAAGAGCCACGCCCCTATCTCCACCTGATCTGGTGATTCCCCTTGAAGAACGTTCAGATAATTCCATTGTCCGTTTTCGTCTCGCCTGAGATTAAAAACGGAATGTTCGATGATCAAGGCATGCGGCATGGGTATATCCTGCACGAAGGACAAGAAATTCAAATCCAGTTGAACGTGCTTAGCCTGAAAGACCGGAGTGCCTTGCTCCGGGTTTTGAATGCTGACGTTTTTCAGGTCCAGGTGAGGATAAGGGAAAAACCCTACCTGTATGCGTTCGATGACGACGTGCTCTCCAAAGGATCGTGCAACAAGATCTCGAACGACAACTTGCACGTCCTCCGTGCGAAACGTCGCAAGATAGACGACGCCCACAACGCAAACGACCATGATCAGAAGGAGGGTCGGTATCAGACTCTTGCGCTTGGAAGACATGTATCCATTCCTGGCCTCGATGGCGCAAACCCCAGGAGTTCAATTGGCGTTTCGCTACGGGTGGTTTGTCTTACAAATGGTTTTCTTAACGTTTTCTTGACAGTCTGAGGAATTCACCGTTATGGTCCTCCCCCATTCTAACGAAAGTCCACACGTTATTCTATCGGCAGTTTCCTGACCATGAAATCGGTTTCCGGTGCAGCATTCTCTTTGCCATATTCATACACTCATCTTCTCGTGTCGCGGTCAGTAGCCGGCGCACTGCTAAAATGTTATGACTATCCTCATCCGCATAAACCGGATGTCATAATCAGAGGATATGACAAGGCCCATGCCTTTCGGACGGCGAAAATGTGTGCCGTCGTGGCCCAGCACCTTTCGTATGAACGCTCACGTGTCCGGCAGTTTCAGATTGCCTGTTTATTGCATGATTTGGGAAGAGCCGGACTTGAGCGTCAGCTTTTTGGCAAAATATGGTCATGGGCACGTAGCCGTAATATTCCCACGAGACCCGCCGAATGGCGCTTGGCGTACCCCGATTCGAGTTATGGCAAGGAGACGGAAGCATTTGTGAAAACGTATCGAGATGCATTGGCCGAACAAGGATTTCCGCTCACCCGGTGGACATATGAACACATTGAAATGCGATTGGGATTCGCCCGTCGCCATCGTCGGCAACTCACAAGAATCACACCTCTCATGAAAAGCCTGGATATTCGTTGGTTGCCATGGATGGAGAAGGTGACGTTATATTATTATTATCCTGAAAAATTGGAACGGTCTCCTGACTGGGTCAAGGAACTTGGAGAGATCTTAGTCGCTTGTGAACAGCTGGAAGCCTACAGCAATCGTCGGCGTGGAGCAGACTATTACGTGCGATCACAAGAAAGTTTTCACGAGGCCTTTTGCTACCTCGACTCATTACAACGACAGGGACGTCTCCGGACAAGGGTCGTCAACGCGGTTCGACAATTGACGGCTTCCGGAAATTTTGATGCCCTTCTCAAGGCAGCCCGGGGGGGAACCTTATCACGATCCGAGCAACAATTCCTTCGCTCCCTCCAATAGACAAGAAAGACAGTCCGATGCCCGTTCTTACTCATCACTTCTCGGTCGCAATGCAAGGTCATTCCCACGTCGAGAATATCTCCGATCGCATCAAGCACTTCCTTACCTCCACGCCTATGCAAGCCGGTATCGTCACGATCTTCGTGAAACATACGACTGCTTCGGTTCTTATCATGGAGGATGAACCGGGTTTGCGCGCTGATACCAAAACCGCCTGGGATAATCTGATTCCGGCAGACTCAACCTGGCAGCATAACGTGAGAAACCCCGGGGAGAACAACGGGCACAGTCACTTGAGAGGCCAAATTCAAGGCCAATCACTGGCTGTTCCCTTTGCCGACAACCAATTACTCCTGGGGACCTGGCAAGAAATTGTCATTCTCGATTTTGATACAAGGGCACGCTCTCGGGAAATCATCGTCCAAGTGATGGGCGAATGAGCTTGAACGCGTGTGAGGCTGACTCTTTGAGTTGTCCTTGTTTTTCGATTCACCGTTTCTAAAGCACGGGGGTTCCCGAACGAGAAGATCTTTCTTGCTTTTTTTAAAAAATAAGAGACAATGAGATAACGGACGGGAGGTAATAGAGCTC
This sequence comes from Nitrospira sp. SB0677_bin_15, assembly GCA_009842645.1. Lineage (GTDB taxonomy): Bacteria > Nitrospirota > Nitrospiria > Nitrospirales > UBA8639 > Bin75. Next base: position 26,706 of record VYFB01000149.1, on the reverse strand, counting down.
ATTTCATCGCGGTTTCGCAGAGGAATAGGCCATGACACAAAAAAACCAAGACGACAAACAACGACACCCGTTGTTCTTCTGGATGACGGCCTTTCTTTTCACTTGCTTGTGTTGGACTCCGGCTTGGGCTGACAGCCTGGAAGAGCAACAACTCGTGGAAAAGGCCAAGCACACGGTAGACAGTTTTATGAACGATCCGACCTTCAACTGGTTTCACAAACACGCCAAAGACGCCAAAGCCCTTGTGATTATTCCTCAACAATTGAAAGCTGCCTTCTTTCTTGGCGTGGATGGAGGAAGCGGAGTTTTGGTTGCGCGTGACGAAGAGACGGGAAAGTGGAGCGAACCGGCCTTTTACGTCTTAGGTGGGCTTAGCTTCGGAGCCCAATTTGGTGGTGAAGCTTCGGAAGTCATCATCATGGCGATGACCCAGGGGGCACTTGAAAAACTCTATTCATCATCCTTCAAACTTGGCGGGGATATCTCCTATGCAGTCGGACCCCATGGAGGAGCCGGAGTCGAGGGTGCCACTTCGGCAAACTTGAACGCTGATTTTCTTTCGTTTTCACGTTCAAGAGGAGTCTATTTAGGTATCTCATTGGAAGGATCGCTCATCTCTGTAGACGATGATGCCAATGAAGCCTACTATGGGAAAAAGGTTCGGCCCGTTGATATTCTTGTCACCAAATCCGTCAAAAACAAGCACTCGGATGGTCTTCGTCAAGCCATTATGACGGCAATCAAATAAGTGCGCATGAGGAAGCATGAGTCGCTGGCAAATGAGGAGAGGGGCGAGTCTATTCCTGAATGGCGGGGACGATCACCACTTCTCCATCTTTACAATCGATCGTCACCGCGTCACCGTCTTTTATCTCTCCTTTGACCAACAGCTTCGACAACGGTGTTTCAACGTCGTGCTGGATCAGGCGTTTCAAGGGTCGAGCGCCGTACATGGAACTATAGCCTCGCGACCCCAAATTCGACAACGCCTCTTCGGTCACTTCCAACCGAATTCTCCGATCTTCCAGCCTTGCTTTTAATCGCTCCAGTTGAATATCCGCGATTCGACCGACCTCAGCCGTGCTCAGCGGATGAAAGACGACGGTTTCATCTATACGATTCAAGAATTCCGGACGAAAATGTCGTTTGACCACGTTCAAAACAAGGACCTGTAATTCTTCATAGTTTTGTTCACGTTCCTGCGCCTCCAGAATTTCCTGGCTGCCGATATTCGACGTCATAATCAAAACCGTATTCTTAAAATCAACGGTTCGTCCCTGGGAATCGGTCAACCGGCCATCGTCCATGACCTGCAAGAGAATATTGAATACGTCATGGTGAGCTTTCTCGATCTCATCCAAGAGAATCACGCAGAAAGGGCTCCGCCTCACGGCTTCAGTCAATTGCCCTCCCTCTTCATAGCCGACGTAGCCGGGTGGGGCACCGATAAGTCGAGCCACGGCGTGTTTTTCCATGTATTCCGACAAATCTATCCGTATGAGATTGGCTTCGTCGTCAAAGAGGACGTGAGCCAAGGCCCGAGCCAATTCGGTTTTCCCAACGCCCGTCGGACCGAGAAACAAAAATGAACCGATCGGCCGGTTGGGGTCCTTGATGCCAGATCGTGCCCTGAGAACGGCGTCGGCGACGGCTTGCACTCCTTCATCCTGGCCAACCACGCGCTGATGGAGCAACGCCCCCAATTGCAACAGTTTTTCCATTTCCCCTTGGAGAAGACGGCTTATCGGAATGCTCGTCCAACGACTGACCACTGCTGCGATGTCTTCTTCGTCCACTTCTTCTTTCAATAGACGAGACTCCCCTTCCTGTCGATCGAGATGCGCTTCTTCAGCCTGGAGATCCCTTTCCAGCCTCGGCATCGTTCCATAGCGGAGTTCCGCAACGCGATTGAGATCATATTCACGTTCAGCCTTTTCAATTTGGTGCTTCAAGTCTTCGATGTGTTGCCGGATTTGTTGCAAGCGTCCGACTGCAGATTTCTCCGCTTCCCACTGATGCTTCAATTCACTTAGTTCCCGGCGCTTGTCATCGAGTTCATCTTCCAATGTTTCAAGACGTGCCCGGCTACCCGGATCCTCTTCCTTCTTGAGGGCCTCCCGTTCGATTTCGAGTTGCATCACTTTTCGGGAAACTTCATCTAATGCCGCTGGCATGCTGTCGATTTCCGTACGCAGTCTTGCGGCGGATTCATCAACGAGATCGATGGCCTTGTCCGGGAGAAACCGGTCGCCGATATATCGATGGGAAAGCCGTGCAGCCGCAACCAGAGCCGCGTCTTTAATACGGACGCCATGATGAACCTCGTACCGTTCCTTAAGTCCCCGTAAAATCGAAATCGTATTGGCAACCGATGGTTGTTCCACGAGTACTGGCTGGAACCGGCGTTCAAGTGCCGCGTCTTTTTCAATATGCTTGCGATACTCATCCAAGGTCGTCGCTCCGATGAGATGGAGTTCCCCTCGTGCCAGCATCGGTTTCAACAGGTTGGCGGCATCCATGGCCCCTTCGGCTGCTCCCGTGCCCACCACGGTATGCAATTCGTCGATAAACAGGAGAACGTCTCCCTGCGACGATTGAATTTCCTTTAAGACGGCTTTCAGTCGTTCCTCAAATTCTCCCCGGAATTTGGCTCCGGCCACCAAGGCTCCCATGTCGAGGACGATTACACGTTTCTGCCTTAACCCTTCAGGAACGTCGCCTTTGATGATCCGTTGAGCCAGCCCTTCGACAATGGCCGTTTTCCCGACACCGGGTTCACCGATGAGCACGGGATTGTTTTTTGTCCGTCTCGATAAGATTTGAATCGTCCGCCGAATCTCTTCGTCGCGTCCGATCACCGGATCCAGCTTTCCCTGGGTCGCCAAACGGGTCAAATCCCGGCCATATTTTTCCAGCGCCTGAAAGGTCCCTTCAGGATCCTGACTGGTTACTCGTTGATGACCGCGAACCTGTTGCAGGCCGGCCAACAGTGTATCGCGTGTTACCCCCAGGTCCTTTAACGCACCATCTTGAGACGTCATGGCCAGCAGGAGATGCTCGACACTAAGGTACTCGTCCCTCAAGGATTGTTTTTCATCTTCGGCACGAGCCAGCAGCGCGGCCGTGCGTTGAGTCAAATGGAGCTGACCGGGAGCTGCTCCCGTGCCACGGACCTGGGGGATTTTTGCAAGCCGTTGCTCGGTCTTGGCTTTCACGGCGGAACCGGACACCCCGCTGTGTTCCAGGATCGGATCGGCAGACCCGTCAACTTGCTCCAATAAAGCCGCCAGAACGTGCTCGACGTCGATGCCCTGATGATTCCGGCGCATGGCAAGAGCAGACGCGGCTTGCAACGATTCCTGCACTTTGAGCGTCATGCGGTTCATATCCATGATTCCCGACTCCTTCCTCAATATTGTCGATTACCGATCCAATATCACCAGATAACCACGTTCCCTCAAAAATCAAGGAGCCTGAGCCTGAACCGTTTGGAAGAAGAATTGTCATTCCGAGCGTAGCGAGGAATCTCGTCGTTTCAATACACGAACGTTAAGAAAAGCAGATTCTTCACTCCGTTCAGAATGACAGATTTTGACGTTGTTGGCTATTTGTATAACAATTATCAAATGGAGCATGTTTAACTCGGCGAAGATAATAGTTGTTCGTAGATCGTGAGAACCCGTGTCCTGACGGATTCATAGCGGGCGAGAAAGCTTGAGGTTGCGGAAAATGAAGGGGTGTCCGCGTAGCCCATGCGGACGGCACATTTAGTCAATTCGGTAAGTTGATGTGGCAATGTATGGGTTTGTAGTTCATGAACCATTTGTATCTTGTTCTCAACGTCACGCAGAAACAGATAGGCATCCTCCAGAAACTTTCCGTCAGCCTCTTGTAAGAGGTCAAGTGCTTGGAGTTGCTGAAGCCCTGTCATCGTATTCGACTCAAATAATTGCGGGTGCCTGGCAGCATGCAACAATTGAAGAGTCTGGACCATGAATTCAATGTCACGAATTCCCCCAGGGCTGAATTTGACGTTACGTTCATGCTCTTTTTTTATCTCGACTCTTCGGTGAATCTGAGCTCTTAGCGCGTGAACCGTTCCGACAAGATCTCTGGTTCCCCGTTCTTGTTGCCCCATGACAAACGGACGGATTTTCTTGAGAAAGGTCTGCCCCAAATACCGATGTCCTGCTATGGGACGCGCCTTTAACAATGCCAGCCGTTCCCAAGTCCTTCCCCGCGTTTGATAGTATTTCACGGCGTCACAGCTTGCCCAGACCAATGGGCCAACGTCTCCTTCGGGTCGCAAACGCAAATCCACTCGAAACAACCGCCCTTCCGAAGTGGATGCCGACAGGACTCGGGTAAGTTCCATGGCAACAATTTGAAAAAACATCTCATGACTGATTGGTTTTTTCGCAGTTTGTATCTGCCTGTTGCCCGACGAGTATAAATAGATGAGATCAACGTCGGAGCTGTAATTCAGTTCGCCTCCACCGAGTTTTCCCATTCCCAACACCACGAATCCCTTGCTGATCTTGCTCGCCCCGGGGCCTTGATAAAAGGGAATTCCATATTCTTTGCACAGTTCTTCGTGAACGAGCCGGTAGGCGGCATGGATCACGATTTCCGCAAGTCGTGACAGCGATTGAACCGTCTCCGCGACGGATGCAACGTGAAAAAGGTCTCGTGCGCCGATACGCAGCATTTCCCGGCGATGGAAAAGTCGAAGTGCGTTGAATTTGCGTTCGGAAGTGTGCATAAGATGAAGAGTTTCGTCCAAGACCGTTTGCAGGCGTTTGAAATCAGGTGCGTCCTGCAGGACGTGCTCTTGCTCGATCCAATAAATCAGCATGGGGTCACGAATGAGCGTTTCCGCCATCGCAGGGCTGTTTCCGAACAAAACACACAACAATCGCAGGACGTGCGGCACCTGCGCTAAAAAACCAAACACTTGGGTTCTGGCATTGCCGGCATCAAGGTATCGCTCCCATTCTCGTAAGGCTTGATCCGGATCGGCCGTCACTGAAACGGCGTGCAAGAGATCAGCAAGAATGACCGCGAGCAGTTTTCTGCTTCGAGGTTCGCCAGCCATAAGTTGAAGATTGGCATCGGCTTCTTTCCAATTCCGGAACCCATATGGCACCAATAGTCGTTCGGCTTCCGAATAGGCTAAATTCGGAGAAAGCAGCAAAGGACGAGGGTCAGAGTGAAAACGCGGCTTCATTCTTCCCGGAATAATCACACCTTACGGTATACTGTATTGCCATGAAAAAGCCATTCGATCAGACGGAATTGGAAAAACTCTCTCCACGCATCGACCCTGCAGCGATCAAGGATTTCCTGGATCGCATGGACCCGGATTATTTCTTGGAATTTTCAACCCGGACCGTGGCGGAACACGTAACTATGGCCAACACCCTGACCTTGGAAGATCCCTGCACGCTCCTTATTCAACCGGCAAATGATACGAACCGGTACAGGCTCACGATCGTCGCCTACGACTATTTTGCGGAATTTGCCACGATTTGCGGCTTGTTGTCCGCCTATGGTTTCGACATACGTGAAGCGCTTGTTTTCACGTACCATGACGACCCGGTTTCTGCATCGAAAACGTTACGTCACATGCAAGGGTTCAAATGGCCAGTCCGGCGACCCCGTCAACAACCGGGCCTTTTTAAAAGAAAAGCTGTGGACGTCTTTCAGGTTCACCTTCTCCCGGGAACGACATTTGATACAGCTATTGAGCAGGAATTGCGCCAGGATTTGTCCCACATGGTGTATTTGCTCGAAGCCCAGAAGCTCCAGGAAGTCCGCAATCACGTCAATCGCAAATTAGTGGAAATGCTTGGCCAAAGAAAAACCGCGGCTTCCGCCCTCGTGCATCCGGTAGAAATATTTTTCAATAATGCGCGTTCCGCACGAGACACCGTCGTCGATATCAGGGGCACGGATTCTCCGGCTTTCTTATACGCCTTTACAAACGCGTTGGCCATGAGAGGACTGTATTTTTCAAAAGCCGTGATTGATGGAGACGGCATCAGAGTCCGTAACCGATTTTTTGTCAGGGATCGACACGGCAAGAAGATTGTCTCGGCACAAGAACAACAGGAACTGACCGTTGCCGCTGCCCTTATCAAGGAATTTACCCATTCCCTCACGTGGGCACCGGATCCCGGCAAGGCGTTGAATCATTTCAGTCATTTCCTGGATCAGTGGCTGGAACATCGTCTCAGTAAAAAACAGATCGGCATGCTCACGAAAAAAGATTCGTTGGCCAACCTTGCCCGGTTGTTCGGCACAAGCGATTTTTTATGGGAAGACTTCCTTCGCCGGCAACACGTCAACCTTCTGCCCATCGTCGAAACGTTTCATCAACCTCAGGCCCGCTCCTCAAAAACCGTTCTCGTCAAGGCGTTGAAGACCGCGCTGGGAAAGAATCGGAATACGGAAAACAGAAAAACGATCTTGAATCGATTTAAAGACCAGGAATTGTTTCGTATCGACATGCATCATATTCTCAACGAAACGTCCCTCCCTTCATTCTCTGAATCACTTACGACCCTGGCTGAAGTGATCTTAGCACAAGCTCTCGTTGAGGCACAGACAGTAGTCAACCGAAAACATCCACCGCCATCTACGCTAAACAAAAATCCTCTGCCGTTCAGTATTTGCGGATTAGGCAAGTTGGGCGGGCGTGAGTTGGGTTACGCCTCCGATATCGAATTGATCTTTGTCTATGGGACGAATGCCCCGGATCGTCCCAACCCCGGCATCGGAGAATACTACGAACGGCTGGTCCAGGAATTTCTCCATTGGATCGAGACGAAACAGGAGGGGATTTTTCAGGTCGATATCCGGTTGAGACCTCATGGAGAAAAAGGCTTGCTGACGAATTCATTTGAAGACATCAAGTGCTACTATCGGACAGGAGGCGCCGCTGCGCTGTTTGAACGACAGGCTTTGATCAAGTTGCGTCACGTCGCGGGTCACTCCGCGCTGGGCCGTCGCATTGAACGCTACAAGGACGAGTTTGTCTACAGCCAAGACCCATGGCCGTTGGACACCGCCTTGCATTTACGCCGCAGGCAGATCCAGGAATTGGTCCCCAAGGACGCCATCCACGTGAAATACAGTCCTGGCGGGCTCATCGACGTTGAATACACCGCACAATACCTGCAAATACAGCATGGCAGCGGAAAGCCGCCGCTTCGCACACCCAACACACTACAAGCACTTGAGGCCCTTCAAGCGACAAGAATTCTCTCACGTCACGAGGCAACGATCCTGATGGAAGATTATCTGTTCCTGAGAAAGGTGATCGATGGCTTGCGCATCGTTCGTGGACATGCCAAGGACCTGGTACTGCCGGAGTCCGGTTCCGATGACATGATCTATCTGGCAAGAAGATTGGGGTATCTCACCGACGTCTGGAAAGAAGGAGCGCAAACCTTCGAAAACGAGTTGCAACAACGCATGCACCGGACACACGCCATATTTACAAAACTCTTTCAACCGGAACAATGGAAAGGGAGAAAAACAAGGAAGAAAAAATAAAAGCCCTCTTTGTCATCCCCGACATCCTTAATCGAGAATAAAAGGGGGCGACTTTCGTATCAAAGAAAGACGTGCTCCTCATTGAATCAGGAGCACGTCTTCTTTGCATTCATCTGAATTTCTACGAACTGTAAACTGTCGCGTTAAATATCGTAGTACATGAAGAATTCATGGGGATGAGGGCGAATGCGAACCGCATCGGCTTCGTTTTCCCGTTTATAGCTGATCCAGGATTCGACCAGGTCTTCACTGAAGACTCCGCCCTTTAACAGGAATTGGTAGTCGTTTTCCAGATTGTCGAGGGCTTCATCCAGACTCGCCGGCACGGTTGGAATATTCGACGCTTCCTCCGGCGCCAAATCGTAGAGATTTTTATCCATGGCTTCGCCCGGGTCGATCTTGTTTTGAATGCCGTCGAGGCCCGCCATCAACATCGCACTGAACGCAAGATAGAAATTAGCCGAGGGATCAGGGAAACGCACTTCGATCCGTTTGGCTTTCGGGCTGGTTGAATACATCGGGATGCGAATGCCTGCCGACCGGTTCCGGCTGGAATACGCCAACAACACGGGAGCCTCGAATCCGGGCGTCAACCGTTTATAGGAATTGGTCGTCGGATTCGTGAACGCCGCCAGCGCCGGAGCATGCTTCAACACGCCGCCGATGTAATGCAGGCACGCTTTGGACACCCCGGCGTATTCTTTACCCGCGAACGTCGGGGTTCCACCCTTCCAGATACTTTGATGCGTGTGCATGCCCGTCCCGTTATCCTGAAACAACGGTTTCGGCATGAACGTCGCGGTTTTACCGTGCCGCCTGGCCACGTTTTTGACGATGTATTTGTACATCATCATTTTGTCGGCCATCTTCAACAAACCGTCGAAGCGAAGATCGATTTCAGCTTGTCCGCCCGTGGCCACTTCGTGATGGTGCTTTTCAACGTGAATCCCGGCCTTTTCCATTTCCCGGACCATTTCGGTCCGAATGTCCTGTTGCGTATCCGTCGGGGGAACGGGGAAATAGCCTTCCTTGTGCCGTGGCCGCGACCCCAGGTTATGACCGTCGTCACCTGAATTCCAAATACCCTCTTCAGAGTCGATAAAATAATAGCCGGAGTTACTGGTTTGATCATAACTCGCGTGGTCAAACACAAAGAATTCGGCTTCAGGCCCCCAATAGGAAACGTCGCCGATTCTGGTACTCTTCAGGTATTGCTCCGCCCGTTGAGCCACGCCTCGCGGGTCCCGCTCGTAGACGGCGCGCGTGATTGGATCTTGCACGTTACACACCATACTGAGCGTGGGCAGTTCGGTAAACGGATCCATCAGGGCGGAGTTCGGATCGGGGAATACCAGCATGTCACTGTTCTGAATAGCTTTCCACCCGCGGATGGATGATCCGTCAAAGCCCGCTCCATCCTTAAACAGATCAAGGTTCAGTTCGGAGGTCGGGATGGAAAAATGCTGCCACGTCCCGACCAGGTCCACAAACTTGAGATCAACCATTTCCACTTTGTTCTTTTTGGCAAAATCCAATACTTCACGGGGAGTCATTCCGTACCTCCTTCTTCACACAATAAATTTTGTTGTACATCGCCGATACACATACATTTTCAAGAATAGGCGCGCTCACTGTGTTGGCTCAAATCGAGTCCGGTTTCTTCCTCTTCGGGCGAAATCCGAAGGCCGACCATGGCGTCAACGACTTTTAAAATGACATAGGTTCCAATGACCACAAACACCAACGTAGAAACGGCCAAGACAACTTGAATCACGAATTGCCCCGGGTTTCCAAAAAACAATCCCTGTGCTCCAACCGAGGCGAACAACCCGGTTGCCAGGATTCCGGTAAATCCTCCCACTCCGTGAATGGCCACTACGTCGAGCGAATCATCGTACCCAAGTCTAATCTTCAGGACAACTGCGGCATAACAAAGGACCCCAGCCACGAGCCCGATCAGCAAGGCTGACAAGGGCGAAAGGAATCCGGCGCCGGGCGTGACGGTGGCCAGGCCCGCGATGATTCCACTGGCGATTCCAAGCATGGTGGGTTTGCCGGTTTTCACCCATTCCGCGACCATCCAACTGAGCCCTCCGGCGCAGGCCGCAACGTGGGTGGCGACAAAAGCCGTCGCCGCGCCCCCGTTGGCACCCAGGGCGCTCCCTGCATTGAACCCGAACCACCCGAACCAGAGCAGGCCCGTTCCCAGGACCGTCATCGGCAAATTGTGCGGCAACATGGATTCAACGCCGTAGCCCTTCCGTTGCCCCAACACCAAGGCACACACGAGCGCGGCAAAACCGGAGCTGATGTGCACCACGGCTCCTCCGGCAAAGTCCAATGCGCCCATTTCTCCAAGCCATCCGCCTCCCCACACCCAATGGGCAAGGGGCGAATAAATCAGGACCGACCAGAGTACGGCAAACAGCAGCAACGCCGTGAATTTCATGCGCTCGGCAAAGCTGCCGGTGATCAGCGCCACGGTGATGGCCGCGAACATGAGTTGAAACACCATGAAAACCAAATGGGGGATGCCCGTGCCGGGAAACGCATCCTGGCCCACTCCCATCAAGCCGAGAAATTCCAGACTGCCGATGACGCCGCCGACGTCGGTTCCAAATGCCAATGAATAGCCGAGCAACACCCACACAATGCTGATCAGACACAGGATGACGGCGGTGTGCGCCAACGTCCCAAGTATATTCTTGCTCCGGACGAGGCCGCCATAAAAAAGCGCTAACCCGGGCAAGGTCATGCACAATACGAATGCGGAGGACACCAGAATCCACGCCGTATCGCCGGTGTCGATGGCTCCCGGAGTGCCGTCCTGGGCCCATCCGGTTGCCGTCCCGCACAATACGCAGAGAATCACAACCACTAGCCACATCAATGAGAAGGTCGAGTGCTTCACGGTTCCACCTCGGGTTAAGAGTTATATGAATCAACTATAATGCGCCGTCCCCCGTCTCTCCGGTACGAATGCGAATCACGCTGTTCAAATCTGAAATAAAAATCTTGCCGTCGCCGATACTGCCCGTTTTGGCGGCTTTTCCCAGAGTTTCAATGACCTTTCCCTCCAACTCATCGGCAATCGCAAGTTCGATCTCGACTTTCGGCACAAAATCGATCTGATACTCCGTGCCACGATAGGTTTCTTTGTGACCTTTTTGACGACCGAACCCTTTGACTTCCGTGACAGTCATGCCTTGAATGCCTATTTCAGTGAGGGCATCTTTCACTTCATCGAGCTTAAAGGGCTTGATTATGGCTTTTACGAGTTTCATGGGTTTTCCCCTTTCAAGATTGAAAATGTCGGCGGAAACGCGCGAACGACCCGTGTCGCTCATACCTGACGTGATTCAATGTCATGAATCGATCTGAAACCCAAGTATATGCGCGTTTCCCTAAAAGAGGAAGATCATTTCTCCGGCCAAGGTTGATTGGCTGTCTGTCACACCATCACCATCACTAAACGTATTTCTGTCGGATCTGTCGTAACGGAATTCCGCCCGGGTGATGAGATTGGGAACCGGCTTGTATTGCAGCGTCCACGTGGTTTCCCACAAGGTCTGATTGAAAGTTCCGGCATCTTGTGCGGCAGAGACCCAGGCAGGACACAAATGGGCATTGCCTAACTCGCCATAATTTCCACCATCATCAGAACTTAAATCCGACCCGAAACACGAGAATGCACCTGCTGCATCCTCAAAGACTTCCGCTCGGACGTGAAGTCCCCATTGGTCATTGAAGTCATAGATGGCGTAGCCAGCCACGCCGTCCCATCGGGCATTCGCAGACCCAGGGACTTCCTGGTTTCCGTAATAGCCTTCCAACACGAATTCGAGTTGATCGGTGGCTTGTACGTCAAGGATGCCGCCGACTTGCATGCGGTCAGCAGTTGCTTGTCCTCTCATGTTGCCCTCAGGTCCCCAGAAACCAAACACGGAAACTCCTACGTTATCCATAGGCGTAAGAGAAAGGAGTGCCTCAATGGATTTGCTGTTATTGTCATCCTGTTGCAGCCCGGTAAACGAGTTGATGGCACTGACGGCCAATGAGGCGGATTCCGAGAAATCAACCGTGGCGCGAAATCCCGTCACCGTGAATGGTTCCCCGATGCCGAACATGAACGAACGCGAAAAATTGGGGTTGAGCGGGCTTTCGATCACTTCATACCCGATCAACGTGTTCATGCGCCCTGCCTGGAGCGTGAGATTATCCGCCGGCATGTATTGGATGTACGCTTCCTGGAAGTCAAAATCGTCCGAACCTGTCCCACCGGTAAATTTGGCGTCTTCCCCGAAATTCAGCTTCAGACGGAATCCGGCCCGGTCGGCCAAGGCTCCTCCGGGATTCGCGGCTTTTTCAAGGACGAGTTGCGCCATGTTGGGTCGAAAGGAATTCGCATCGCCGTCAAAACTCCGGTTGTTGTTTACGCCGCTGGTAGGATTGTTGAAATTTTGCGTATACGACGTTTCCACGTAGCCGTACAGTGAAAGGTTGAGTTTGTTTGCTAATATATCGTCTTCAGCCAGCACGACGGAACTCAATAGTGGCAAAGGTAGCCACCCAACGACCGCCATACTAAAAACAAACAAACCCATACATGTCATCATTGGTTTGGTCATTGTCGGTTCTCCTTTTGCAAATTCGGTATCGGTAACTGAAAAATGCGGTTCATTCTCCGCGCCCTCCCCGTTCCTGAATAAAAAATTTCGAATTCTGCTTGCTGAAACCAAAAAAAAAGCCCCCAACCCCGTTTTACGTGGTTGAGGACTTCGTCGTCCTTTGAATGCAAATGAGAAAAGCCGAGACCTCGATGTCTCGACAATGAGACTTTTTAACATCAGCCCCAGCTAACAGTCAAGACAAAATTATTGGAAGCCGACTGTCGGGTTACGCCTGTGGCTAACCCGACCTACAGAAGAAAGAGCGCACCACCGTAGGTCGGATTAGCGAAGCGTAATCCGACAAAAAGGCTGAACCCGACAAGCGGGCTGTGGTATAGAGTTCACCGTCATGCCGAATACTCACTCCTCACCTTCAGATTCCCCGGGAAACCCTCCCGTGCTCAACGAACCGCCTCCGAATCCCGGGGGCGGCAAGACCCTTATTGTGGATCACGCCGACTCTACCTGTTATCCTGGACCGAGTGCAGCTCTTAAGGATGCGGGACCGGATGATCAGATCTTTGTTCGTCCGGGGATCTATGAAGACCGTTTGTTCGGTACGCAACAGCCCATTCAATTGATCGGCGCAGGACGGGACCACGTCCAAATCTTCAGCCGCCGAAGCGGGCCCTTGTATTTGCAACAGATCCCCAGCGGACGTATTTCCGGCATGACGTTCCGTTACGTTGGCAGCGACCAGCATTCCGCGATCAATATCTTTGATTCCACCTGCACGATTACCCAATGCCGGGCCACCGACGGCCTGCTCTCGGGAATCGTGATTTATGGCCCGAATTGCCGGCCCTCGCTTATCGAAAACGAGGTATGCCAAAACCGTGAATCAGGCATTTTCTGTTTCGCCGGGGCACAACCCTATCTGGCTAAAAACGTCTGTTTTGACAATCACCATTTTGGCTTGGCAGTCAGGGACGATGGAACTCGGCCGGATTTTCTCAAGAATGTCTGCCACCATAATATGCTCAGCGGCATACTCCTGTTTCATGGAGCTCAGGCAATGCTCCTGGAAAATGAGTGTTACGACAATTGCCATTGGGGACTCGTCATGACACCGGATTCCAAATCAACGCCGGAACCGGACCAACTCCTGTCCTGCAACGCCCTCACTCAAAACCCACGAGGAGCTTGTATTGTCACGGAACAGCCCTTGGGAGAAATCGGGCGATAGGAGAGAGTGGATTGTCGGGTAATGCTGAAATTGTCGGATTACGCTGCGCCCCGACCTGCCTGTTCTACGGCGAGGAGACCGTGGGGAGGATACGGCCCCACGTGATACATTGCCAGATTCGTTCGTGCCCCCAGTACAGAAGAATTTTCGCCAACGCATCAAAACTGCCGACAATCGCCGCGGCAGCCAACTCACCCGAATACAGGTAAACAACGATTGTGGTTACCATAGTGGCCAAGACTCTCCAACTGATGCCTTTTACCACGCTTCGAAGGTGTGTATCCATAACCCACTCCTTATAAAGCAGAGGTTCCTTGAGTTCTGCTCGGGGCGTTATTTCCTTGACGTTTGGGAGATTTTCGGACTCGACGATTTCCGATCTCGATCGTAAAATGCTCTCAACGTATATCCGTCCAAGACACCGGCGATGGCATTTCTGACGTCAAACATGACGTTTTGTATCGGACAGTTACGGGCCTCGGAATACGGACAGTCCTGACAAGTTTGATAGGCCGTCCGGCTTACGCAGGGGATGGGAGCCAGGGGACCGTCTAAAATACGAATCACCTGCCCGACCGACACGTCTTCCGGCGGTTTAATCAACCTGTAGCCACCCTGTACACCGGGACGACTCCCCAGAATTCCGGCCCGTTTCAATTCCAACAGAATGGTTTCCAGGAATCCCACGGGAACGTGTTGAGCTTCGGCAATGTCGGATCGTCGTAACGCAACCTGATCATACGCCTTCGTCAATTCAAGCAAGGCTCGTAATCCGTATTCGCTTTTTCTGGAAAGCCTCATATTCTTAATATTGTTTAGAAAAATTATTAAGAATTATCGGAAAAAATTTTCTTCCTTTTTTGCTGTCTGCCGTTGGACCGGCGACACGACGAATTCCGCAAATCAAGATTGGTGGAGGGCAGGGGACTTGAGCCCCCGACCCCAACGTTGCGAACGTTGTGCTCTCCCAACTGAGCTAGCCCCCCACGTTTTGCACTCTACCAGAAGGGGCGGCGCCCTGCAATCCAATCAGGAACCTCTGCTTTACTGCACTATCGGGCGCAGGGCTGCGTTGTGTCCTCACTCAACCCTCACCTATCTCGTTTGATAAGCCTCGGGTTTCGCTCCGGGACGCCTTGCCCTGCATCCCGCTATCACACTTAATCAGAGGTTCCTCGGTGACCGTGTATATGGACGGTCCGCCCCGTCATACTCAATCGTCCCTCTGCAAACAACCGAATGGCCCTGGGTAACAGGCCGTGCTCTACCTTCAAGATGCGTTTCGACAAAACATCTTCCGTATCGCCTTCTTCCACGGGCACGGCTTGTTGCAGGATAATGGGCCCCGTATCCATACCTTCGGTCACAAAATGAACCGTGCAGCCGGCGACTTTCACTCCATGTTCCAGTGCCTGTCGTTGAGCACGCAAGCCGGGGAAACTTGGAAGCAGTGAAGGATGAATGTTCATGATACGCGATTCATACGAATCAATGAGCACCGACGTCACAATTTTCATGTATCCCGCCAGGATCACCAATTGGACCTGGTGATGTTGCAACGTCTCCAGTAATCTTTGGTCATACATTTGCCGAGGATTCGACGTGTTCGCCACCGATTGTGGATCAAGAAAGACGGTTGTGAGCCCGTGACGTTCTGCGCGCTCCAGCGCCGGCACTCCTCGTTTATTGCTGACCACGACCGCAATTTCAGCTTTGAGTGTGCCGGCTTCAATCTCATCGATAATGGCTTGCAAATTGGACCCCCTGCCTGAAACAAGAACGCCCAACCGGAGCACGTTCATTGCAGCCTCCCGAATATTTCTACCTCCCCTTGTCCTTGGTATGAAAATAAATCTCCGAATCCGTCATTCCCGACGTTAGTAATCGGGAATCCAGTGTCTTTTGTCTTCACGGACGAAGAACACAGCAAAGACACTGGATCCTCGATTAAAGATGTCGAGGATGACAGATGGGAGAAAAATACCATCATTTTCATCCCTTGGTGTGCAGGCGGCAAGCCTGCATCGGCGATTCCTGACAAAGGAGGGGAAGGATATGAAAACAAGACCTATACACGAACGAGCTCCACCAGGGTTTCGATCTGCGCGGTCTGCGGGAACATGTCAAATACTCGCACTCGCCGGACCCTGTATTGGGTCGCACACAGCCGGTTAAGATCTCGGGCCAGGGAAGAAGGGTTACACGAAAGATACAGCATGCGGGGCGACTTGATACGATTGAGAAGCTCTGTGCATCGCCGGCTCAGCCCCGCGCGAGGCGGGTCCATCACGATCACGTCGTATTCGTCCATGACCACCGGCTCCAGGAAGTCTTCGACTTTTGCCGCACGGATACGGTAACGGCCGACGTGGTTGTCGGAGGCTGATCGTTTCGCGTCAGCCACGGCATAAGGATTTTCCTCGACTCCCGTGACCATCGCTCCGTTTTTTGCCAACCCCAATCCGATGCAACCAATCCCGGCATGGAGTTCAAGCACACGAATGTGTCCATCCTTCACATTCAGCCAATCGTTGACAGTTTCGAAGATCTTCGAATAGACCGCCCAATTCGCCTGCATGAAGGAACGGTCACTGACTCGAAAAACCAGATCCTGAAAGCGTTCAAACAGATGCGGTTCTCCTCTCACGACTCGCCTCACCTGGTTTCTTTCAGACGCCGTCATGGAAGAGGAGTTCAGGACGCACCCAACCACTGAAGGAACGTCCTCAAACAATGCCAAGAGGCTGTATGCCTGTCGCCGGGTCGCACGAGGAACCGTGCAGATGATCAGGTGTGTCCCGAACGCGTCCGAGGATCGAATTTCCACGTGAGAGAGAAACGCAGGAAGCCTGCGCAGGCGAGTCAACCGTCCTTCGACGCCCTTGATCACCTCTTCCATGGACCTTGCAACCAGCAGGCAACCCGCCCCGTTGACCGGGACGTGCGAACGTTCACGAACGAATCCCAGGTGAAACGTCCCCTGCCGTTGAAACACTCTGAAGCGAACCCTTCGCCGGTATTCGTAAGGCAACGGAGAAGGAACGGGATCCAGGAAGAGGGCCTGTTTGATCCGGCCTATACGCGAAAACGCCTCTTTCAGCATGTCCTGTTTATACTCTAATTGTGTCTCATAACGAACATGTTGAAATTGGCAGCCCCCACAGTCTTCGTAGACGGGACATGGCGCTTCAACCCGATGAGGTGACGTTTCCTGAACCTCTTTGAGGGTTACGAACTGGTAATCGGAATGCCGTTTGCCGGGGGCAACCGTAACCACTTCGCCGGGCAATCCGCCCCGGACGAACGTCACCAGGGAATCTGATCGAGAGAGACCCCAGCCGCCGGCAACCATACGTTCAATGGTGAAAGTCTGGGGCATCAGTGTTCCGAACGAAGTTCCACGTTCAACAGTTTAATTTTCCGATGCAGGTGACTTCGTTCGATTTTCAGATCGTCCGCAGTTTTTGAGACGTTCCAATTGTTTTCGCGCAAACGAACGGCAATATACTCGCGTTCAAACGCGTTCCGGGCTTCCCGCAGGGAATCGTAGGCGTCCATAGGATTGATTCGGCTGAATCCTCTCGGCATAAACGGCAAAACGTCGGCCATCTCAATGGTGTTTTTCGGAACCATAATCATCAAACGTTCAACTTGATTGCGTAGTTCCCGGATATTGCCTGGCCAATCATGACGTACCAGGACGTCCAGCGCCTCTGAAGTGATATCTTTCAACTTCACTCCTTGTTCTTCTGCGTGAATTTTCAAAAAGTGACGAGTGAGAGCCGGAATATCTTCACGTCGTGCACGAAGTGGCGGAATTTCTATAGGCAACACGTTTAACCGGTAAAACAGATCTTCGCGAAAGTTTCCCTTTTCAATTTCCTGCTGAAAATCCTTATTGGAAGCCGCGAGCACGCGAACGTTGACCTTAATCAATTTTCCGCCTCCGACCCGGGTAAATTGCTGCTCCTCCAGGACGCGAAGCACTTTGGCTTGGGTCGCCAGGCTCATATCGCCTATTTCGTCGAGGAATAAGGTGCCGCCGTTGGCAAAGTCGAATTTCCCGCGTTTTTGATCAACGGCTCCCGTAAATGCGCCTCGTTCATGCCCGAACAGTTCCGTCTCAATCAACGTCTCAGGAATTGCCGCACAATTGACTTCGACAAACGGACGATTATGGCGGGGGCTTTGCAGGTGGATAGCTCTTGCCACCAATTCCTTTCCTGTGCCGTTTTCTCCTGAAATCAGCACGCGACTGTGAGTTGGCGCCGCAGCTGCGATTTGTTGTCGCAGCTTTTCCATCACAGTAGAGGCCCCAACGAGTTTTGAATGCCGCTCAACCTTGACACGAAGGTTGATGTTTTCTTCTTCCAGCTTGTGTTGGTTTAATGCGTTCCGGACCAGAATCGTGACCTTTTCAAGGTCCAAAGGCTTCTCCAGGTAGTCATAGGCGCCCAGCTTTGTCGCTTTCACCGCAGTTTCGACGGAACCATGCCCGGACATCATAATAACCATCATGTTGGGAAAGAGTTTGCGCACGCGTGTCAAGACTTCCAAGCCGTCCAGTTCCGGCATCCAAATATCCAGAATCACGACGTCCGGCGGCTCCATTTGAATGACTTTCATGGCATCTTCACCATTTTTCGCGAGCGTTACCTGATACCCCTCATCCTCCAAAATGCTACTCAGGGCATTCAAGATGGACGGTTCATCATCGACGACGCAGATGGTACCGGACATGCTTATTCCCCCAGGTCACGTGAGATCAACAACAGATTATATGAACGAATATGGCGAATGAGGTCTTGCGGTGCCATGCACCATCTCCAGACTTCAGGCGGCTGGAAGTTCGATCGTAAACGAGGCCCCATGAGGAAAACGATTGAAGGCTTGGATTGTTCCGTTGTGATCCGTCACGATTCGATGAACAATCGCCAGTCCAAGTCCGGTTCCCATTCGTTTTCTGGAAAAATACGGAATAAACAATTTCCCATGATCTTCCTGGGCAATGCCCGGCCCTTCGTCGGCCACCGTAATACGAACCCGATGGTTCTTCCAATCCATCTCCGTCGCGACCCAAATTCGCCCCTTATGCTTCATGGCCTGGACGGCATTGTCAAACAAATTCACAAAGACGCGACGCACTTGTTCCCGGTCGACGTTGACATCCGGCACCGAAAAGTCGAAGTCCTGAATAAATTCGACGTCATGGTGGCCTCCACGATACAACGCCGTCACTTTGTCAATGATATCATGCAACGATTCTTTGGACATATGCGGAGCCGGCAACCTGGCAAACTTGGAAAATTCATCCACCATGCGCTTCAAACTGCCGACTTCGTTCACAATCACGTTCGTCGATTCATCGAAGATGGCCTTAAAATCAGCCGACCGTTCAAAATATTTTTTTCGCAACCGTTGCGCCGCCAATTGAATGGGGGTCAGGGGATTCTTGATCTCGTGCGCGACGCGTTGCGCCACTTCCTGCCATGCTGCGGTTTTTTGTGCCTTGATTAATTCGGTCCGGTCTTCGAAGACAAAGACAAATCCCAAATTTTGGCCTGCCTCGTTTTTCATGCGGGAAAGATTCAAGCCCATTGTGAGGAGTTTCCCCTGCACCTCCATTTGTCCTTCCAGGGTGAGCGTATCCCGCGCGTCGAGTAAGATCCTGTCATAGGCTTCCTGAAACAACGTGAATTGATGCGATTTGCACACGTCGAAGACGGAATGTCCGCGAACGGCCTCTCCCTCCACCCCTAAAATCCGTTCAGCCGAATGGTTGAACGTGGTAATCGTATCGCGGGTATCAATCGACATCACGCCCGACGCAATCGTATCCACTACGGCTTCCGTATAAGCCCGGCGCTGGTCGACTTCGACGTTTGATTCCACGAGAGACTGGTTGGCCTCTTCCAGTTTCACTTTGCTGGTAGACAGGTCTTGGGTCATTCGATTGAACGATTCGATCAACGTCCCGATTTCATCGGTGGCATTGACTTGAATACTCACGTTGAGATCACCACGCGCCACGGCTTCGGTCCCTTCGGCCAATTTTTGAATCGGCACGGTGATGCTTCGCGCGACGTAAAACCCAAACCACGTGGCGCTGAACAGCAACAAGACCGTGACGACGGCGACGAACAGGTACGCTCCAACCTTAATGGGATTTTCCAATGCCTTCATTTGCCGGTAGTCCGTATATTGTTTGGCAATCCCTTGCATCTTCGCCAGGATCGATTCCGAAACGTAGGTATTGACCACCACGACTCCGTCAATTTCCCCGGGTTGGGTATTGGAGGCGACCGGCACCGCCGCACGGATCAGCCGTCCGGCTTGGGCGATTTGTACCGACGTGACTTCGTCCTGCGAATCCAACGCTCGACGAACGAGTTGTCCCACCGGCAACCGGAACGTCCTGTCGGTTGCCTCCGGGGCGGTCATACGAACGAGCATTTCCAATTTCGACGAGAAGACTTCCACGCCCGTGACGTTGAATTCTTCACGCTTCCGGGCCACGGCCGCGATTAATAATTCGCGGTAGTCCGGTTGCAAAAAATCTTCCCGATAAATTTCCCGGCTGATGGCCCTGGCACTCTGCACGGCCAATGCCATATGTCCCTCATGGTACATCCTGGATAATTCTTCGGAATCCTTCAGGACAACTTCGATCTGGTTATTGAACCAGACTTTCATCACCTCATTGATTACCTCACTGGCCATCACCGCCAACAAAAGGGTGGGGATCAATGAAAAACCAATGAATGCGGCAATCAGTTTTGTACGAAACCCCGACCCCCACCGTTTGTGCCGTTTCTCGAAATACGCCTTGATCAAATTGCGGGACAGGAGAAGGGTCAGGACAACCAACCCGACGACGTCCAGGTAGATGAGGAACATCACCAAGGCATAACTGGGACTGGGCAGAAGCGAATCGGCCGACCTTCCTCCGAATCCACCGTACTGTGCGTAATACATCGTCAGGAGCAAACATGGAACGAGGAAAAACAGGACGATCCAGACAGGTTTCGAATGAAGCCAGCGGGCTTGGGTGGCTGGCTCATCATCGAGGATCAGCCGTTGATTCGATTTCGAGGAGGGAAGCAAACGTGGTGGCAATTTAGAAGTCGCCATAACGTCACCGGAACGCTACCTCGCAACAATGAAGGCACACGTTGCGCATCCACGAAGGAAGGTAAACGGGGCACTGTTTCTCATTGCCAATAGAAATCCCACGGATTGAACGGGCACGGCAAGCCCAAGTGTACGGGAAAGAAAAGGCAGGAACAACGAAAATTCGATTACGAGGACCTCGAAGCCAACTCAACATACTTCATCTGTAACGTGTACAACATGTCATGAAGCACGTTCGTCTCTTCTTCCGTGAGGTTACTTTTGGTTTTTTCTTCCAGTATGCGAAGAATATCGATGATTTCTTTGGCTTGTGGCAGGTTGACCGGAAGAGCGGGGTTCTCAGACGACAACCGCTCCCCCATCAACATCAACGCCGACGTACCTAGCGAAAGAATAAACGTCGAAAAGGAGAGCGGCGGACCTTCGTGAGACGCTTTTGAGTGTGAAGGGGGAAGCGCCGTGGCAGCGAAAGAAATCGTGTCTTTACGGGGCTCCGGTTCTTCTCTCGACTGACCGCGTTTATCGCGGATCACGAACCCTGATTCTTGATTGTCAGCCATGCCCCACACTCACCAATTTGCAAAACTAACACAATCCAAACAGCCCCGCAAGGATAAGAAGTCGATTGAAGCCAAAAGGAAAACCGGCTATCTTACTCCCTTCACAAATACTAGACGGGACAATGGAGAACAACATGACTCAACCCTTTCACGATCTTGTCGAAGTGGTAGCCAAACTTCGTTCTCCCGGGGGATGCCCCTGGGATATCAAGCAAACCCACGAATCGCTCAAACCGTTTCTATTGGAGGAAGCCTATGAAGTACTTGAGGCTCTCGATACACAAAATCCTCAGCACCTGCGCGAAGAGCTTGGAGACCTTCTGCTCCAGGTTTTACTTCATGCCCATATTGAGTCGGAAAAGCAGACATTCGACATTGAAGACGTCATCACGGATTTGACGCATAAACTCATCCGCAGGCATCCTCACGTCTTTTCAGCCACCGGGGGGGCCAAACTTGATTCCGAACAGGTCGTCACTCAATGGGAGGAGATCAAACGGGGAGAACGTTCAACGGAATCCGACTCAATTCTAGCGGGAATTCCCGTTTCGCTTCCCTCCCTGTTGCGAGCCCATCAGATTCAAAAGCGAGCGGCACGCGTCGGATTTGACTGGGAGACGCCCGAACAGGTATTTGAAAAACTCAACGAGGAATTGGAGGAACTGCGAGCGGTAGCCCCCTGCCTCCCCGACTCCGAGCCTTCCCTGCAGGAACCGGAAACGAACGCGGCCATTGAACACGAATTGGGTGACGTGTTATTCACCATCGTCAACGTGGCGCGTTTTTTGCGGATCAACCCGGAGGAAGCCCTACGCAAGGCAAACAACCGTTTCACCGCACGTTTCCAATATATGGAGCGTCAAGGGGATCGGGAGAAAAAACCTCTTGGAGAAATGACGGCCTTGGAATGGGAGGGGTTATGGGAAGCCGCCAAAAAACAGGAAGCAACCGAAGGCTCCCATACGACCGTTACGCTCGAAACCCGTGACCATGACCATGGATGACCCGGAACCCCAGGAACAAAACAAGCGCGTAGGTCTGCATCCGGCGATCGTCCTCTTCGGGGTGATTATCGGGCTGTGGCTGTTTATCCAGGCGATTATTCCAAAATCGAAGAATATCCAGCCTCCACAGGGGAATGAAGTGAGATCGGAACAACTCGCCCTGCTGCTGAAGGAAGCCAAATCAGCACCGGTGCCTCCGGTTAAAGTCACGGCTCACGTGCAGGAGATGAATGCCCTGAGCCTGCTCGTCCCGCAACAGACCACCGACAGCCAGGTCGTGGCTTTGCTTAATCACCTGAGACGGTCACGAATGGATGGCTCCCTGGCTTCGCAGGTTCCTGCCACCACGCCGGGAAACGATCTGGGAGAATTTGCCATCGCCGAGGTGTATATTTTTTCCGATCCCAAATACGCCGTGCCGGAGGCCATTGAAATTTTGTCGGTGGGTGCTCACGCGCCCGGGGACTTTTACCAAAGTTCCATTCCATTCGAAATAGCCATGGAACAAGTGCGAGGGCATTACGCCGTGAATCTCAATCAGAAAAATCACCCCGAACGGGCCTCCCTGGGATTCGGCGAAAAAGCCACCGGCCTGTACTCACGCCAGTATCAACCCTTGTTTTGAGGCTGACGCTCTCCCCTGCCACAGACTCACGATCACCCAGTGCCCCTGATGTGAAAATCGCCTCTTTCCGTCATTCCCGCAGTAGTAAGCGGGAATCCAGGGTTTTGGGTTCCGGACGGGTTCGCATGAATGAAAGAGCAGAAAGGAAAGTCCCTGGATTCCTGCTTTCGCAGGAATGACGGTTCGGAGTGTCATTGGCAATTTTCTCTCTTCTCTGGTAGGTTATAGGCCGACTTTTTCGCGAATTTCTTGCCGGAGGCTGTCGCGTTCATGGTGCATCCAGGCTTCGAGGCGGGGAAAGAGGTGGGCTAACGTGCCCATGAAGGGGTCGAGCATAACGTCCCGGCGGTCGTTGAACAGATTTTCCTCATTGGCGATTTCAAGCTTACGGTCTGCAATGGCGCGTCCGAGCAGTTGATTGATGCGAAGTTGCTGGCCGGCCGTTCCGCCTGCAAGCTGCAAGATCTTCGTCTTGAGCAGGTCCAATTCTTCTTCAAGGGCGATCTTGACCCGCACCCCCTGCGGGGTCGCCCAATGCGGACGTTGCACGGAATAATCGAAAGATAATGCGGACTCCCGGGGCTCACGATACGGCCCCATCACCTTCAGAATCGTATACGGCTCAGCCATTACAACCGTGCCTTTTCCCGAACGACGTGACCGTCTGAAGCCTTGGATTGAATTTGCACCAGATCGAGACTGCCCGTGCCGAGAACCGGGCCCGTCCATTTTTGAAAACCCTCCCGCATATTGACAAGAGTCGTATACCCATCCCGGCTCAGAAAGTCACACGCGAGACGACTGCGTTCACCCTGAGAACAGTACACTAAGATATTTTTCGTTTCCTTGGGCACTTCGGCCCTGAAACGCGTTTCAAGATACTCAAACGGAATATGTTTGGCTCCCGGGACGTGGCTTTGAAGAAATTCTTTTTGACTGCGAACGTCCACGACCATCAAATCCGAGTTGGGCCCTGCGTCATACTGTTCCACCAATTGCCGAGCCTCGTCGGCATCCGCTTGGCGATACAAGGTCCCCATCCGAACCAGAGTGCCGTCGAGTTCCCGGCCAAATGCCAAGTGGGCAAGTTGCAAGCGCAGGATTGAGAGCGATTCCGACTGTTGCCGGGCCGTCTCCTTGAACTCGTTTCGGCCGTCATACTGCTGCCGGGTCAACTCTTTGACCGTTTGCGTCAGTGTCCGGAGACGCCACCAGATCAAGGTGATACCACCGACCAGGATTCCGACTCCAATGATGAGCAGGACAGTCATCAGGTTGGCTCTACCCCACCCCCGCTTTCGCAGGGGCATGCCTAGCTCGACCTCCCCTTACACAGGGGGAAACGACTCTCCCAATTCCCCTCACTTGTAAGGAGGGGTGAAGAGAGGTAGAGAGTTTGCATGGAAAAACAAACCGTGCACTACTGCCTCATCGTCTCTATTAGGTTGTCAACGAATGAAGACGTGCGGCAATGGCTGGTCGGGGCGAGAGGATTTGAACCTCCGACCCCCGCGTCCCGAACGCGGTGCGCTACCGAACTGCGCTACGCCCCGACGACCTTGCTTTCGTTTACTCTTCCCGGACCGGCGGCTCACAGGGTAATCCATGCGCCTCGGCGACCGCCGGATACGTGATCACCCCATGACGCACATTCACCCCGAGGGCCATACCCGGATCACGCAGGGCCGCTTTGACTCCCCTGTTGGCCAACCGGACTATAAAAGGTAAGGTTGCTTGGGTCAAGGCATAGGTTGAGGTTTGTGGCACAATTCCGGGAATATTTGTCACGCCGTAATGCCGGACCCCGTCCACTTCAAAAATTGGGGCGGCGTGCGTCGTCGGTCTCGTGGTCTCAACGCACCCTCCCTGGTCAACCGCAATATCCATGATCAACGCGCCTTTTTTCATCGTCGCCACCATGGACCGTGAAACCAAGACCGGACTTTTTGCCCCCCTGACCATGACGGCTCCGATCAATAAATCCGCGCTTTTCACGGTTTCCGCAATCACGAGTCTTTGGGAGGCCAACGTCGCCAGGTTGTTCCCGAAACGCTCCTGCAACCTCTGCAATTGACTCATATCGTTACCGATGACGGTGACTCGCGCCCCGATCCCGAGCGCAATTTCCACCGCGGTTGAGCCGACTCCACCGGCGCCGAGAATGACAACGTGTCCCCGCGATACCCCAGGCAGGCCACCGAGGAGAATACCCTTTCCCCCCTGCGTCCGCTCCAGATAATGCGCGCCGACCTGCACCGCCAGCTTTCCGGCGATCTGACTCATGGGCAGCAACATGGGCAGGTGGCCTCTCTCGTCTTCCATGGTTTCGTACGCAATAGCCGTACACCCGGATTTCATCAACGCCTCGGTCAAGGTCTTCGACGACGCCAGGTGGAGAAACGTGAACAAGATATGACGGGGCTGCAAAGACACTGTCTCCGACTCGAGCGGCTCCTTGACCTTGAGGATCATTTCAACCCGGTCGAAGAGTTCCTCTGCCGACGACGCAATACGCGCTCCCACCGTGCGATACGAATCATCGGAAAAACCTGACCCTTGGCCGGCAGTGGTCTCGACCAAAACCTCATGGCCGCTTCGAACGACTTCATCCACCCCTTCCGGCGTTAAGGCCACCCGGAATTCATGGTCCTTGATCTCTTTGGCGATGCCGATCTTCATTTCTCTCCATTATCGCATATGACTGGACAGAAGAAAGAACCCTCCTGTACTATTTTGTGCCTCGCGGCAAAATCTGTTAAGAGAGGCAAGTATGAGTGGATTCAAACATCATATTTTCATTTGCATTAATCAACGGCCCAAGGGCGACCCCAGGGGGTGTTGTGCCGACAACCGGTCAGCGGAACTGCACGCATTCTTCAAACAGGAAGTTCAACGACTCGGGCTCAAGGGCATCGTCCGGGCTAACAAGGCCGGGTGCCTGGATCATTGTGAATATGGCCCCAGCATCGTCATTTATCCGGAGGGCGTCTGGTATTGGGTCGGAAGCGAAGCCGACGTTACGGAGATTATGGAACGACACGTAATCAAGGGCGAATTGGTCGAACGCCTGTTGATGCCGGGGCACGACGTTCCGCCGCTCCGGCTGGAATCCCGCGCCACTCCCGGTGCCTCGTAAACATTCCATGCCATGGCTCAACACAAATTGGCTTAATCATAACGATTCACATCCCGACATGTCGGCAAATGAAACCAAATGGAAAGCGAACCAGGAAAAAGTCGCGTTCCTCAAACAATTTCCCGGGCTGCTCCGGTCCTGGGATGAGGCAACCGGCCGCACCGTCACGTCCGTAACCGCGATTGAACACAGCGACGCCAAGGTGCTCATGCTCGATAACGGGACGTTTGCCATTGTACCACCTTTGGCACCGGAACCGAAGCAACTCCGGGACGGGATAGAGACTGTAGAAGCCCGTCTTCGGGACTTGTATCCCGACGCCTATCGCGAATACGAAGCACTGGCCCAACGGGACAAGGAAGCAACCCGAACGGCACGCCTGGAAAATATCCTGGGTGCCATTCACAACAACCTGGACGGCATCCCCGAGTTAAAGGACCGGATTCGGTCGCTCGTCAAGCAATGGAATTCATAAGATGCGACGTCCCGAAAACATGTTGGATATGTTCTCCGGAGGTCTGTTCGAAGGAGTGAAACCCATGATGGTATCTCGAGATCACCTGGTCCGTCATCCGGACCGCTGCACACATAAGGCCGTCTGCATACCCGTCTGCCCCACTGGGGCTTGGCTATCGACCCCCCCGTATAAATTCGACGAATCGCGGTGCATGGATACGTGCCGGATGTGCCTTGACGCCTGTCCTTCACAAGCGATTTACGCAGTGTTTCGCAAAGGCGAAAAATTACTCGTTCCCCAGGCCGAGTAACCAGGGAACCTCTGCTTTATTGTGATAGCGGGATGCAGGGCAAGGCGTCCCGGAGCGAAACCCGAGGCTT